>DATIKF010000242.1:0-3255 GCA_035477855.1 Dissulfurispiraceae bacterium
TTCACGCATCAGGAGTCACTGGGATGAAGTTTGAAATTATTGTAAGCATGGACGATAAAGGCAACGTATCAGTCAATGGCCCGATTGAAAACAAAATAGTATGCTATGGGATGTTAGAGGTAGCACGGCAAGCGGTTGAAAAGTTTGACGCTCAGAAAAAAACTATTCAGCCGGTAACTATAAGCGAGTTTGAAGCGGCCAAACGCCGCCAAGGAGTTTAATTATGGCAGTACAGGTTATAGCGTCTAGTTATTCAGACGGCCCGACACTTACGGCGGCAGCGGCGGCTTCCATGCTTCCTACTTACGTTGTAACGACGCTCCCCGCCGGTTATTTTCAGATTGGGCGGCAGTGGCGCATTACTATGTCGGGCCGCGTTTCTTGCGTTGTTACTACGCCGGGAACGTTCCGTATCAATCTACGGCTTGGAGCGGTAACGGCGTGGGACTCCCTGGCGATACCGCTTAACATAGTGGCACAGACGAACGTTCCTTGGTTTGGCGAAATCTTGCTTACCTGTCGATCGGTAGGCTCCGGCACTAGCGCAACACTATTCGGCATGGGCCGTTTCAATTCAACGGCGTTCCTGAACGTGCCCGCGGTTGCTACCGGGCCGTGGAGCGGTATTATAACAGTTCCGTACAATACGGCTCCCGTGGTAGGCACTGGCTTTGATTCAACCGCCGCGAACGCTCTTGATATGCAGTTTACGCAGACGGTGGCTACCGGCTCGTTTACTCTGCATCAGATGCTTATTGAGCAGTTGACGCCATAATATGCACATCATCCTGCCATCGCTTCCAGACCCCACAGATATCGTCATCCAGGGCGAAATGTTCGGACTGGAAGGCGGCAGGAAATGTTCATGTATGGAAGCGGTAACGATTCAAGGCGAAATTACCACGGCGTCAATGCCAATATTAACTTTGCCGCGAGATATGGCATTTCAACATGAATGGTATGGACTTTTACCACGAAAGCTTGGCCCGAAAGTATATTCAGGCGGCGAAATACGATTTGAAGATGTCGGAGCCGGGCCTGTAAAAATATTCGTTGAACCAGCGCAAGAATGGCTATTTTCTACCGTGCCACTAGACACAATTGGCGCATTGTGTACGCTACGCGATGGAACGATAGTAGGCCCGGCTGAAGCGGTTAATAGTTTTATTGTTGCATCCGATGACGTATTAGATGATACCGAAAAAATACAACTGCCACGCCGCGCCGTTGTTATGAGTGGATTTGTAGGACGGCGAGTATTCCCTCGCATGCCCGCAAGCTTTTACGGCAAAGAAAACGCGCGCGGAATTATAACAGAATCTACCCAACGTTTTTCTATCACCGGCCAAACGTTAGACGCTACCGGTTTAGCACTTGGCGGATGTAGGGTAATAATGCTAGATACTACTAGGCTTGTACCAGGTGGCGACATAAACCCCGTAGTTGCAGAAACTATATCCGACGTTGGCGGAAACTATAGCATAGTAGCGCCACGCCCGATGACGTATCAACTTATAGCATATTTACCTGGAAGCCCAGACGTTGCGGGGATTACAAGGAATGACGTGGTAACGGCGGTAATATAATGCCGGTAATTTATCTTTATCCTGGCGAACCGATACCGTCTAATATAAAACTATCCGACCCGACCGTGCAGCGCGGTGGTGGCCCGGCTTTCTTTTCTATCACCGTTGCCGAGTCAATGCCAGCGCCTTCACAAGCCGCAACCGCTGGCACGAGTATGCCGGTATCAATCGCGGAGACTCTGCTAGCGCCTTCGCAATCGGCAAGTGTACAGACAAATATAAATTGTGTTATAGTAGAATCATTGCTAGCGCCGAGCCAAAGCATAACAGCAGAGGCAAAGGTTATTTACCCGGTAACGGTAGCCGAAACGCTCCTTGCCCCGAGTCAAGCGATTGTAGCGGAGTTTACGGAAGGCGCGGTAAAGAAGCCGCTAGGAGCAGGTGGACCGCGTGGCGCATGGGAATACTACCCGCCCATTTATGCGATACGGACGCGAGGTAGCCAGACAGCGCCGGCGCCAGGGCAACGCGGAACGGTAACGGCAAGCGCAAGGAAAGAACCGGCCAAGCCGTTACGCAAGATGGCACAGAAACCGGCGTTTAAGGTTTACGGGATGCAATCGGCGTTGACGCCTATCCAGTCCGCGCGCGTAAAATCGCATAGGGCCATTAAAGACCGCGACCGAGAGGATAGGGATATATTGGCGCTTTTAGCGTCATTATGATAAGCGCTTCCCCCTAGCGCAAATAGGGGAGAAAGGTAACACAGCATGATAATAGACGAAGAGAAAAAGGCCGAGCCGGTAGCCGAAGTAGCCGCCGAGGAAACGACCGAGCCGCAGGAAGAAAAAGAGCAGATTACTGTAACGATTGGCGACGAACCCGCGCCAGAGCATGAGGACGAACAGCCCGCGCCGGTATGGGTAAAGAAGGTACGCCAGCGCAACCGTGAGCTTGAAAAGGAACTACGCGAAGCGCGTAAGAAACTTGAAGAGAAGGAAGCGGCCAAGGCCGAGCCTGCCGTTGGCGAGAAGCCTACACTACAAGCGCTCGACTACGATACGGACAAATACGAGCAGGCGCTCACGTCATGGTACGACCGCAAGCGCAAGGCGGACGAAAAAGCCGCAGCGGCCAGGGCAGAGGCCGAGAAGGCAGAGAAGTCATGGAGCGAGAAGCTGGAAGCCTATCAGGAAGCCAAGGCCACGTTCAAGGCCGACGACTTCGACGAGGCCGAGGCGACCGTACTTGAGGTCCTCGACCAAACGCAGCAGGGCATCATAGTCCACGGTGCGAATGATCCGACGCTCTTGATTTACGCGCTCGGCAAGAACGAAGCCAAGGCCAAAGAGATCGGGGCGATCAAAGACCCGGTAAAGTTTGCATTTGCGATTGCCAAACTGGAGGCGCAGTTGAAAGTATCAACAAAGAAACCAGCCGTGCAGCCCGAGGGCCGGATACAGGGCAACTCTCGCCCGTCCGGCACGATTGACAGTACCCTGGAGAGACTCCGCGAGGAAGCCAACAAGACCGGGGACTATTCAAAAGTTATAGCGTACAAACGGTCGAAAATGAAGTGAAAAAACTATTCTTGACAAAACAGGAATAGTGGTATATGATTAACTCTGAAGTGTGTATTGTGTGATTGTATCTGTTTACTACGGGACGCTGACCGTATAAACCAGCAGGTTGATTGCCAGCCGCCCGGCCTCAAAGGGTGAGATGAGAA
>DATIKF010000243.1:0-11351 GCA_035477855.1 Dissulfurispiraceae bacterium
GATAGCAACTGTCAATAACTGTAAACTATGTGCTTGATATGAGGCATGCTGGGTTGAACTTTGCCTTAAGACCAGAGAGGTGCGCTTGATGGATGAAAAACCGGGTGACGTACTGACTATCGAAGAGTTGGCCGCCTACCTGAAAATACCGAAATCGACGCTCTACAAGCTCGTTCGGGAAGGCAAGATCCCCTCCCAGAAGATCGGCCGGCACTGGCGGTTCCGGAAAGGAGCCATTGACCACTGGCTTGAGGAAACGCGAACGAACGAGCCTGATTCAAGAGGAGATCGCTAATGGCAGAGCCACTCGCCGATAGAGTCATACGAAGAATCGGCCAGGCTGCCGAGCTGTACCACCGCCTTGTCATGCTGGTGGCTCCGGCCGGTGCGGGCAAGACCGCCGCGCTCCAAGATGTTCATGAGCGCACGGCGGTTCCGCTGGTCAATGTCAACCTCGAGCTGTCTCGGCGCATGCTCGACCTCTCTGAGCGCCAGCGGGCGCTGCAGTTGCCCCGCCTCCTCTCGGAAATCGTGAGCGCATCCGCGGCCGAAGTGATTCTGTTGGACAACGTAGAGGTCCTCTTCGATGTCTCGCTCAAGCAGGACCCACTGCGGCTTCTGCAGGGGCTCTCGCGGAACAAGACGGTTGTCGCGGCCTGGAGCGGCGAGATCAGGACCGGGGGGCGAGGACTGAGGACTGAGATAAACAACGACGACTCATCACTCATCACTCATCACTCAGTCCTCATTACTCTACTTGGTCTATGCGACGCCGGACCACCCCGAATACAAACGATATCCCATACGAGATTTCTTATACGTGAGCGCGTCAAGCGTCGAACGTCAAGCCTCTGGAGGCATACATGGCAAAGATTGAACGCTTTGAAGACATTCAGGCGTGGCAGGAAGCGAGGGAACTAACCAAAACCATTTATCGTGTTTCCGCGACTGGCCAATGGGCAAAGGATTTCGGTTTGCGGGATCAGATTCGCCGAGCCGCGATCTCCGTAATGTCCAACGTAGCCGAGGGATTTGATAGACAGGGTGATGCGGAATTCGGCAGGTTCCTTTCCATTGCAAAAGGCTCGGCCAGCGAGATCAAAGCACAGCTATATGTTGCTTTGGATCAAGGCTACTTGGATGCAGCGACATTCAACGAACTTTACGAGTCATGCGATAAAGTTGTGCGTTTCCTTGGTGGTTTCATTCGTTACTTGTCCGGCAATAGAGACGTTAGACGCTCAACGCATGACGCGGAGACGAAATCATGAAATACGGAGACCTGATCCAGTTCGAGCCTATCGAGTCCGTGGTCCAGCTACGGGACGCCGACGAGGCCGCTGCTGCCCGGCAGCTTGTCCAGACCTATGTCATCTCCTCTGAGATGGCGGAGAAGCTTGTAAGTTTGGTCGTTCCTCAGCTTCAGTTCGACCAGCCCATGGATAACAAGGGGCTCCTGGTCGTCGGCAACTACGGCACCGGTAAGTCTCACCTTATGTCCGTGATCTCCGCCCTGGCCGAAAACGGCGATCTCGCAACGCATCTGAACGACAAGAGCGTGGCCAGCGCTGCAGGCAAGATCAGCGGGCGCTTCAAGGTGGTCCGAACCGAGATCGGCGCGACCACCATGTCCTTGCGCGACATCCTCGTGGCCGAACTGGAGGAGCACCTGGCCGCAATGGGCGTGTCTTATTCCTTTCCGCCCGCGGACAAGGTGTCCAATAACAAACGTTCCTTCGAAGAGATGATGACCGCTTTCCACCAAGAGCATCCCGACCACGGTCTGCTCCTGGTGGTGGACGAACTGCTCGACTACCTTCGCACCCGCAAGGACCAGGAACTCATCCTCGATCTCAACTTCCTGCGCGAGATCGGCGAGGTCTGCAAGGACCTGCGATTCCGTTTCATCGCCGGTGTCCAGGAAGCCATTTTCGACAGCCCTCGTTTTTCCTTTGTAGCCGACAGCATCCGCCGGGTGAAGGACCGCTTCGAGCAAATCCTCATCGCCCGCAAGGATGTCAAGTTCGTGGTGGCCGAGCGTCTGCTCAAGAAGACCGCCGACCAGCAGGTGAAAATCCGGGAGTACCTGACACCCTTCACCAAGTTCTACGGCCGCATGAATGAGCGCATGGACGAGTTCGTGCGCCTCTTCCCCGTGCATCCGGACTACATCGACACCTTCGAGCGGGTCACCGCGGTGGAAAAGCGCGAGGTGCTCAAGACTCTGTCCCTGGCCATGAAGAAGCTGCTCAACCAGAACGTACCCGACGACCGGCCCGGGGTCATCGCCTATGACGGCTACTGGACCACCCTGCGCGAGAACCCGTCCTTCCGCGCCGTTCCGGACATCAAGGCGGTCATTGATTGCAGCATGGTGCTCGAGTCGCGCATCCAGCAGGCCTTCACCCGCCCGGCCTACAAGCCCATGGCGACCCAGCTCATCCACGCGCTGTCGGTCCACCGGCTCACGACGGGCGACATTTACGCCACCCTGGGCGCGACGGCGGAAGAACTGCGCGACGGGTTGTGCCTCTTCCAGCCGGGCATCGAGGAACTGGGCGGCGACCCGGCCGACGATCTGCTTTCCCAGGTGGAGACTGTCCTGCGGGAAATCCACAAGACGGTTAGCGGGCAGTTCATTTCGTCCAACCCGGACAACCGCCAATACTACCTGGACCTCAAGAAGACCGACGATTTCGACGCGCTGATCGAGAAACGGGCCGAGAGCCTCGATTCCTCGCAGCTCGACCGCTACTACTACGAGGCGCTCCGGCGGGTGATGGAGTGCACCGACCAGACCTATGTCACGGGCTACAAGATCTGGCAGCATGAACTCGAATGGCTGGAACGCAAGGCCGCGCGACTGGGATACCTTTTCTTCGGCGCGCCCAACGAGCGATCTACTGCCGTGCCTCCGCGGGACTTCTACCTCTATTTCATCCAGCCCTTTGACGCGCCGCATTTCAAGGACGAGAAGAAACCCGAGGAGCTCTTCCTGCGCCTGACGAACACGGACGAGGAATTCCGCACCGCGCTTCGAAGCTACGCCGCAGCCCTGGACCTTGCATCCACCGCTTCGGGCCACGCCAAGTCCACCTATGAATCCAAGGCCTCGAACTTCCTGCGCGACCTCGTGCAGTGGCTCCAGAAGAACATGACCACAGCCTTTGAGGTCACCTACCAGGGGCGCGCCAAGTCACTGACCGAATGGGCCAAGGGTAAGTCCATCCGGGAGCTTTCCGGCATCGGCTCCCACGAGCGCATCAACTTCCGCGACCTGGTGAACACCACGGCGGGCATCTGTCTCGGGACGAAGTTCCAGGACCAGGCTCCCGAATACCCTTTCTTCTCGGTGCTCATCACGGGAGCGAACCGGGCCCAGGCTGCACAGGACGCTCTGCGTGCCATCGCCGGTCAGAATCGCACCAAGCAAGGCACCGCGGTGCTGGGTGCGCTGGAGCTTCTCGACGGTGAGCGGCTCGACCCCTACCGGTCCAAGTACGCCAAGCACATTCTCGGTGTCGCCAAGAAGAAGGGCCACGGCCAGGTGGTCAACCGCTCCGAGCTGATCCAGGACGTTCTCGGCGTGGAATACATGGCGCAGCAATCGCTTCGCCTCGAACCCGAATGGGCCGTGGTGGTGCTCGCCGCGCTGGTCTATGCCGGCGAAGTGGTGCTCTCCATCCCCGGCAAGAAGTTTGATGCCACGGGTCTGGCGCAACTGGCCGGGACCAGCATCGACGAACTGGCCCAGTTCAAGCACATCGAGCGGCCCAAGGACTGGAACCTCCCGGCGCTTAAAAGCCTTTTCGAACTGCTCGGACTCACGCCGGGCATGGCGCAACTGGTCACCCAGGGCAAGGACGAGCCGGTTCAGGAGCTGCAGAAGGCCGTCACCAACGCCGTCGAGCGGCTGGTGCTGGTGCAGCAGAGCATGCAGACCGGGTTGTTCTTCTGGGGCCGCAGCCTGCTGGCCGAGGACGAAGTCAAGAAGCTCCGCGCGAAACTGGACGAGACCAAGACCTTCCTTGAATCCCTGCAAGCCTACACGACGACCGGCAAGCTCAAGAACTTCCGCTATGACGCCCCGGAGGTAACCGCCCATCGGGACGGGCTCAATTCCATGGCCGAGATCAAATCGCTTGAGGAACTGGTGGGCGACCTCGGTTCCACGGCCTCGTACCTCTCGACCGCCGAGGCTGTCTTACCCACCGGCCACGAGTGGATCGACAAGATGAAAACCGCGCGGGACGAGGTCTTGGCGCAAATCAGCGATCCGGCCAAGCGGAGCGCTGCGGCATTCCGTCAGCAGACCCAGCGCAAGCTCGGCGACCTCAAGAAGGCCTACCTGCTGGCTTACCTCTCCATGCACGCGAAAGCGCGCCTGGGTGTGAACGAGGACAAGCGCAAGGACCAGCTCATGGGCGACGAGCGGCTCAAGGACCTGCAGAAGCTCTCCACCATCGACCTGATGCCCCGCCAGCACCTATCGGACTTCCAGAACCGCCTCGCCGGATTAAGGAGCTGCTTTGCGCTCACCGAGCAGGAACTGGAAGCATCGCCGGTCTGCCCGCACTGCAACTTCAAACCTGGCGCGGAACCGCCTGTGGCTCCCGCAGCGACCATGCTGGATGCACTGGACGGCGAGCTCGATAAGCTGGTCGAGAACTGGACGCAGACGCTGCTCGCCAACCTCGAAGACCCGACAACCAAGGGGAACCTGAGTCTCCTCAAGCCTGAACCGCGCAAGCTGGTGGACGGCTTCATCAAGAAGCGGACCCTGCCGGACGACCTGGACCAGGACTTCATCCACGCCTTGCAGGAGGTGCTCTCCGGGCTCACCAAGGTCTCGGTGAAGATCGCCGACCTGCGCGACGCACTGCTCTCGGGCGGCTCACCGGCCACCCCGGCGGAGATGCGGAAGCGGTTCGAGGAATACCTCGACGGGCTGACCAAGGGCAAAGAACCCGGCAAGGTCAGAATAGTACTAGAGTGACGAGTTGCGAGTCAGCAACCCGCGGATGAACGGATGAAACTCGCAGAAATAAAGAAAATGCAGCAGGGGGGAGAAAGCCATGACTGGAAGCACATCCTTTTTCACTCACGGAGGTCGGTGGGTACGGGCGGATTTCCACTTGCACACCCGGCGGGACAAGGAATTCAAAGACGCAGGTTCCGAGCAGGATTTCATGGCGCGTTTCATCGCTGCACTTAAGCAAGCGGACATCCGCGTCGGCGTAATTACCAATCACAACAAGTTCGACCGGGAGGAGTTTAAAGGACTTCGGAAAGCGGCAAAGCAGGAAGATATCTATCTAATGCCCGGGGTTGAGCTGTCGGTCAAAGACGGCCGCAATGGTATCCACACTCTTGTGGTCTTCCATGAAGATTGGATTGATAACCGCGAAAACGCTGACCACATCAACAGTTTTCTCGGACTTACCTTCGCCGGGCAGACAAACTACGATAACAGAAATGCCCGATCAAACCACGATCTGCTGGAGACTCTTCGCGAACTGGACAAGTTCTCGAGGGACTACCTGCTCATCTTCGCCCATGTTGAAGATAACTGCGGTCTCTGGCGAGCGCTTGATGGTGGCAGAATTACCGAACTCGGCCAAAATGAACTGTTCTGCTCCCGCACTGCGGCTTTTCAGAAAGTGAGAACGCGAGACGAACGTGAGAAGGTAAAGAGCTGGCTGGGCGCTTGGTACCCTTCGCAAGTTGAAGGTTCAGATCCCAAGGCGATGGATGAAATCGGCCGGGGCGAACCGACCTTCATCAAGATCGGCGCATTCACCTTTGAAGCGGTCCAGTTTGCACTCAAACCTGGGGCAGACCGTTTGTCCGACAAGGCCATTCAGAGGCAAGTCCACTCCTGGGTGCGATCCGTTAGCTTTGTGGGAGGCATATTGGATGGAAAGCGGATTGACCTTTCCGACGAGATGAGCTGCCTAATCGGGATTCGGGGAAGTGGAAAGTCGGCCGTTCTCGAGTGCTTGCGCTTCGCGCTTGAATTGCCGATGCCTGAATCCACAGAAGAGTTGGACCTGAAGTACAAGCAGGATCTTGTCCGGTTTGCCCTTGGTAGTGGCGGAAAGGTCGTGGTCGAGGTGGAAGACGCGCAAGGGCAACGTTACGAGATCCGCCGAATCCTGAATGAGCGAACGGATATTTATTTTGACGGGGAATTGCGACCCGGCGTGCGAATTCCTTTGAAGAATCCCTTGTTCTTCGGACAAAAGGAATTGGTCAAGAGAGGCGAAGGTTCCGAGCGCGAACTCGTGGAACGGTTGTTAGGCTCAAAGCTCGATGCCGTCCGCCGAGAGATTGTTATCCAACGCCAACGGGTGCTGGACGTAATGGCAAATCTTGACAAACTGAAAGACCTGGATACACTGGAGCAGGAATACCAGAGCAAGAGAAAGGACACAGAGTTTCGTCTGGAGCTTTTTAGAAAGTACGGCGTTGAGCAGCAGCTTCAGCGTCAGGTGGAGTTTAACGCAGACGTGGCGCACGCTCGTCGCGTCGTCGATGCCGTCGATGCCTTTGTCCGATCTTTCGACGTATTTTTAAAAGAACGGGAATCTGAACTGGCCGCGCAGTCAAAGCTTGAGTCCAAAGAAAACGCCGATGTCATTGCGGACATCAACACTATCCTTGACCGGATACGTAAAGCACCTGACAGCGCGCGGCAGGTTCTCACCGAGACGCGCGACGATGCGCGCACCTTGCGCGAGAAGCTTGCCGAACTGGAGCGTCGCCGCGAGGCGCTCAAGGACGATTTCGCGTCCATCGATCGGAAACTGAGCGAACAACTCAAACAAGCGGGGGGCGTCAGTATTCGTCCGGACGATTTCGTAAAGCTCAACAGCGAATTGCAGAAAGCCAAACTGGCACTCGAAGAAATTGCCAAGAGCCGTGCACGAAAGAACGCCCTTCGAGACGAGCTTCTGAAGGAACTGAAGCGACTTTCCGACATGTGGCACCAGGAGTTCAAGCAGATCGAGATGGAAATCAAGAAACTCAACGAAAGCCAGACTGCGCTTCGAATTATCCCACAATATAAGGGTGACAAGGTTGCGTTTCTGAAAGAGTTGCAGAATCATTTCCGCGGCAGCAAGCTTCGAGAATCAACCTTGAAGGGCGTGCTGGATTCGCACGCAGATTTTATTTCGGTCTACGAAGCACTGGATACGATCTGCAACAGCCTCGGTGATTCGGGAGATGTATTTCGAAGGTACTTCAATGAAGCCAGGGCGTCCTTGCTCACTTGGCAGGTGCCAAACACTTTCCAAATCGAGTACCATGGAAAGGAGTTACGCGATCACTCACTGGGGCAGAGGGCTTCAGCACTGATCCTTTTCATTCTGAGCCAGCGCGACAACGACGTAATTGTCATTGACCAGCCCGAAGATGACTTGGACAACCAGACTATCTTTGAGGACGTCATCAAGTTGGTACGGACGCTTAAGAAGAGTATCCAGTTCATCTTCGCAACACACAACGCCAATTTTCCTGTACTGGGTGACGCGGAACAGGTGGGCGCGTGTTCTTTCGCCGGCAGAAGCGCCGACATCCAGGTTAGCAGCATTGACGAGCCTGGGATTCAGAAAGCCATCGTATCCATCATGGAGGGCGGGCATGAAGCCTTCGCTCGTCGCAAGGAGATTTACCAGCTATGGAAGCAATAGAACTCATTGAATTGATCAACCGCGGTGAAGACAGCCGAACTCAATTCAAGCAAGGGCAGGATGTCACCAATGCCAGATCGCTGGCTGGCGAAATCGCAGCATTTGCCAACAGCAAGGGCGGAAGAATTCTGATCGGCGTTGATGACACTGGCTCAGTTATCGGCTTGTCGCCCGGCGACATACGAAGGATCAATCAACTCATTTCCAACACGGCAACCGATTGTGTCCGTCCTTCCATCAACCCCGAAACCGAGAACATCTCTGTTGGCGGCCTATTGGTCATGGTTGTCACAGTCCCTGAAGGCATCTCGAAGCCATACGCCGACAACGATGGCGTATTCTGGGTAAAATCGGGAGCGGACAAGCGCCGGGTAACTTCCCGCGAGGAAGTCCAGAGGATGTTTCAGAGCGCCGATCTGGTTCATGCGGATGAAGTGCCCGTCGAGGGAGCCACAGTCGGAGACATAGATCTGGAGCACTTCGGCGCCTTTTTTGAGAAGCAGTATGGCGAACCCCTCGATAATATGCTCGACAAGGCCGGGATATCGCTTGGCCAATTGCTGAATAATCTCGGTCTGGCACGCGAGACGACGCTTAATCTCGCCGGAGTTATGCTTTTTTGGCGCAATCCTCAAAGGCATTGCCCCGTCTTTGTCGTAAAGGCTGTTTCCTTCGTAGGCAACGATCCTGCAGGTGACAAGTACCGGGATAGCCAGGATATCGAAGGGTGTTTGCGTGATCTATACAAGGAGACGATCTCCTTTCTCACCCGCAATCTGCGGCGACTGCAAGACGAAAAAGGATTCAATACAGAAGGCGATCTGGAAGTACCACCGGCTGCCTTGGAAGAACTGGTCGTCAACATGCTGCTTCACCGGGACTACTTTATCTCCGCACCATGGCGCGTGTTCATATTCGACAATCGGATCGAGCTAATCAGCCCGGGAGCTTTGCCTAATAATCTGACCGTTGAAAACATCCGAAACGGAGTATCCAATATTCGCAACCCTCTTATAGCATCTTTCGCAACCAAGGAATTGCCATATCGCGGCATCGGCACGGGTATCCGACGGGCACTGGCGGCCGTCCCCGATCTGGAATTGGAATCGGACCACGAACGCAATCTGTTCATCGCGCGCATTCCACGGAGAGAATAAGGAATTGGAAAGTCGCGAGTCAGAACCAAAAAGAGCCGAAACGGAGTTGACGGATGGCTAAACATAATGAGCCGCATAACCAGCAGGCGATGTTCGACACGGAAAGACCCGCGACTCGCGACTCGGGACCAGTTACCTGTCTCGGCATGACGTTTCCGAACGACGAGGAGCGCCGTACCTACTTCCTCGAAAAGTTGCGCGAGCGGTTGCGCGACCCCGAGTTCCGCAAGATCGAGGGATTTCCCATCGGCTCGGACGAGGACATCCTGGCGCTCTCCGACCCGCCCTACTACACCGCTTGCCCGAATCCGTTTATTGCGGACTTCATCAAGCATTACGGCAAGCCCTACGATCCGCAGTCGGACGACTATCATCGCGAGCCATTCGCCGCGGATGTGAGCGAGGGCAAGAACGACCCGATCTATAACGCCCACTCCTACCACACCAAGGTGCCGCACAAGGCCATCATGCGGTACATTCTGCATTACACCGAACCGGGGGATGTGGTTTTCGACGGATTCTGCGGCTCAGGTATGACGGGCGTGGCCGCACAGATGTGCGGCGATAAGGCTGTGGTTGAGTCTTTGGGTTACAGGGTGGACAAGGATGGGGTCGTCTTACAGCAGGAGAGCGACGAGAACGGCAAGGCGGTATGGAAGCCGTTTTCCAAGCTTGCTTCACGCCGCGCCGTGCTTAACGATCTCTCCCCTGCGGCCACCTTCATCGCTTATAACTACAACACCCCGGTGGATGTGCAGGCCTTTGAGCGGGAAGCACAGCGCATCCTGAAGGAAGTGGAAACCGAATGCGGCTGGATGTATGAGACGCTCCACACCGATGGCAAGACAAAAGGCAAGATCAACTACACCGTCTGGTCAGATGTGTTTGTATGCCCGGAATGTACCCATGATGTCATCTTTTTCGATGAGGCAATGAACAAGAAAGAGGGAACGGTAAAGGACGAGTTCCCGTGTCCGCACTGTAGAGCGCACCTCACAAAGCGGAAATTGGACCGCGCTTGGGTAACTAAGTTTGACAAGGCAATCAACCAGACAATCAAGCAGGCCAAGCAAGTCCCGGTATTGATCAATTATTCGGCGAATGGCAAACGAGCAGAAAAGTCGCCAGACAAGAAAGATCTATCACAAATCGACAAAGTCGAAAGCGGCGACATTCCATACTGGTTTCCAACTGATCGTTTGATGGACGGCGGAGAAACCCGACGAAACGATCCTATTGGGATTACACATGTACATCACTTCTATACGAAACGAAACCTATTGCTATTGTCGGCATTACTTGCCAAATCGACCAAGTCGCCCCAAAGCAACCTCTGTCGTTTTTTATTTCAGCAATGGGCAATAGGTTTATCCCTGTTGAACAGGTATTCGCCAACCCACTATTCACAAAACAACCGTAATCTTAGCGGCACGCTGTATATTGGATCTCACATCTCGGAAGTATCGCCGTCCTATGCCTTCCAGGAGAAGCTAAAACGACTGACGAAATCCTTTGGCTACTCGCGCCCTGCTCCGAGCTGCATTACACAACAAGATGCCTCCTTATTGGCACTTCCAAACCAATGTTCGGACTATGTCTTCATCGATCCGCCTTTCGGCTCAAATTTGAATTATTCTGAACTGAACTTCCTCTGGGAATCTTGGCTGAGAGTCTGGACCAATAACAAGCCCGAGGCTATTGAGAACGAAGTTCAAGGAAAGGGAATCAACGAATATCGTCAACTCATGACCGCGTGCTTTCAAGAAGCCTACAGAGTGCTCAAGCCCGGCAGATGGATGACCGTCGAGTTTTCCAATACGAAGGCATCTATTTGGAACAGCATCCAAACAGCGTTGACGGAGGCTGGGTTCATCGTTGCTAATGTGTCGGCATTGGATAAACAACAGGGCAGTTTCAAGGCAGTCACCACCCCCACAGCCGTGAAGCAGGACTTAATCATCTCCGCCTATAAGCCAAACGGCGGATTTGAAGATCGTTTCCGGAAGGAAGCTACCACCGAAGAAGGTGTCTGGGATTTTATCCGCACGCACTTGAGGTATCTGCCAGTCACCAAGCAACAGAGGGCATTGCTGCAGTTCGTCCCGGAACGTGATCCTCGCATTCTGTATGACCAGATGGTGGCCTGCTATGTTCGCAAAGGTTACCCGGTGCCGCTGAATAGCGCGGCCTTCCAGGAAGGGCTGTCCCAGCGTTTTTCCTACCGTGATGGCATGTATTTCCTACCAGACCAAGTGGCTGAATATGACAAGAAAAAGATGACCGCAGGGGGCATGGAGCAAATGGCGTTCTTTGTTTCAGACGAGTCATCAGCCATTGCATGGCTCCGCCAACTACTCAAACCCGACTTTCGCCAATACGGATCGCCGAAGGACGCAACAGTCTGTAATACCAAGGGGAAATGCGCTTAGAGAGTTGCTACCTAACTCTCTTGAAGGTCAAGGCCGAGTTGGTTGAGTAGCACCGATTGGCTTTCGCTTAG
>DATIKF010000244.1:0-2135 GCA_035477855.1 Dissulfurispiraceae bacterium
ATGTTCCTCCGGCGGCTGGCGGGGACTACATCGGCTTTGTGCATCCCGATGGCGTGTTCGATCTGACCGGGGACGCTGCATGGGTGAATGCCGCCAATTATGCCGGTGCGACGCGGATTTTTGACGGCGAGCTAGGCAGACTGTGGGGCGTGCGTTTCATCGAGACTACCAATGCGCCGGTATGGGCAGGCCAAGGCGCAACTGGCGCGGACGTTTACGGCACAATCATTGTCGGACGCGGTGCGTACGGTATCCCGGAGTTGACTGGCGAATCAAGCCCTGACATCATCGTGAAGCAGCTTGGCTCTGCTGGGACTGCTGACCCGCTCAATCAGCGGGCAACCGCAGGCTGGAAAGTTGCTCACGCAACGCGCAGGCTAGCAGAAGAGGCTATTGTCCGCATCGAGCATGGCGTAACGGCTTAATAAGGCGCAACAAAGTTAACCATTGAGGGCGGGAGCATGAGCTTCCGCCTATTAATTTAAACAGGAGGCAAAGTTATGGTGATTAAAGACGTAAAACCCAAAATCCCAGCGGCCATCATCGAAGAGGACGCATCACCGCTGGTCAATACCATGGCCGGCACATACGGGCAAAACGAAGCCGCTGCCGATGCGGCACTGGAGACAATAATCCAGCAAGAGCAAAAAGTAATCAAAGCAAAAATGAAAAGCGAGGCATCCGTGCCGGTGCTGATTCCGGCAGATCCGCTAAATCCCGGCCTAACTGTCGTACCGGTGCTGATAAACGGCGTAAAATTTGATGTCCCGGTCGGCAAAATGGTCAAAGTGCCGCAATCGGTGGCGGCAGTGCTTGCCGATAGTGACTATATCGCGCCGAAGCTGACCGTAGAAACCTTTGACAACATCGAAATGCCTTAAAGGTGGTGAGTTGTAATGACTTTGGCTGACATTATCGCAGCAATACGGGTGGAAATAGTCGAGCCTGTCGAAGGGTACTGGCGCGACAGTCAGCTTACGCGCTACGTCAACGACGGCCTGCGGGACTTAAACGACGTGGCCAAGGTCATTGCAACTGTGCCGCTGACCTACGCCGCAGGAGCGCACCAAGCCGCCTTGCCAAGCGACTTTTACGAGGCATACCGAGCGCAGTGGGATGGCGCGGGGTTTTTGACTGACATGCAGACCGGCGCAATCCCGAACACCACGACCAGAGGCACGCCGACCGGCTATGTTGTAACTCCAGCACACTTGCATTTGTGGCCTGTGCCTGCGCAAGCCGGGACGGTGAATTTAGTTTATTTTAGACGATTGCCTGCGCTGGTGGGCGCAACTGACGTTCCGGCAATTCCTGAGCATTGGCGGTCGCTACTCGTGTACTACGCTGCGGGGCTTGCGAAATTATTCGCCGGCGAGCCGGAAGGCCCGTCATTCATGTCGCAGTACATGGCAGGCAAACAACAATATGCCCACGAACGGGCGCAGGCAACTGTGATTGCCATGAATACGCCGAACGTGCTTGACGCGCCGGGCAGCGACTGACCATGGCTGCTAAACACCCTGTAGAGGGGGCTTGTGAGTGAACAGGGACGATTTTTTTAGCATGGCAAAAAAATACGGCTGGGGCGAAGGCAGGCCGCTTGTCGGCGAAGGCAAGCTTGCGCTCAAACGGGAACTGCTTGCTTATTTTAACAGCGACGCAGGCCGGGAAGAATTAGCCTCCGGCCCTCTGTGGCACCGTGAAGAGCTTATAGAAACAATAGCGGATGCGCTTTTGTCGGAGGTGGACTAAATGAGCAGACGGCGGCAACCACAACCGGGCGCGGTATCAACCGGCAGGCTGGTTGACTTGTCAAAGGGCATGGTTGACGTTGTTCACCCCGCGCTTATCAACGACGCGGAATCAGTGCTACTGCGAAACGGCAACCTTGACGAAAAGGGGACGCTAAAACCTGCGCTTGGGCGCATGGCGCGGTATGGGAGCAATTTTGACACCACGCCGCTTGCCGGGATGGACGCTTTCAGTCCTGACCTGGCAACATCAAGGCTGGTATTCGGCACCGAAGGCGGCAGGCTGTATCATGACACGCCGCATTTGATTGCCAGATATGACAGTCAAGCCGAATGGAACTCCGGCAACTTTCAGGGCGGGGCATCTGCAACATCAGAGGGCAG
>DATIKF010000245.1:0-13444 GCA_035477855.1 Dissulfurispiraceae bacterium
AAACTCTTGATGCAAAATGCACTGCCAAAAACGACTCTCTCAGAGGCTCAAGAATCGAAAAACTCGGGTCAATCCATGTCAGAACATCCCCCGAAATTGACCCTGCTGAGCCGCAGAGGGACTTTTTCAGCAGCCTGTTAAACGCATAAGACCACGGGAGCACGGCTTCTGCGGCCATCTTCGCAGCGGCCGTGCTCCGCAAAGGATAGTCAGGCATGATGACTCCGTTCCGCTTTCTCTGCATAACCGGGGTTTTCGCTATTTTCAGCTCCACAATCTCCAAGAGTCCGGTGCTGCCGCTCTTCGCAGCCTACCTCGGGGCGGACCCGTCCGAGGTAGGTATGGTTGCGGCAGTTTCAGCATTTACCGGCATTGTTGCAAGCATCCCTGCCGGTTTTATTGCCGACCATTGCGGCAGGCGGAAGATGCTGGTGGGTGCGGCGGTCGTCTTTGCGACAGCGCCCTTTCTCTATCTTGCAGTGACGCAGATATGGCAGCTTGCAATTGTCCGCCTCTACCACGGCATCGCCACAGCCATCTTTCTTCCGGTCGGCATGGCGCTCGTTTCCGAACTGTTTCATCGGGAGCGCGGGGAGAAGCTGGGCTGGTTTTCGACCGCAATGCTCCTCGGACGCTTTTGCGCGCCAATTGCCGGCGGCACGCTGCTCAGTCTGATGATGCTGAGCGAAGCACATCGTTTTCATGCAGTCTATCTTGTCTGCGGAGCGGCAGGACTCACAACGCTGCTTCTTGCCCTGCGCATTCCGAAGGAAGAAGCCTGTCGACTGCCGTCCCGAAGCCTTCGCACTTCATGGAGCGCATTCAAAACTGTCGTCGCATCGAAGGCGATCGTTCTCACCTGCACGGTTGAGGCGGGCATCCTTTTTGCATACGGGATTTTCGAGACCTTTGTCCCGCTCTATGCCATACAGTCAGGCATCAGCGCGGTGGAGATCGGCGTACTGCTCTCTGTGCAGGTCATCACGCTGGCGATCTCGAAGCCAGCCATGGGGCGCTTTTCGGATCGCCACGGCAGGCAGCCCCAGATATTCTGGGGGGCCGTGCTGGGGGCTGCATGCATAGCACTTTTTTCCGTAGTCGTATCATTCCCCGGACTGCTCGTGCTCAGTATTCTCCTTGGTCTGAGCCTCTCGATATTGACGTCGGCATCTTCAGCGTATATCGCCGACCTGAGCAGCGCGGAAGCGCGGGGGGCAGCCATGGGGATATTAGGTTCCATAATGGATATCGGCCAGACCGCCGGTCCGCTCATTGCGGGGTTTGTCATTCTGCAGTATGGCTTCGGACCGGCGTTTCTTGTTGCCGCAGTGGTACTCGCCGCCGCCGCCAGTGCGTTTCTGGCGCATGCGGGGAGAGCCGCTTTTACCGGATTTCGCTTCAGATCGTGAGTTCACTGCATACGATTCATTATATGCATATTGTAAAAACCGTGTGGCAACAAACAAAACTTGCTTGCCAGGAGGATACAGCATGGAAAGAACCGTAACACCGAAAGAACTGAAGCATTTGGCGAACCCCGTCATCATAGATGTTAGGAGAGAAGCTGATTTCACGGCAGAACCGGGGATGATAGACGGGGCGATACGCAGGCTGCCTGCAGAGGTTAGTTCCTGGGCGAATGAGTTGCCGAAGGATCGTGATGTCGTCATATATTGCGTACGCGGAGGATCCGTCAGCAACAGCGTCCTGGACGTTCTGCTGGACAAGGGCGTCAATGCCCGCTTTATCGAAGGCGGCATCGAAGCATGGAAAAAAGACCGTTGAAACAGGAGTTGCTTCCCTATGGACAAGAATAATGACGGATGGATGATCTTTTTTTCGTCGCTGCCCACCCGGCCGGTCAGCAAACGCATGAAGGTCTGGCGCAAGCTCGTGCAGGAAGGTGCGCTGCACTTCAAGGGAGCAGTTTATCTCCTGCCCTGCTCAGCCGACCGGGAGAAAATGCTCATGGCGCTCGTCGCAGACGTGAGCGCCATGGGCGGAGAAGCCGCGCTTGTCAAAACGAAGCTCATAGAAACAATGGACGACGCCTCCATCATCGCGCTCTTCAATGCCGACCGGTCGAACGCCTATGCGCAGACCCACAAGAGGCTGCATGCGCTTGAGCAGAAGGTCGCCAGCCTTACGAAAGGCGGGAAGTCATCTGCTCCCGAGGAACTCCTGACTGAGTTCCGGAAGATCGAAAAAACGATCGCCGATATTGCTGCAGTCGATTTCTTCGGCTCTGAAACGGGAGCGGACTATGCCCGCCGCCTGCGCAGACTGGCAGAGCAGCTTGATGCCGCATCGCACGGCAGATCTCCGGAAACCGCACCCGCAATACAACCGAAGGATCCGGCAGAATACCGTACCCGCATCTGGGCAACGCGCACCCGCCCGTTCGTTGATCGGATGGCGTCCGCCTGGCTGATCCGGCGGTTCATCGATACGCAGGCACGTTTAGTCTTTGTTGCCGATGCGGTGGAAGCGCCGGCCGGCAGTGTGCTGTTCGACATGAGCGGCGGGGAATTCACTCATCACGGCGACCTCTGCACCTTCGAAGTGCTGATCAAGTCCTTCGGACTGAAGCAGCGGCCGCTCAAGAAACTTGCCGAGCTTGTTCATGAACTCGACATCAAGGATGGACGTTATAAGGTGCCGGAAGCGTCCGGCATAGAGGAGCTGCTCACCGGAATCCGCAAGATTGCAAAAAACGATGAGGAAGCGCTCGAAAAAGGCATGGCTGTCTTTGAAATTCTCTATCAGAGCCAGTCTGTGTAGAAACATAGCCCTCGCCCGGAGGGATAATTGTCTGAAAAGGATGCTTGTGGAAAACACCGGGTTCTGTCCAATTGGAAAGGCGGGCACTCTCTTGCTCGCTGTCGACGGCACACGCTTTGGGGATGGGGCTGTGCATGAAGCGATGAATTTTGCCCGCCGCTGCTCAAGCAGATTAATCGTTCTCTTCCCGATTGTCGCTACGATGGAAACAGAATCCGAGTCGCCGCTGACGCACGAAAAGGAGGAGAGCGAAGCGGAGACGTACCTCGGCAAGATCAAAAAACAGGCGTTTGAGATGGGCATTCCCTGTGAAGGAATTATCTGCGAAGCTGCCGACGCCGCCGACTGTATTGTCGACGAGGCGCGTGAACGTGCAGCGGACATGATCATTATCGGCAAACGAGGGATAAGCGGCTGGAAAAAGCTTCTCATCGGAGAGACGGCGGCAAATGTGATCGGGAAAGCACCATGCAAAGTGCTTGTTGTTCCGCCGGATGGACGGCTGTCCTACAAGACCATTCTTAATTGCGCCCGATGGGTCGCGCCACAGCGAATCCGCCGCTCATGACGGGCTCGGCATTGCAAAGCGCTGCGGCAGCAGCGTCCTGGCACTTTCGTCCGTCCGGTCGGAATCGGATAGAACGCACGCCGAGACCTGCGCAAACAGGATTGCGGAAGCAGCCCGGCAGGAGGGCATCACGTGCGAAACGCTCATCCCGCCGGGCACTTCCAGCGACGCCATCGTGGCTGCTGCTGCAGGACGCGCGCCGATCTCATGGTCATGGGAACCTATGGAACCTCAGGGCTTATGCAGACGCTCATGGGCAGTTCAACCGAGCGCATAATCGAAAAAACCGGCTGCTCCGTGCTGATCGCGCGGGCGGCACAATAATCACTTGTGAGGTGAATCATGAAAGAAGTGGCTCTTATGGTAGCGCAGTTGATGGCAGCAGCAGCGAGGACAGCTCCAAAAGCGGGCGGTAAGGATTTTCTCGAAATCGTCGTTGTCTCGGAAGAATCCGCCATCAGGAAGATCGCAGAGGCGATGCATGAGTATGCCCCCAAAAGCACAAATGAGGCATACTGGAACCGCGATGCATCAAATATCGAGAATGCCCAGGCAGTTGTCCTTGTCGGCCTTGCAAAACCGGTTACGGCCGGATACGATTGCGGAGCGTGCGGCTATCCGACGTGTGCGGAGTTCGCCAAGAACCGCACCCTTACCGACAAGGGAATGGGATACTCCGGTCCGCATTGTGTCATGCGAATGCTCGATATCGGAGTTGCCCTGTCCTCGGCTGCAAAGACCGCAAGCATCCTGAACGTCGACAACCGGGTACAGCAGCGCGTCGGT
This sequence comes from Dissulfurispiraceae bacterium, assembly GCA_035477855.1. Lineage (GTDB taxonomy): Bacteria > Nitrospirota > Thermodesulfovibrionia > Thermodesulfovibrionales > Dissulfurispiraceae > JAAYUK01. The sequence continues at coordinate 4,136 of DATIKF010000245.1, forward strand.
GCGGCTGCGCGAGCCATCGGACTGATCAAAGCGGAGGTCGCCATGGGCATACCGCTCGGCGTCTTCGGCAAGAGCATATTCTTCGACAGGCAGACCCCTATAAAGCATTGAGGCCATGAGCATATTCAGCCCTTTCAACGCACTGTGCACGGTCGGCTTCTTCGCGCGCCTCTCTTACGCTCTTGCGAGAAGCCCCGTGCTGCCTCTTTTTGCGCTGTATCTCGGCGCCGGACCCGAGGCAATCGGCTTCGCTGTCGGCGTATCGACCATAACGGGCATCTTCTTCAAGATGCCCGCTGGCGCACTGTCGGACATTATCGGCAGGAAACGGACCATGCTGATCGGTCTGGTCGTCTTTGCGGTGATGCCCTTCATGTACCTGTGGGTGAGGGATTATAGCGCGCTGGTTGTCATCCGCTTTCTGCACGGCCTTGCCACAGCTATTTACGGCCCGGTAGCAATGGCAGTCGTTGCCGATATCGCCGGGCAGAGAAAGGGGGAACTTCTCTCATGGTTTTCCTCCGTCACCATCGTCGGCAACCTTCTCGGCGCTCCGCTGGGCGGATTCATGCTGCACAGTCTGCCGGCAGCAGCCGGGCCGGTGTTTGCCGATTTTCAGATGGTCTACCTTGCAAGCGGTGTTGCCGGAGTGCTGGCCCTGGCTCTGGGGCTTCGCATCCTGAACGGTGAAAAACGAGGGGAGCGGAGCAGTACGCTGCCGCAGGCGCTCCGGCGTTTTACCTCCGGGATTCGGGAGGTGATCAGCGACAAGCGGGTCGTCATCACCTCCGGCATGGAAGGTGTGCAGAACATGACGGTCGGAGCACTGGAGGCTTTTTTGCCGATTTATGCCGTCACTGTTGCGGGACTGAACGAATTTCAGGCCGGCCTGTTGTGGGGAGTGCAGGTTATTGTCACGATACTCTCCAAGCCGCTCATGGGACGCCATTCCGACCGGTTCGGCAGAAAGCTGCTGATCAATGCCGGAATGGTCATGTGCGCAGCAGCATTTGCAGCCATCCCACAGATGAAGGACTTTTATTCCCTGCTGGGGGCTGCGGTCGTCTTCGGGCTCGGAGAGTCCCTTGTCACGTCGTCAACCGCGGCACTTGTCGCCGACGTATGCAAAGAAAGACATTTCGGAACCGCCATGGGAACCTTCGGAACCATCTTCGATATCGGGCACGCTTCAGGCCCGATCATGGCCGGTTTCCTGATTGCATCGACCGGATATTCGACAGCATTTCTCATTATGGCAGCAATTTTGATTGCGACCATCCCGGTGTTTATCGCGCACGTCAAAGTTCCAAGAGTGACGGAGGTATCGTGACCCGGAACAGCCCTCGCCCGGAAGCGGCGCATGTCCTTCCGGGCGGAGAGCATGACAAGGAAGCACCCCTTGGGGAAATGGTCATGACCAATACTATATTCTGTAACGGAGGATAATACATATGGAGAATACGCAGCCTAAGACCATTTCCTTCTGGGAAGCATTCCGCTGGTGGCTGAAGCTTGGATTCATAAGCTTCGGCGGCCCGACAGGACAGATAGCAATTCTCCATAAGGAGCTGGTCGAGAAACGAAAATTGATTTCCGAAAACCACTTTCTGCAGGCGCTGAACTTCTGTATGCTTCTACCGGGGCCCGAGGCGCAGCAGCTCTGCATCTACCTCGGCTGGCTGCTCCATAAAACATGGGGCGGCATTGTTGCCGGAACGCTTTTCGTGCTGCCCGCTGTATTTATCATGCTCGGCCTCTCCTGGCTCTATGCTGCCATGGGAACTGTGCCGGCAGTAGCCGCACTGCTGTATGGGCTGAAGCCCGCAGTCGTGGCAATCGTTGCGGAGGCTCTGTTCAGGATATCGAAAAAGGCGCTGAAAAACTGGTTCTTCATGCTGCTTGCGGCGCTGTCGTTCTTTGCCATCTTCGTATTTTCGGTGCCGTTTCCGCTGATTGTCTTCAGTGCCGCCCTGATCGGATTTGCGGCACGCCGCACCTACCCGCACCTGTTCAGCAGCTCAGCAGCGTCACAGGCGAACGGCGAGACTCTTATCGGCGGGCTCTCGGCACAGATGCGCGTGACAGGATGGCGTCCTGCAATGACGACCCTTGCGGTCTGGCTGACACTCTGGGCAGCGCCGCTTGCGGCAGTGGCGCTCTGGAGCGAAAACGGCATTCTGCTCAAGCTCGGCATTCTGTTCAGCACTGCGGCCATGGTCACCTTCGGAGGAGCATACGCGGTCCTTGCATTCGTGGGGCAGGCAGCGGTCCAGCAATACGGCTGGCTCCGGCCCGAACAGATGATGGATGCCCTTGCTTTGGCGGAAACGACACCGGGACCTCTCATCATGGTTAACCAGTTTGTCGGCTACGTTGCCGCATATCTGAATCCTGGGACTCTCTCACCGGGGATGGCAGGGCTTTTCGGGGGGCTGCTCACCACATGGGTCACCTTTGTACCCTCGTTCCTCATGATTTTACTGTTCGCCCCCTACATTGAAGTCCTGAGAAAGAATGCAATGCTTTCAACGGCACTTGCCGCAGTGACCGCGGCCGTCGTGGGGGTTGTCCTGAATCTCGGCGTTACGTTCACCTGGCATGCGCTGGTGCCTGACAAGGGCGGGCTCGACTGGTACGCACTTGTTGCATCTATCGTAACGTTTTATGGTCTGCAGTATCGTCACTGGCCGATGATTCCAGTGATTATCGGATCATCTGCAGCAGGATACGTCTGGAAAATGTATTTCTAATAAGGAGGAACTTTTATGATAAAAGTTGTGGTTGTCCTGATTTGTCTGACATCATTGCTGTCGGCTGGAACAGCAGCGTTTTCCGCTTCCGCTGCAAAAAAGCTGCCGGTCGCAACAACACAGCAGCCGGCATTGGTTGATGCAGTGAAGGATGCGACGTATGTCGGGTCGCAAACCTGCAAAAAATGTCATTCCCGCCAGCATGCCGAGTGGTCACAGACATGGCATGCGAACATGCATCGCGTCATTTCCCCGGACATGGTTGTCGCCGATTTCGACAGCAAGGAAATTACCTACAAGGATATCGAAATAGCCGACAGCGCCGGTGCGAAAGTCAAAATCAGCCCGACCGTCGGCGTCCATCGCGAGGGGGATAAGTTCCTCATGACGCTGCTCGACAAAGATAATGCGGCAAACAATCAGACCTATGAAATGACCTATGTGCTCGGCGGCAACTGGAATCAGCACTTCGAGGCAAAGATCGGCAACCGCCTGTACGCAACCCCGATGCGGTGGGAAGTTGCGGATATGCAATGGTTCAACAAGCAGTTCAACGACTTCTGGTGGGTCGTGGACGGCACTGCAGACGGCCGTCCGAAAAAACCTTCCGAGATGCCGATCAATCAGGTCGGCGATGCAAAATGCGATTCATGCCATACAACAGGCTTCAAGACTGCAAAAGACAAAACCTCAGGGGAGTGGATCGCGCAGAAATCAGAACTCGGTATTTCGTGCGAGGTCTGCCACGGACCGGGCAGCAAGCACGCGCAGCGGGGCAGCAAAGCCGCGGTCGTGAACCCGCTGAATCTCAGTGCCGCTCAGCAGGATCAGCTCTGTGGCCAGTGTCATTCGCGCGTAACGAACAAGCACATAAAAGATATCTCCTTCCCGCAGGATTTCTTCATCGGAAACACCGACCTGCAGGATCGTGTCACGGTCTGGACGTTCCAGAGCAATCCGGAAAGCTTCTGGCCGAACGGCGATGCGAAAAGGAATCGCCAGCAATACCAAGACATACAAAAAAGCGGCCATGCCAAGGGAGGGGTCACCTGCATAACCTGTCATGATGTTCATTCCAGCAAGAAGGGCTACGGTCAGGTGCGCGGCAGCAAACAGGAGCTTTGCGCATCATGCCACACGCAGAGCGCCGATTTTTACAGAGGCAGCGCTATGGCTAAGGCAGGAACAACGTGCGCAGACTGCCACATGGCAAAAATTGCAACTCGTTCCGGCGCGACAAAAAAGGCAAAAGATCACTGGGATGCAAGCGCGCATACCATGAAGGTCTATCTGCCGCAGGCAGCGGCTGCATCGAAGATGAAATCGAGCTGCGACGCCTGTCATACAGAAGGCGCTCTCGACAAAAAAGGCACGGAGCTTCTCAGTAAGCAATCGGCCGTCAAAGCAAAGATTGATGAAGTGAAAACAGCTCTCGCCGAATATGAGAAAAAAGGCAAAAATGCCAGAAAAGCCAGAAAAGCACAAAGCCTGCTTGATGCTGTTTTGACTGATGGAAGCGGTGGCGCTCACAATCCGGACAGGGCAATGGCGCTGCTCACTGATGCGCTGAAACAGGCAAAGTAACAGCTCACTTCAAACAAGAACGCTCAGCCATGTCGCCGCCGTTAGCGACGGCAAGGCTGAGAAAGCCTGCTTCAGCCGCCGTTTGGTATACTTAAGCATTCCGTATGACAACCATCTTCTTTATAACGAATGCCGGAAAAGCAGTTGCATCCAGAATAGAGGCTGCGCTGACTGATGCCGAAACGGTGCGCTTTGATGCCGAACTGGTTCGTCAGCAGTGGCAGCCCGGAAACAAGCTGGTTTTTATTATGGCTGCCGGAATCGTTATCAGAACGATAGCTCCCTTCATTATCGACAAGAAAACCGACCCCGCTGTTGTTGTGCTTGACGAAAACGGGCAGCATGTCATCAGCCTTTTGAGCGGTCATCTGGGAGGGGCAAATTCGCTCACGCAAAACATAGCGCTTCTGCTTGATGCCGTGCCGGTCATCACGACCGCCTCTGACGTTGCCGGACTTCCCGCACTGGACCTCTGGGCCAGGGACAACAATCTGTTTATCGACAACCCTGACGCCCTCTCCTCAGCGATGATACGTCTTTTGAATAACCGGTCGCTCCGCATCTTCGCCGACTGCGATCTCCGTCTGCCGGCTGTTTTTGAACGGACGACGGAACAGGACAGCGCTGATGTGATTGTTTCTGTTTCGGATGACATCGGCAATGCCGGGACCGCTGAGCTTCCGCTCATGCTGCGTCCAAAAGTGCTGACAGTCGGCATCGGCTGCAACAGCGGGGCGCCGGAACGTGAAATTGAAAACTCGGTTCGCGCAACGCTTAGGATTGCAAATATTGCATTCGGCTCAATCCGGAATGTTGCAACCATTGACCTAAAGGCGCAGGAACCGGGGCTGGTCTCGTTTTGCAGAAACCATAATTTCCCGCTTGTCACGTTCCCCGCTGCCAGACTGAACACGGTGCCGAATATCGGCCGGTCTGAGGCGGTCTTCAAGGCGACCGGAGCTTATGCAGTCGCCGAACCGGCCGCCATTCTGGCATCCGGCGTTGATTGGCTTCTTGTCGACAAACATAAATATCAGAATGTGACCGTTGCGGTTGCCCGACAGGAGGGCTTCCGATCTCCCGGCATGCTCTCAATCGTCGGGACCGGGCCGGGACGCGCGGAGCACCTGACTCCTGCCGCCAGAACGGCTCTGCGAGAGGCAGACACGATCGTCGGATATGACACCTATATCGACATGATTCGACCGCTCATCGCTGACAAAGAAGTGCTCACCACGGGGATGACCGGCGAGGTTGAACGCTGCCGTGCGGCGATAGATCTTGCACGCAAGGGGAAACGGGTTGCGGTCGTCAGTGGAGGGGATCCCGGCATTTACGCCATGGCCGGCCTCGTTTTCGAACTGCTGAGCGCTGATGAACGGAAAAATGGAGCTCCGGAAGAAGCACGACCAGTATCTTCTCCTTCCTCAGCTTCCTCGCTTCCCGACTTTTCCTCTTCCGGATTTTCCGTCTCGGTTGTTCCCGGCATTTCCGCACTCAATGCTGCAGCCGCAGTGCTTGGGGCTCCGCTGATGCATGACTTCTGCGCTATTTCCCTGTCGGACCGCCTGACGCCGTGGGACGTTATTGAACGGAGACTTGTTGCAGCAGCTGCCGCAGATTTTGTCATCGTTTTATACAATCCGAAAAGCCGGAGCCGGACAGAACACATTGAGGCCGCTGTTGCGCTGATAAGCCGGATGCAGCCTGCTACAACACCTGTCGGCATTGTAAAGGCAGCCTTGCGGGATGGTCAGCAGACAATAATCGCAACGCTTGGAACTATTTCATTCGAAGAGATTGATATGCAGACAACCGTCATTATCGGAAATTCAAAGACCTTTGTCTGGCACGGACGTATGATTACTCCTCGCGGCTATGAAGATAAATACGACCTCGCCTGAGCCTGCAGCGGTCGTTCTCTGGGATGAGTCTTTCCTCTGGGGATTGATTGCGCTGCGCACGCTCAGGCAAAAAGGACTCGCGTTCAGGCTTATCAGGGCGGAAGATATCCGGGCGGGTGTTCTGGAAAGACAGAAACTCCTTTTTGTCCCCGGGGGGTGGGCTTCCAACAAGCTGAAAGCGCTTGGAGACGGTGGCGTTGAAGCGATCCGGCAGTTTGTCCGCGACGGCGGCAACTACCTTGGAATCTGCGGCGGGGCCGGACTGGCAACACAGGACAGTCTCGGGCTGCTGGACATTCAGCGCGTGCCGTCGGAACATCGGGTGCCGAGCTTCAGCGGACGGGTGCTCTGTTCTGTTGATGACCATCCTCTCTGGAGCGGCGCATATAAACCGGTTTTCTGGGCGTGGTGGCCGTCCCAGTTCAGAGTAAAAGGGGACGGGGTTCGGATTTGTGCGCATTACGATAAAGCATTGCCTGATGCATATAGCTCCGATATCCGGGTCGGCTCAGTCAGGACAGAAGACGAGTGGGCTGAGCGCGAGGCCGCCTATGGGATTAATCTTCATCCGGCGCGTTTGGCAGGAGAACCGGCAGTCGTCGAGGGATTTTTCGGAAAGGGCCGCGTCCTTCTGTCTCTCCTCCATTTCGACACTCCCGATGATGCTCGCGGCAACCGGGTTCTCAGGCAGGCGTGGTTGAATCTCGGAGGCACTCTGCTTTCAGACACTCCCGCTGAATCTTCTCAGCAACAGCTTTCGGACACGGCAAAGACGCTCCTGCATGAAGCGCAGGCGCTGATTGCAGTCGGTGAATCGCTTCAGCTCTGGCGCTGGAGAACTCCTTGGGTGCTCCAGTGGAAGCGGGGAGTGCGTGGGCTTGAGTACTGCACTCTCGCAAACATGGCGGCTGCAGTCGCTGAACAGCTTTCGCTGCAATTCGGCGACGACATCCCGAAGCAGGCAGCTGAAGAGTTGCTGCTGGCGGCTCAAATGCTCGCTTCGTTTCGCATTCGTGCGGAAAAACTGCTGCGGCTGGAACATGCAGCCATGGAGCGGGGACCCCTTGCATATGACAAGTGCGGGGATCCCGTGATGCAGGAACTGAGAACCTCCCTTTTCGGTTCTGCCAAAAGCTACGGCGGCCAGTTCAAGGCACTGCTCGATGAAATTGACTCCCTGTTGTTTCAGCTCATTTCCCCTGCGTCGTCACAGACGCTCGCTTGCCGGCACAGCAGGGCCAAGTCCTTATTCATCCTTGATTTTCATTAGAAGTAATATGGAAATAAGTTTTTTTTATTTGACCTCCATCGGCAATTCTCTTATTGTGTTAGGATAGTAACGTATATAGAGCTATATGAGTGACTGCGTTTTTATCACTCGTCTGAATATTTCTTTAATATGCTGACGCTGATTCAATCATGCCGGCATATATGCCGCACAGACAGAACCCAAAACCGCACAGGGAGGTGTATGGATGAAACTAGCAGTATTCAAAAGCGACTTCAGAACCGGTGGTGATATGATCGACCGGTTGAGCGCAGAGAAGCTTGGCATTATTTTTGTCGGCAACGGGATTTATCATGCCGCCGTCAAGGATGCCGGCGCAGCAGATCCGGTTCTCCAGAAGAACGCGATCTTTTATGTTCTGGCTGAAGACCTTGAATTGAGAGGATTCAACGCATCTCAGGTTCCGGGGAACGTCAAGGTTGTCACCTACGAAGACGTAGTTGACCTTATGCTGAACGATTACGAAAAGCTCGTCTGGGTCTAAACCTGATCGATGAACGCAAGGAGGATATAATGGCAAAAATTACGATAGGCGCCTTCCCGGGCCTTGTTGGATCTCTTTCTCTCGACTTCGCTGTCAAGCTGTCCGAAGCTGCCGTAAAAAAGGGACATAGCGTTGACTTCTGGGTTTCCTCCAACGGAACCATGCTTTCCAAGAAGGGCCAGCGCGCATTCAAAGACTACTCCGTCCTCTACAAGACGCTTGAAGAGCTCTTCAAGACCGGCAGATTCCAGGCATGTGCATGCGAGGCGTGCGCAGAAGCTCGCGGCTACCACAAAGAAGATACCATGGACGGCTGGATTCGCAAGAGCATGGACTGGTACCTGGCCAGTTGCTATAACGCAGACCGCGTTTTGCTTATAGGAGGCGAATAAGATGATCAAGAAAATCGCATTTATCATCAGATCACTGCCCTACAAGACTGAGGCATCCCGCCTCGCAATGACCCACGCCATCGCAAGCCAGACGGTCGAGATATACCTTGAGGACGGCCAAAACGTCGAGCCGATTGTGGTGCTGCTCGGTGACGGGGTTATGAACGGCCTCAAAGGCCAGTCAACCAAGTGCTATGGAGTTTCGACGCTTGAGCAACACACGAAGAACGGGCTTTTGCTCGACCTGCCGATTATGTACTGCAAGGAAGATGTCGAGCGACTCGGCCTGACAGAAGATTCACTTATCATGGACGCAGATGACCTCGGCGGCGACATGAAGGCCAGAATTGTGCCGATGAGCGAGATCAATGCGGTGCTGGCAACGGCTACACATCTGCAAATTTTTTAACGAGCATACCAAAGGAGGATTATACAATGAGCCTGAAAGCAAAAACACCGGCAGAAGTTCTTGACGTTATGGGCAGAGTCTGCCCGTATCCGCTCGTGCTCACCAAGAAACAGATGGAAAAATTGAGTTCCGGACAGGTTTTGAAGGTCATGTGTGACGCCCCGGCATCGGCTGAAGATTCGCTTCCGCGCTTTGCTGAAAAGTCAGGTTTTCCGATTGAGGTCGAGAAGGTCGGCGATCACTGGGAAATCTATATCGAAAAGAAGTAACAGCTGCAGAAAACGATAAAAGAGGGGTTCCGCTTTCGCGGAACCCCTCTTTTATTGGCCATTTGACTAGGAGCCTGTCGGACTTGAACTATTGATTTTGGCCAAACAGTTCAGGTCCAACTCTCCTGCTATTGTTCTTGTTCCGTATTTGCTCGCTCTTCATCGTTGTTTTCAGCTCATTATTTGCCATGTTGTCGTTGTTGAGACAATATTCCTCCGGCGCATGGCG
>DATIKF010000246.1:0-2878 GCA_035477855.1 Dissulfurispiraceae bacterium
GCAGCCCCGAAGAAGGCAGCAGCTCCGAAGAAGGCAGCAGCCCCGAAGAAGGCAGCAGCCCCGAAGAAGGCAGCAGCTCCGAAGAAGGCAGCAGCCCCGAAGAAGGCAGCAGCTCCGAAGAAGGCAGCAGTAAAGAAATAGCAGCGCGCTTCAATCGTCGTCTTTTTTGTATTATCTGAACGAGCAAGGAGATCCACACAGAGGAGCTCCTTGCTCGAATCTTTTTCTCAGGACGTGATGTGCTGATGAATTTTGCCCTTTTTCAAAAACCGAGCAGATATTTTAACGCTGAGCATAATGCGTGCTATAAACCGCAGATGCCAGCTGCCCATGTGCATATGGCGCTCGCATTTCCGGATGTCTATGAAGTTGGAATGTCGCATCTCGGACTGCGGATTTTATATGACATCATCAACGCTCTTCCTTTTGCCGCTGCTGAGCGTGTCTTTGCTCCATGGCCGGATCTTGAGGAATATTTGCGGCGACAGTCGCTCTCACTTGCTTCTCTTGAGACGCAGCGCCCGCTGAAGGAATTTGATATTGTCGGGTTCAGCCTGCAGTATGAGCTTTCCTATACCTGCGTTCTGAATATGCTTGACCTTGCCGGGATTCCTGTTCTTGCTGAAGCGCGTGCTGCAGAGTCCGGTCATGAGCCGCTGGTGATTGCGGGCGGTCCGTGTACGGTGAATCCTGCGCCGATGGATCGATTCATTGACGCGTTCCTGATTGGGGAGGCGGAAGAAGCTGTCGTTGAGGTGCTCGCTTCGGCGCACATGTGGAAACAATCAGGCGACCGCTCGCGGGACGCGTTATTGCGTGCTCTTGCCGCTATCCCCGGAGTGTATGTTCCCAGGCTCCATTCAGGCGAATCGCGTATTGAACGGCGCATTGTCGCTGACCTTGATGCAGCACCTTTCCCAATCAAGCCGGTGCTTCCGTATATGCAGATTGTGCATGACCGCATTGTAATAGAAATATCCCGCGGCTGCACGCGGGGATGCAGATATTGCCAGGCCGGCATGATGTACCGCCCCTTGCGTGAACGAAGCCCCGAGACCATTCTGCGGATTGCGAAGCAATCAATCCTCTCAACAGGGTACAGCGAGGTGTCGCTCTCGTCGTTGAGCGCGGGAGACTACTCGCAGTTGTTGCCACTTGTTCGCTCTCTGAATCAATGTTTCGCCGGAACTGGCACAGCGCTTGCCCTGCCGTCGCTCCGCGTCGGCGCGGTGAATCGTGACGTGCTGAGAGAAATCCGTTCCGTTCGCAAAACCGGCTTCACCATGGCGCCGGAAGCGGCGACGCTCCGGCTCCGGACGGTCATCAACAAGGACTTTACTGATGAAGCGTATGAAGTTGCCTTGCTGGCGCTCTTCGGCGAGGGATGGCAGACGCTGAAGCTCTATTTCATGATTGGCCTTCCGACGGAGGAGGACGCTGATATTCAGGCAATCGGCGAGATGGCGATGCGGGCCCTTCGTGTCGCGAGGAAGCATACCGGACGTTTTGTGAATATCGGGATTACGGTCTCTCCGTTTGTGCCAAAGCCGCACACTCCCTTTCAGTGGATGGGACAGGAGTCGCTTGAGGAGTTGCGTCGAAAGCTCTCATTTCTGCGGAGCGACCTTGGCGGCAGGCGATTCAAGTATAAGGGGCATGATCCGGAAACGAGTTTGCTGGAGGCCGTCTTTTCACGAGGAGACAGTAAACTTGGCGGTCTAATTGAGAAAGCATGGCGTCTCGGCTGTCGACTCGACGGCTGGAGCGAGCATTTCGATTTCAGAAAATGGCTTGATGCCATGGATGCAACCGGCATAGACGGGCATTCCTATGCGCAGCGCCGATTTGAAATTGACGCGGCGCTTCCGTGGGACGTTGTGAATATCGGCGTGACAAAAAAATATCTTGCTGCTGAACTCGATCGCGCTCTGCAGGGATCCATAACGCAGGATTGCAAGGTCAACTGCACCGGATGCGGCTTGCGGTGCGCTGAGCAGGTGCTGCAACCCGCTGTGCTGCTGACTGCTGCTGACGTGCCTGCAGATGTCCGGCTCACCGGCGCGCAGAAAAGCGCCGGATCCCGGCTGCGCATGCGTGTGCGCTTTTCCAAGTCCGGACGACTCCGCTATCTTTCTCATCTGGAGTTGATGAATGCACTGCTCCGTGCGTTGCGCCGTGCTGATGTGCCGGTGGTGATTTCTGAAGGGTTTCATCCGAAGCCGGAGCTTTCTTTCGGTCCGCCGCTCGGAGTCGGAGTTGCCGGAGAACGGGAATTCTTCGATATGGAGGTAACAGCTCCATTTGATGTAGAATCCTATACGAATGCGCTGAATGCAACACTGCCGGATGGTCTGCTCATCGGACAAATGGCAATCGTCTCCCGTCAGAACGGATCGCTCGGCAGTTTTATCAAGCGCTATCAGTATCGTGTGCCCTGTCCTTCAGCGCTGCGGCCTGAGATTGCCGATGCATTGTCCAGCAAGGCTGCAATTTTGATTGAGCGGGATGGAAAAGAGATCGATCTTTCCCGATGCATCGAATCGGTGGAGGCGTACGAAGGAGTTTTTTGGTTAATGCTGCTGGAGGGCGCCGGATTCAGCGTCAGGATTGGAGAGGTCGTCGAGACGCTGTTCGGCATGCCGTTGCGGGAACTTGAAGTTGCAAGGACAGCTGTATATGGATGGAGAGATGAATGGGTGGAGCCGCTATGACAAGTGAACTGGTAATTAATGTAACCCGGGAAGAAAGCCGTGTCGCCCTGCTGGAGGGCGGTCAGGTCGTTGAGTTGTACATCGAACGCAAGCGTGATGTGAGCCTTGTCGGCAGCATCTATAAAGGAAAGGTGCTGAAGATTCTGCCCGGCATGCAGTCGTCATTC
>DATIKF010000247.1:0-7514 GCA_035477855.1 Dissulfurispiraceae bacterium
TTGTCGGACATGTCCGGGAGGTTATCGGCCCGATCGCCACGCCGGACAAAATCCAGTTTGCTCCGGGACTACCGAAGACCCGAAGCGGCAAGATCATGCGCAGAATTCTCCGCAAAATTGCCCATGGCGACGTCAGCAACCTTGGCGATACCAGCACGCTCGCCGATCCTGCCGTTGTCGGAGAACTGGTGAAAAACCGGAAATAACCCTTATCGCTGTCGGAATGATCAGAACGGCCGCCCATCCGGGCGGCCGTTCTCGCGAATCAGGTACAGGATCGTTGTTTCATACTGCTCGTCCGTAGGGTCAGGGTCATACACGTTCTCGACGAAAACAACGTCCAATCCGTCCCGCGTGGCCGGGGTGGTCTTGGTCTGCTGAAACGTTTCGATTGTCACGTCCGGTGTGGCGATCAGGACGCCGCCGGGATTCAAGTGGGCATACGCGGTGCGAAACGCCGCCACGAAGTCGGACCGACAGTTCATGTGTGAGATCGCGTCGTCCATAAGCACAGCATCCAAAGCCTGGCCGAGTCTGAAAGTCCGCATATCATCGCCTTGAACAAACTTGCAGCCAGGATTCAGTTCTTTCGCCTGCGCGAGCGTGGCGGGACTGAGATCCAGACCGGTGACGTCGAAATCCCGATTCAGGGTTAGAATCGCTGCAAAGCGCAGGCGGCAAAGAAAGACGCTTCGGTTTACCAGGTAGTGGTCGGTTTTGTCATGCGTTCTTCCATTGTCTCCGGAGCTCCCGGACTGCCTGTCTTTGGTTCACAGGATTTGCCGACGGACTTATATCCCACAATAAGACCCGATGGCCGTACCTTCCAATGGATGAAGCATTCACTGTCGACGGGCTCAATAAAAACAAAATCATCGTTTACGAGCGGGTATGTGCGTTCTTTCCAGCGTATCTTTGCAGCATAGGAATCAGGCCGCGCCATTGCCTCTTTCAGCTCAGGCAGAGTCCGCGACACCCACTCCTCGCCGCGGGATTCGATCGACCTCTGTGGCGATGCGCAGGCAGAGAGGAAAAGCAGGAAGCAGGGAAGGAGAAACAGAAGCACTATACGATTTGTTCTGGCGTTCATGATTTTGTCCTCACGATGCAGCATATTGTTCAAGGAATTATAGCAGAACTGAAGAATGTTGGACCGACATGAGGAAACATTCTGTCAACGATATGCAACAACGACCACGCGGTAGCATCTCAGACAGCGGCTCGCTTCTTTCCGGGCTTCTTCCGGCGTAAATCCCCTGTCTACTTCCCGAAAGTCATGTTTCCGCAGTTCAGCGTCTTCGTGCTGAACAGGCATGCGCGGTGTGCCGCTTGGAACCTGCAGCTTCTCTTTCGGATCAAACGGCTTCAGCTGCGCAATAAACCTTTCGTCAAGCTGTTCCGCAAAGGGTTCTGACCGGCCGGCTGTCAGAAACCGGTGCATATGCAGGCCGCTCAGTCTGCCGTGGGCGCAGGCGCGGATAAGCATATCAGGGCCGCTGACACAATCGCCGCCCGCAAAGACGCCAGGCTTGTGGGTCATAAAGGTTTCATCAATAATGACCGTCCCCTTTTTCGTGATCTCCACGCCCGGCAGACTCGTCAGGCACCCAAAGTCTGATTCCTGGCCGACGGTGGGAACCAGCACGTCCGCGTCAATGAAGAAAGCGGAGTCCGGCACCGGAATGGGCCGTTTCCGTCCCGATGCGTCCGGCTCGCCCAGCTTCATCCGTGAGCATTCAAGCCCCTTCACCCTGCCGCTTTCTCCGACAATACGATTTGGTGCGGTGAGGAAATGAAACTGCACGCCTTCGGCCATTGCATCACGCACTTCTACATGGTCCGCGGGCATCTCAGCGCGGGTTCGACGATAGACGACATGCACTTCTTCAAAACCGAGACGGAAGCCCATGCGGGCTGAGTCGACAGCGACATTTCCCCCGCCGATAACAACCAGTTTTTTCCCTTTCGGTGTTTCTTCGCCCATATTTGCGAACCGCAGGAAAAAGATGCCGGGAATGAATCCTTCATAATTCTTGTCTTCGCCCGCGATGCCGAGCTTCTTGTGGCAGTGGCAGCCCATAGCGAGAAAGACGGCCTTGAAGCCATGCTGCTCAAGGTCTTCGATAGCAAAATCAATGCCAAGAGCCTTGTTGTATTCGATTTTTACGCCGAGTTTTTTGATCTGAGCGACTTCCTCTCGCAGTATCTCGCGCGGCAGGCGATAGTCCGGAATGCCGACGGCAGCCATGCCGCCCGGCTCGGGAAGCGACTCGAATATGGTGACCGGATAGCCCTCAAGCGCAAGAAAGTGCGCACAGGTGAGGCCGGCCGGCCCGGCGCCGACAACCGCTATCGGCAACTCTTTCGTATTGGCAAGCGGGTGCTGAGGTGCATAGCGGTTCTCCCGTGCATTGTCGGCAACAAAGCGTTTAAGATGCCTAATCCGGATCGGTTCATCGATGAGCGAGCGACGGCAGTTGCTTTCGCACGGGCGCGTGCAGACTCTTCCGACAACGCCAGGGAGCGGCAGGCGCGAACAGATGACATCGAGAGCTTTGGCGAAGCGGTTCATCTTCACTTCCTCGACATAGCGGGGAATGTCGAGATGAATAGGGCAGGCCTGTATGCAGGGGGCTGTCAGCATCGACGCGTAGTTTATATCTCCAGAAGAGTCAGCGGGCTGCAGAAGGCGCTCTCCAAATGTATCAATAACATGGATAAGGGCAAGAGGCGTGGTCTGGCCAATCTGGCACATGGAAGACTTCGCGATGGTGTCTGCAAGATCCCGGAGACGGGCAACTTCCGCAGGAGTTATGCTGCTGGTCCGAAGGTGATCGAAGCCTTCCGCCAGTCTTTTCGAACCGAGACTGCACGGAATGCACTGTCCGCAGGAGTAGCCGGTAAACGCCTGTGCATATGCAATGCAGAGCGACAGAAGATCGACGCCCCTTTCAAATACACGAATCCCGCCCCATCCCATTATGGCAGCAGTTTCGCGGCTGCCGATGCTGAGCGGAGCATCTTCAGACAGGACAGCATTATTCCAGAAACTATATGGTTGCGTGGGCATCAATCAGAGCCTCTTCAGCGCATTCAGAAAGCGGGCAGTATCGCCAAGATCGTCCATTACGACATCTGCTTCGGTTTTTTCAAGCCGAGCCCGTGTGTACGGGCCTGTTGCAACAGCAATACATGCTGCGCCATATGGCTTGCAGCAGGCAACATCACGCGGCGTATCTCCGATAATAACGCATTTGTTGAAGCCTATTTCTCGCTGTTTCCTTTCGCGGAAGCGCTGCGCCGCAATGGGAAGAAGCAGATTTCTGTCTTCGTGGTCGCTGCCGAACGCGCCGCAGAGAAAAGAGCCATAAATGCCGAAGGCTTCCAGTTTTATGCGCGCGCCCGCCTCAAGGTTGCCGGTCAGCAGACCGACCGTATATTCCGGCATGTCTTTGAGCGCATCGAGAGCCTCCGGGACCCCCGGCTTGAGATGCTTCTTGTCTGTCTGTATTTCAGTGTGCAGATAGGCCAGATATGATTCGAGCACCTGCGGGACAATCCCGTTATTGTTTGGAATGCCGTGCTTCGCAAGCCCCTCCTTAACGATAAGAGGATCTGTCTTGCCGGCCATGTTGACGCCCTGAAAGGCGTTTTCTATGCAAAGGATGTCGCGAAACGCAGAGTTCAGCGACCGCGTGCCCGCACCGCCTGCGCTGAGGAGCGTTCCGTCAATGTCGAACAGGAGCAATTTCATCTGTTTAGATTACCGATAGCGCGAGAAAACCGTCAACAAGAGTGGAAAAATCCCGCAATGACAGCACAGTAATGAAATCCGGCATCTAAATCGTATTTTTCACGCATGAGGACGGCCCCTGCCATGCCTACCTTGATGGCCTGGAGGCCTTTTTCTGCATCTTCTCCTCATACATCTGCTTGTCAGCAATTACTAAAACATCTTCAATGGTCTGTTCTGAAGCCGGGTCCCAGATTACGGCGCCGACGCTCATGGAAAGATCAAAGTGTCTGCCTTTTTTAGCGTTATGGGCCAATACTGTTCGCAAGAGCCTTGACTGGAGGGCTTCCGCATATCCCGTTGTGCTTTCAAATGCCAGAACTGCGAACTCATCTCCGCCGACCCGTGCGAGAATATCAGCCTTCCGGAATGTATCGTTCATCACCTGGGCCATTTCCTGAATGGCGGCATTTCCTTGTTCATGGCCAAGGGTATCGTTAATGACTTTCAGGTTGTCCATGTCCATGAAAAGAACCAGGAGCCGCCGGCAGAGCCTTTTTGCCACAGATTTCTGCTGTTCTGCGAACAGCAGAAATCCCCGGCGGTTGAGCAGTCCGGTCAGTTCATCCTGCAGAGCCCAGTTTCTCATGCGGTCTTCAAACTGGTGGCGTTCGCTGATATCTTTTGAAGTAACCAGAGCAGCGCTTAATCTGCCCTTGTCATCCTTCACCGGGGTTATGCTTCGAAGGTAGTACCCCCCGTCACGCGGACTCTGGTATTCTTCGTCCATGGGACTATTGCTGCGCAAAACCCGGTTCAGGGCGTTCTCCATTTTTGCCCATTCTTCATCAGAATGAACATCCTGATAATACCGGCCGACCACTTGATGTTCACCGAGGCCCATGCGATCAAGATGCGCCTGATTCACGAATAACAATCTTCCGTCCCTGCCGAGAAGGTAGACAGAGTCCTTTGTTGAATCCATCAGGGCTTTGAACGGGTCCAGATATGCATTCAGCAGCTGAATGGTATGTCGGGGCAGCGGGGCAGGTGTGCTCGCTTCCCGAAGCTGCTTCATGGTTGCAAGCGAAGTGCTTATGAGCATGGCGCATGGGATAATAAAAGCTATGGCTACGAGAACGGGGGCGAATGGGGATGCAAGCCCCGGTCCGGCTGCCAGCCGGAAGACTATCAGCGGTGCCAGAACACAACATGCTCCCAAAAGAGCTGTTTTGGTGACCAACCAAAGCATACTGTTATTTATAGTACGTTGACGGGCATCCATGCAAGCGGAGCGAGGCCGGACTATTCCCGGCACATTCGGGGTCCGACAGGTGTGAGGATTTGAGGTGGCTATATTGTCTTCCTCGTTTCTCCTCTTCCGCGCTATAATAAAGCCTTCATTCTAAGGAGGATTTATGGATACAACTCAGATGAAGCAGCGGCTTCTTGAGCTCATTTATATGAAGGCGTTCAAATACAGCGAAGAGCCGGTCTTCAAGCTTGTTTCGGGCCGGATGAGCAACTACTATTTCAACTGCAAGACGGTGACGCTCTGTCCGGAAGGCATGTACCTCATCGGCAACGTTATCTTCTCGATGATTCAGGGACTGAAGCCGGTCGGAATCGGCGGGCTGACGCTCGGCGCAGACCCGCTGGCCGATGCAGTCGCGTACACTTCGTTTGTCCGGAATGCGCCGATTGAGGCGGTTGTAGTCCGCAAGAGCGCAAAGCCGCATGGCATGACGCAGTGGATTGAGGGCAACATTGCGGCGGGCGACAGCGTTGTGGTTGTCGACGACGTTATCACCACCGGCAAGTCGACTATCGAGGCGATTGCCCGCATGCATGAAGCCGGACTGAAGATCGTAAAGGTTATTGCCCTTGTCGACCGGCAGGAGGGCGGCTACGAGGCGATTGCCGGAAAACTGAAGGAAATAGGCACGGACGCGCCTGTTGAATCAGTTATCCGCCGCGACGACGTCATGGCGCTGTATCAGAGCAAGTGACCGGAATGCCTGCAGCAAGCGGGACGCGCATTGAATCCTGACCTCATGAATGCCGGAGTCTCTGTCTTTTCATGCGTGACAACGTGCGCCGATGTCTGCTGCAGCGGCGCGACGATGATCACAATTGATGAGATCGTGCCGCTCTATCGTTATTTCCCGATAACAGTCGGATTCCGCAAATACACTCCGCTGGATGCCGGTCACCGAGACTTTTTCGATACTGTCGGGGAGCGGTTCGGTTCCATTTACGTTGTAGGCGACTTTATCGCCGGCAACTGGCGCAGAAATCTCTGTTCGATGCTTTTGGTGAATCACCACTGCCGCTTGCACAACACCAGCCATAAACCGATGCAGTGTCAGATTGTCCCCTTCTGTGCGGTCTTTCCTGAATCCGCGCAGCAAATGGTGCTGGTGGAACAGCAGGCCGGTGCCTTCAGGAAGTGCAGAGGGTTTGCGGCCGGCGTGGAGTCAGGAGCGATTGTCTGGGACGCCGGAAGGATAGTGAACGAGGATATTCGCGAGCCTTTTTATCGCTACCGCGAGGGCATGGTGCGGCAGCGCAGGTTTTTGCAGGTTCTTCTCGATGACCTGAAACGGCAGCCTTCATTTGAGCGCTTTCTTTCCGGTTCCGGTATGCTTGAAGCTGCTGTTCCGTCAGCGATGATGCCGGAGCTGTTGCAGGCAGCGGGGATGAAGAAACAGCAGTTCGGAGATTTTGCAGCTGCGCAGGCTAAGCTCTGCCGACGGGATTTCGAGCTGACGCCGGACGCAGCGGTCTTTCAGGATTGTCTGCTGGAGCTGCAGGCTTTTGCCCGCAGTCTCGAAATGAGTACTGAGGAGCCGCATAAATAAAAGCAGCAGAAGGAGTTTCGTGGTATGAATGAGCAGGAGCAGGAACAGACGCCGGATTTTTTTGCTGAAGGCAACGAACATCTCGGAACAGGTCAATATGCAGAAGCTGTGGAATCGTTTGAGAAGTTTCTTGAACTCATGCCTGAATCACCGGAAGGACATAACAACCTTGGCCTGGCTGTTTTCCACAATGGCGATCTTGACAGGGCTACCCGTGAATTCCAGATGGCTCTTGAACTTTTTCCTGATTTCGCTGCTGCCCAAGCTAATCTTGGTCTTGCGCTGCTGAACAAGAAAAAATTTGAGGAGGCAATAGAGCCTTTGCGGAGAGCGCTCCAGCTTGACGCAGGCATTACGGAGGTCTATTACAACCTCGGCCTAGCCTTATATCGTTCAGGGCGGACTGATGAGGCGATTGATGCCTATGAACGATTTGTCGCGAATGCGTCGGCCGAGCACAAAAATTATGCAGAAGGAGTTGAGAAAATTCTCCAGCAATTGAAGCAGACGCCGCCCGCCTCGTCGTGATCATGGACGGCTGTTGTCTGCGCAGGTGCCTTCGGTCTCACACGTGATGCCGAACTGAACCGCTCCGGCGAGGAAGTGTTCGTGCGGGAGCGGCATGAGGCCGCCCGTGAACTCCCGTGACTGATCAATCTTATCTGCATTGCATCTTCTGCCCTCGCCTCATGCCTTGCAAGTGCCCACATGGTGGGTGGGAGGCGAGGGAAATATGAATTATCCTGGAATTGTCATTGGCTTTAGTCGTACATCTGTCACTCCCGCGCTTGTCCTGTCAAGGATGTCGGGAGTCTTTCCGACAATTCCGCCCCGGAAGGATTCCGGAAATGTCGTCATACAAATCCTGCAATAAAGGATTTCGCTGTCTGATAAGTTCCAGCTTCGTATCTCTGCTCATG
>DATIKF010000248.1:0-25709 GCA_035477855.1 Dissulfurispiraceae bacterium
GCTGGTGCAAGCCGTTGCCCTGTCATGGAGACATAATTGCAGAGTGGCTGAACAGCACGGAGGAGGCAGGTAATGAAGCCTAAAGCTCCCCCAAAGATGCCTCCGCCAGCCAAAGACTTTTTTCGCCTGTGTCGGACGGCGGACGGCTACTTCGCAGAGAGCAAGGTATTTGGTGTGTATGCTTATGGCGATACGCCGGAAGCGGCCAGCAAGGAGTTTGCATCGGACTTGCGGCGGATATGCGGGCATTATTTGAGGCTTCGTCCGGATGAAGTAACGGGCGAGGCAGCCAAACTGTATAAGGCTTTTTCCGTTTTGATGGGAGACACAGTATGAAAATCAATGAGCTATACAAAACGATGCGCGTGGTGAAAGTAAGGAAGGGCATATTCGCTGTCGAAGCAGTGGATTCCGAAAAGAGTAAATATAGGTTTTTTGGGCATAATGGACTTCATACGCAAGAGGGTTCTACGCTTTGGGGTCAAACCGAACTAGAAACAAGAGAAGAAGCCGTTCTTCTGTTATCAAAGTTGAAACATCGGTATGAGAGAACGAAGATGTTGCTCAAAGAATGCCGAAATGCCCCTCACGAGTTGTCTGTTCTGGCAGCTATGAGCAATATACATATGTTTCTGCTTGAATATGACCAGTTCATCTGTGAGTGGATGTTTTGCTACGAACTGATTTGTGACAGAATAGAGGAACTACGTTTGGGCGGCGGAAAGGGCGGGAATGATGCTTGAACTCATTGGAGCGATTGCGGCGGCGCTGGCGGTGGCGGGCGTCTTGCTCAATAACAGGATGCGGCGGGAGTGCTTCGTTCTGTGGATGATTTCGAATGGGTTATCATTGCTGCTGCATCTTGAGGCAGGGATGTGGGCCTTGTCGGTGCGGGACGTGATATTTTTTGCACTGGCCATCGACGGCTGGCGGCGGTGGGGCAAACGGCAGCGTGAAACCCTGCTGGAACGAGCGATTCGGGAGCAGCCCGAAGTAAGGCCGTTTGATGCAGAAGAATGGGCAAAGCAAGAGCCTCTGGAAGATATGGAACTTTTTGATAACGAGCAAACGGAAAGGACAAAATGATGGATTTCGAGAGAACCGGGCGTTGGCATCAATCGACAACAATCTGGGCCGCTACCATTGCACTGGTTTTCAGTGCGATGACCGTGTTTGGCATCGGCATTGATGACAGGGGTGATATTTACAACACGCTGTATGCGGTGGTAACAGGCTTTGCAAGCTTCTTCGCTATACTGGGGCGACTAGGAGCAAGTACCCGAATAACTGTATTTTCTGAAAGGAAAAAATGATGGCAACGGTAAATGAAAAATCTTGGTGGCAGAGCCGCACAATCTGGGCCTCGGTGGTCGTGGTGCTGGTATCGGTACTTGGGCTGTTCGGCATCGGAGTCAGTGCGGAACAAGAGGCAATAACAGACACCATTTACGCAATCGTAACCGCGCTGGCAGGTGCGGTGGCGGTCTGGGGCAGACTGCGAGCGACAACGAGGCTCAAGTAGTATGCTGACGAAAATCATCACCATCTTGGCAACGCTTGCGACGCTGGCTGCGCAGTGGCTTTCTCCGCGAGAGCGGCGCGCAGCCAGACGTTGCAAGCTGGCAGATAAACGTGAAAAGTTAAGGAGTGAACAACGTGCTTTCCAAAACGAACGCGCGGTCAAGATACTGGCTGGCGATTTCGATGGTGCTGCTGCTGCTAATTATGAATCTCTCAGGCTGTCATACGAAATCTACCGTCTTGATGGGCGAATCGCAGACCTTGACGACAAGTCCTGACCCGAACCGGGTATGTATATCCGTTGGCTACTATGACGCCCTCCTGCGGGCGCGGGACTACGCGGTGGAAAAAGGGTATAGGTGGTGAATCACCTGAAAGGGACGCAAATGAAAACACCAAAAGAACTGGCCGCCGAGAACGCCGAACTGCGCGAAGCCCTTGAGGGTATGCTGCATCAGTTTGCCTATTTTGATGACGGGGCGTTCCACACTGGCGGGCTGTCCGCGCTCGAAGATGGGTTTGCGGCTCTGGGCTGGGGCGAACGACACGAATCGCCGGAATCGTGCTGCCAAGCGGCGGGTTGCAGAAAGCGTGCTACTTGCGGCACTCCAACCGCAACGGGCGAATACAGGCTCCTCTGCGGCAAGCATGACCGCGAGGCTCGCCACAAACAACCACGCTTGAAAGGAACAAAATGAAACTGCGCGGAAACAGGTTTGAGGTGTATCGGCTTGCCCCTGCCAAGACGCGCGACGGCGGCGAATGGCAGGTCAGATGTATGTCCAAGAACGGCAGGTGCATCTGGTGCAGCGGCCAGCCGATGCGCAAAAATCACGCCATAAGGTTCTGCCAGACCGAAAACGCGAAGCGGCTGCCGGAACACCAGTTGCCGATTTTTGTTGTTGAGTAATCACCGTGCTTGGCAGGCGCGCCGGGGGAAATCATACGCCCCCGGACGAGGTTCAATTCCTCGCAAGCACATGTCCGAAAACTTTTTCACTTTTTATGAAGGGACGATGTATGAAAATCACAGTAACATTCGATGAGCCGCTGTTAGGCACGCTGGCGGGCGACCCGGAACTCGCCAGAGAGTTTATTGCCAGCAAAGCCCCCAACGGCGGCAACGGGGACGAGGCGGAAGCGATTGAGAACCTCGATGAGAGCCTTGTCAAAGGCTCGACCGTTTTCCCGCGCACTGCGGACGACTGCCCGTTCCTGTGGGACTATCAGGTCAAAGGCTTTTTCAAAGAGGCGTGTCGCGCGATGATTGACATGGAGGTACTGACGCAAGCCGAACTCAAGGCGGCCCGACTGACGGCGTATCTGTACAAGAAGACCATCGACAATTTGATTTTCGTCGGGCCACGCCGAATCCCGTTGATGCTCCCCGCTGGCGGCATCATGGGCTGGTGCGAGCGACCGCTGCGTGGCGAAACGATGCGCGGCGAACGCATAGCCCTCGCACGCTCTGAAGAAGCTCCGGCAGGTACAACGATTCAGTTTGAGGTGATTTCGATGAACAAGGCTCTGCTGCCGTATATCTTGCGCTGGCTTGAATATGGCAAGCTCAAGGGCTTGGGGCAGTGGCGGAACAGCGGCAAGGGCCGATTCTCGTTCTCCGTGATTGCCGACTAGCAATGGCTGGGCCGGGCGGTGCGTCGCAAAGGCACGGCGTCGCCGGGCGGGGCGTCGCAACGGCATAGCAGGGTAATGTTAAGCGGAGCAAGGGCTGGGCCTAGCACAGTGGCGCATGGGCAAGGCCGAGCAAGGCATAGCTTCGCAGTGAACCGCAACGGCGGAGTAAAGCGACGAACTGCAAAGGCACAGCGAAACGAATGAAACAATTTTGAAGGAACGAATTGTATGAAATACATCGGCATCGACCCCGGACAAAGCGGCGGAATGGTCTTGCTGTCAGACAGCGGCGAGGTATGCCAGACCGCCGCGTTCGCAAAAATGACGGAACGGGACATTTTTGATACGCTGCACGAATGGAGCGAGGGCGCGTGCGCCTGCCTCGAATCCGTTCACTCAATGCCCCGGCAGGGCGTTGCATCATCGTTCAAGTTTGGCACAAACTACGGCTTTTTGCGCGGCGTGCTGACCGCGACAGGCATACAGTGGAAAACAGCTACGCCGCAACAGTGGCAGAAGGAGCTTGGCTGCCTGACGAAGGGCGATAAGAACATCACGAAAGCCGCTGCGCAACGCCGCTGGCCGAACACGAAGTGGACGCACGCAACAGCCGATGCCGCCCTTATCGCAGAGTTCTGCCGCCGAGGGACAGCGTGAACTATCAAGGAATCCTTGACAGTTGGCGAAAGCGGGGTATGATGTAGGCATAGACCTTGATTGTGTTTTTATGAGCAAAAGATACCAAATAGCCCGTTGCGCGAGCCGCAAGTCTTTGGCGCAAGCCACCAAAGCACAATCGGGTCTATCTCCGCAACGGGCTTTTATTTTTGCATAGAGGTTCAGATGGAAGCAAAATCCCGACAAAAGCGACCGCGAAAAAGCCACTGCACAATGACGCCAGAACGGGCGGAAAAGGTCAAAAAGCGGATAGAGAGCGTCCCGAAAGTGTATCGCGGCATATACCAGCGGGCCGTCGAAGGCAGGGGGCTGAGGGCCGCCATAAAGTCGCAGTGCCTTGAGTGCGTTTGCTGGCAGCGGGAGGAAGTGAAGATATGTTCGGACTCGGCGTGTCCGCTTTACGCCGTCAGGCCGTATCAAGAGGAGGTTGACAAGTATGAATAAAGCAATCGCCCCCAGATTTTCCCGCCACCCCCTCAATTTTGGGGGGTTTGGTGCGCCAGAATCGTTGAACAGGGCCGACCCCTATCCAAAGTACTCATTTCACGATTTCGGGCGTTAACTGTGGCGCGCCAGAATCGTCGCGGAGGGGCTGACCCGTGATTAGCACCCCACAAATCAAAATAGAGACACAGGATGCCGTTTTGCACGGAGGCCGCATGAACGCCTATGCCGAGAAGCATGACCGGGCCGCAATCGTGGCAGAGCTTGAACAAATGGGCACTACGTTCAAGGGCAACGCCTGCCGATGCCCGTTTCACGATGACAACAACCCATCGGCGGGGATTTTCGAGCGTGAAGGGCTGTGGTTTTTCAAGTGCCATACATGCGATTGGCATGGTGACGTGTTCGACATACGGGCACACCGAACGAAGCAGCCGCTTGCCGAGATACTGCGAGCGGCGGACGGGCGAGGGGCACAGACGCGAACGCAAACAAACGGCGGCGGGCACGCTGCAAAATCGGCGGCGCAAATGGCGGAGGCCACTGACAACGAACCTGCGAACGGCTTCGTGCCTGCCGCAATACAATCCGCTCCTGACAACAAACGGCACGAAGTGGCCGCTTATGACTACACTGACGAAACAGGCACGCTGCTATATCAGACCGTGCGATACGAACCCAAAGACTTCCGCCAGCGGCGGCCAGACGGCAACGGCGGATGGATTTACAGCCTGGGCAACGCGCGGCGAGTACTCTATCACCTGCCGCAATTACTTCAGGCCGACCCCGATGCCGTTGTGTTTGTTGTCGAAGGCGAGAAGGACGTTCACACGCTGGAAAGCATCGGCCTGGTTGCGACAACCAATCCGATGGGCGCGGGCAAGTGGCCGAACCTATGCAAAGACCCGTCATTCCAAGAACCGCTGCGAGGCAGGCGGGTTTGCGTCATGGGCGACAATAACGAAACAGGCCAGCGGCACGTCAGGCAGGTGGCCGACAGCCTTGCTACAATCACCAGAGAAGCGCGCATCGTCAAAGTACCAGACGGCTGTGTGGATATTTCCGCGTACATCGAATCGCGCGACAGCGTAGATGGGAGCGAGCTGCGAGGTTTGCTGCTATCGTGGCACAATGCGGCGGCAGTGTACGGGGCAAAACCACGAAACGCCCTCACAGGAATTCAGTTGACGGCAGACATGGAAGAACCTATCGAATGGCTGTGGCATAACAAGTTTCCCGCGAACATGTTCTCGATGATTGCCGGGCTTCAAGGCGCGGGAAAAAGTTTTTTTGTGACGTACATCATATCGGTCGTCACCACCGGCAGGTGGTGGATTGACTGTGTAAGCACTGCGCCTGCCAGCAAAGTGCTGCTATTCAATGGCGAAGAAAGCATCAAGCACGCTATCGTGCCGAGGTTGAAGCGAAACGGCGCAGACCTCAGCAAAATCCGCGTGATTAACGGCGTCGAACGCGGCGAAGACGGCAAAAAAATGCCGTTCAATCTGCGAGAATTCCTCGACGCCCTCGAAACAGAATTACGGCAAGACCCCGAAATCAAGCTGGTTATTCTCGACCCGATAACTTCATACTTGGGCGGCGTGGACGAAAACTCAAACGCTGACGTCCGCGAATTGTTAGAGCCGCTGGCGAAACTTGCCGAGGAAATCAGGGTAACTATCATCGGTATTTCGCACCTCAATAAGAAAAACGACCTCAGAGCCGTACAGCGCACAATCGGCAGCACGGCATTCTCCGCCGTGCCCCGCGCCGTCTGGCTGGTAGATACCGAGCCAACAGAAAAGGACATCGACGGGAATATGATAAAAGGGCCACGCTGGCGGCGGGCTTTACCGGCCAAAACCAGCCTCAGCGAAGACCCCACGGGGCTGCGGTATAAAATCGTAAAAGGCGAAGTGATTTTTGATGACCAGCCGTGCCTGCAAGACGTTGACGAGGCCATCAATCCAGAATCACGGCGAGAAAGCCACGCACTGGATGTGGCGAAGCATTTTCTAGAAGGACAGCTTGCCAATGGTGAAAAACTTGCGAATGAGATATTTGATGCCGCCGATGCCGAAAATATATCCAAAGGTACACTCCGAAGGGCTAGGGAACGGCTTAACGTCAAGATGAGAATGAGCAAAATGGAAGGAGGCTCGATGTGGCGACTCCCGTAGGTTGCGCAAAAGATGGGGCGGTGCGCACGTGCGCAACCATGCGCAAACGTGCGCAACCAAGCCAAAAGGGTAATCCTGAAGGAGTACACCCAAAAGATGGTTGCGCACGTTTGCGCAAGATTGCGCATGAAATCTCTCTCCTAGAAGATGCGCAACCATCTTCAAGTTCAATGTGGATAAAGAAGCAAATCGTGGGCAACAATAACCAACACAGCGGGCCGGAACACCTGGGCGTGTATATAAAAAAGGTTTTGGAGAAAATAATGCCAGAAAATAACAAAATCAACCACCGGTGCTCAAAATGCAGCGGCTCGCCAGCAAAACTGACCCGAAATGGCGTCCCCCTGTGCTGGCACTGCGCCCTGGGGACGCTCGAATACAAATCCCGCTTCCCAAACGGCATCCCAGATGAAATTCCGCCCAAAATCGAGAAAAATGCCCACAAATCCGAAATTTCCGGCCCGCAGACCATCGACTGGGCCAAAATGGAGGCCGAGGCCGATGATTGACCAAAAATCGCCCCACAAAAAATCACTGCCAGCCAGATTTGCGGCTTTTTTGTCGCCAAACGGCCCCTGGCATAGCGCGAACCTAAATGTGGCCGTTTTTTGTCCAAAAGTGCGAATTGGGCGGCTTTTCGCCCGCGAACGCCGAAAATCGCAAAAATCGCAAAAACCGCGTTTTTGGCGAAAAAATGGGTCCTTCCAGCGGATTTTTGGCCGCGCGACTCCTACAGGAACAGTCGCAATTGCCGACAAACTTTGTTTTTTTTGCCGATTTGCGGCTGCGGCCGCGATTTTTCGCAAAATTTCGCGGCGGCGGCGGCCGCGCGGCTCGCGGCCAAAATTTTTCGCGGCGGCGGCGATTTTCGCGAAAATTTCGCGATTTTTCGGCCAAATTTTGCCGATTTTGGCCGTTTTTTCGCGTTTTTTTGCCGAAATTTGGCCGATTTTCGCGTTTTTTTGCATTTTTTCAGCGGCGGTTTTTTTCGTTTTTTTTGAGTCGTTGGCGAGCGTTTTGCCGCGATTTTCGCGCAAAATGTGCCCCAAAAGCGAGTTAACTGCCCCGATTATGTTGTTTTTTTGCCCGCAGCGGGCATAATGGTGCTCAATGCCGCGAGAAAAAGCTGATTATGACCAGCACCGCGAGGAAGCACGGCTCCGCATTGCGGAGATGTCGCGTTCTGGGCGTGACATTGCACCGATTCCGGCGGTGGCCAAACTGAACCGCCGAAAGAAGTGCGCCAAAAGCCTTCGCGCATTTTGCGAGACATACCTGCCGCAGGTTTTTTATCTACCCTGGTCACAAAATCACCTTGCGGTCTTACAGAAAATCGAGCGAGCGACGTTGGTGGGGGGTTCGTTCGCCGTTGCGATGCCGCGCGGCAGTGGTAAATCCTCGATGGCTCTGGCGGCGGCGGAGTGGGCGATTTTGTACGGGCACCAGCGGTTTGTTTTGCTCATTGCCAACGACGAGGGCAGCGCAACCAGCCTGATAGAGAACATTCGCACCGAGCTTGAGACAAACGATTTGCTGTTGGCGGATTTCCCAGAAGCATGTTACCCGATTCGAAAACTTGAGGGCATCCCGCACAGGGCTGGCGGGCAGTTGTGCAACGGCGAGCGGACGCACGTCGCGTGTACTACGAAAGAACTTGTACTGCCGACAATTAAGGGAAGCGTTTCGAGCGGCGCGGTGATTCGCGTTGCGGGCATCACCGGCAGAATACGCGGGATGAACTGCCGGGCGGCTGATGGGGCGTTGCTGCGCCCGGGCCTTGTCATTATCGATGACCCGCAGACGGACGAAAGTGCGCGGAGCGTTTCGCAGAGCGCGCAGCGCGAGGCGATTTTGGCGGGCGCTGTGTTGGGTCTAGCGGGGCCTGGTCGGCGCATTGCAGCGTTAATGCCGTGTACGGTGATTCGTCCGGGCGACATGGCCGACTCTATATTGAATCCTGAGAAGCATCCTGAGTGGCAGGGCGAGCGGATGCGCCTGGTCTATTCGTTCCCCAGCGATGAGGCGTTGTGGAAAGCGTACGCGAAATTGCGGGCCGACGGTTTGCGCCGTGGTGACGGGGGGAAGTCTGCGACGGAGTTTTACGTTGCGAATCGTGCGGCGATGGACGCCGGTTCGAGCGTGGCATGGGAGGCCCGTTATAATCGTGACGAAGTTTCTGCGATTCAGTCGGCGATGAATCTGCGATTTGACCTCGGTGATGCGGCGTTCTTTGCAGAGTATCAGAACGAGCCGCTGCTTGAGGTTACTGCCGAGAGCGTTCGGTTGCCAGCGGAGTTTGTCGATAAGAAACAGAGCGGCTTGGTTCGCCGCGCAGTGCCGCAAGAGGCGACAGAGTTGACGGCGTACATTGACGTTCATGAGGACGTGCTGTTTTGGTGCGTGTGCGCGTGGGCGGAGGATTTTTCCGGCAGCGTCATTGATTACGGCACGTTCCCCGAACAGGGGCGTGCGTATTTCACGCTGCGCGATGCCGCGAACAAGTTGTCTGTGGCGTTCCCGTCGATGGGGCTTGAGGGCCGTATTTACGCTGCGCTGGAAGCGACGGCGACGGCGATAATGTCACAGCCGTACAGCAAGGCCGATGGAACAAATGTCGGTGTTTCGCAGTTGCTCATCGATGCGAACTGGGGGCAATCGACGGATACGGTGTATCAGTTTGCCCGTCAGAGCGCATATTCGCCGTTGATATTGCCCGCGCACGGGCGTTATTTCGGCGCATCGACGCGAGCGATGGACGAATGGCGTCAGTCGCCGGGCGACAGGCGTGGATGTCACTGGTTCATTCCATCGACCAGCCGCCGCGCTGCAAAATACGTCGTTGTCGACGTGAACTACTGGAAAAGTTTTTTGTACGCGCGATTCGCCGTTGCGATGGGCGACAGGGGTTGCCTGTCGCTGTTTGGGCGCAACCAGCCGGGTCTGCATCGACTGTTTTCTGACCATATTGTCGCCGAGTACGCTGTCGAGACGGCTGGCCGAGGCAGGCGGGTGACGGAGTGGAAGGCTCGCCCCGGCTCGCCGGACAACCACTGGTTCGACTGTCTGGTCGGCTGTGCGGCGGGCGCATCGATACGCGGGTTTGGCCTGCCCGGCGCCGAGCCAGTGCGCCAGAAAAAGCGTCGCAAATACACGCAATGGGACTTGTCACGGAGGCTGTATGTGCCCTAGCCCGATTTCGCCGGTTCGTGATTTTCCGCAGGGGATTCAGTGTCGCCACTGTTTTTGCCGTCATTTTCGCGTGCGAAATACCGTGCGTATTGGGCGCATGGTGATTCGTTATCGTGAGTGTCGGCACTGCGGCAGGTCGCTCAAGACCGTCGAAACTGCCATGCAAGGCGAATAAAGTGCTATATCTAGCATTTTGACCACGCGCATCTTCCCGTTTTCTGCTATTCCCCCGCCGTTTCGCGTTATACTGACCGGCATGGACAACATCCAAAAAAATGCTGACCGGCCAAAGAGCGCGACAGTTGACGGCAACAATGTCACACGGCACAGCCTGCCCGACCAGATTGCCGCCGACAAATATGCCCGTGCCAAGTCTGCTTTGGCGGGCAATCCCTGGAATCGTTTGCGGCGCGGGCGGTTTATTCCGGGCGGGAGCGTGTGATTGTGAAAAAGCGAGCGTCAAAAAAGAGGCCCGCCCCACCCCGCCGCATCCGTGCGAAGTACGATGCAGCGCAGATAACACCTGAAAACGCGCGTCACTGGCAGAACGCCGACAATTTATCGCCCGTTCGTTCCGGCTCTGCGAGCGTGCGAGCTATGCTTCGCAAGAACTGCCGCTATGAGTTTGATAATAACTGTTATGCTCGCGGTTTGCTGGTAACGCTGGCGAATGACGTTGTTGGCACAGGCCCACGTTTGCAGTTGCCGAATGACGTTGACGCCGAACACGCATTTACCGAATGGGCGGGCGAAATCGGACTGGTCAACAAGCTCTCGACGTTGGCCCTGGCCGAGCTGCGCGACGGTGACGGCTTTGCGAAACTGATAACAAATCCCCGACTTGACAACATTGTCAAGCTGGACATTCGTTTGATAGAGTCCGAGCAGGTTTGCTCGCCGTCGGCGCATGTATTTCGCGGTGATGGCGATGATTCCGGCGTCGAGGTTGACGCCTATGGCAACGTGGTGGGCTACTGGGTTCTGGGTGTGCATCCGGCTGACGTTCCGATGGGCGATGCAGCGGTACAGCCCACGCTCATACCCGGCAACGAGATAATTCATTTATTTCATTGCGTTCGCGCCGGTCAGTTGCGCGGGATTCCGTCGCTGACGCCCGCCTTGCCGCTGATGGCGTTGCTGCGCAGATACACGCTGGCGGTTGTGAGTGCGGCGGAGACGGCGGCGAATCTGGCGGCGTTCATCAAGACTACTGCGCCCGCTTCTGGTGAGGCCGCCGAGGTCGAGCCGTCAACCGAGCTTGATTTGCCGCGCAACACCGGCCTGTTTCTGCCGGAGGGATGGGATTTATCGCAGTTGAAACCCGAACAGCCGTGTACCACATACGAAATGGGCAAGCGCGAGATTTTGAATGAAATCGCCCGTTGCCTTGATATGCCGTACAACATAGCCGCGTGCAATTCGAGCGGGTATAACTATGCGTCGGGCAGACTTGACCACCAGACGTATGACCGTTCGATTTGCGTGCGTCAGTCGCGGATGGAGTTCATGGTTCTCGACCGCGTTTTGCGGGCGTGGGCGAGCGAATATGCACTGGCCGAAAACCGCGTTGTCAACATCACAGGCCGCGACTGGATGTTCGTGTCGCGTCCGCACGTCGACCCTGGCAAGGAGGCGCGGGCGCAGACGCACTATCTGGCAAATCACACAACGACAATAAAGGACGAATGCGCGAAGCGCGGACTCGACTGGGAGACGGTTCTGCGGCAGCGCGGACTTGAGATAAAACTTATGAACGAGCTTGGCCTGCCTGTCGCCGCAACGCCAGCGGAGGCTCAGACAGTCGCGCCGGAGGATGACAATGAGTGACAATATGCCTGAAAAGATTTTTTTGAACAGTGGCGAGGCGACGCTTGAGTGCGCCGCGTCCGATGACAAGTCGGGCCTGCCGCGATTCAAGATGCCTGTGGCGTACAGCGGCCAGCCGATGCGTGTAAATGCGTTTTTTACGCCTGCCGTCGTTGACCTCGCCGGTCTGCGGATTCCGTCGCAGCGAGTACCCGTTCGGCTCGACCATGACAGCATGCGCGGCATCGGGCACACCACCAGCGTCAAAATCAATGACGGCGTTTTATCTGCCGAGGGCGTCATTTCGCGTGACACGCCGGAGGCGAGAGAGATTTTCTCCGCCGCGAAGAACGGGTTTCCCTGGCAGGTCTCTGTCGGCGTCGGGATTGAGCGCGTTGAAAAGATTGAAAAAGGGTCGAGCGTCACCGTCAATGGCAGGACGCTTTCAGGCCCGCTGAATATCGTCAGGGAAGGCGTTCTTGGCGAGTTATCGTTTGTTGACTGGGGCGCGGATATGACAACGACGGCAACGGTCGCCGCGCGCAATAAAAATAATCATAAGGAGATTAACATGCCGGACGAAACAAAAAACGAAAAAACGGGCGGCGAGGTTGTGAACTCGCACGCAAACCCATCGGAGAAGATGCTCGCCGATGAGGTCAGGGTCGCCGATGAGCTTATTGCTCGCCAGCGCGAGGAGAGCGTCGCCGAGGCCGAGCGGATTGAGTCGATTCGCAAGCTGACAGGCAGCCGCTTCCCGGAACTTTACAAAAAGGCTCTGACGGAGAAGTGGACGCCGACGTTCACAGAGTTGCAGGTGCTTCGCGCAACGCGCGAGAATGTTTCAGTGGTGTCATCGAAAGAGGCCAGCGCTTCGCTGTCGCTGGAGGCCGCCGTTGCTCAGGCGTGCCGTCTGCCGAACCTTGAGAAGCATTATGAGCCACAGGTTCTCGATGCAGCGCATCGGAAGTGGAAGGGCAACATCGGCCTGTCAGATTTGCTGCTTGACGCCGCTCGCGGCAACAGCGGCTTTTCCGGCAGGGCGCGTGACACGCGCGAACTTCTTCATGCGGCGTTCCCCACGCCGTCCGCGCGGCTTGAGGCAACGGGTTCTTTCTCAAATGTCGATATTGGCGGCATCCTGTCGAATATCGCCAACAAGTTCCTGCTTGCCGCGTTTACCGGCGTCGAACAGGTGTGGCGTGATGTGGCAAGGATACGTAGCGTCCGCGACTTCAAGACCATCACCAGCTATCGCCTGTTAATGGGCGGCAGCTACGAGCGCGTGGGCGCTGGCGGCGAATTGAGGCACGGCGACCTTGCGGAAGAAGCGTTCACAAACCGCGCTGACACATACGGGATGATGCTGACGATTACCCGTCAGGACATCATCAACGATGACCTCGGTGCGATTTCTGACGTGCCCCGCCAAATCGGGCGAGAGGCTGGCGTGACGTTCAACAACGTGTTCTGGCGGACGTTCCTGGCCAACGGCGCATTTTTCACTGGCGATAACCTGCTGGCGTCCAGCCCGCTGTCAATCACCACGCTGGCGACGGCGGAGACGCGGTTCGCCAACAGGGTTGACGGACGCGGCAAGCCAGTGCCAGTGACACCGGCGATTTTGCTGGTGCCCGTACAGTTGCGGATGACGGCGGAGCAGTTGTTCCGTAGCCCCGAACTGCGCGACACAACCGCCAATAGGGTATTCCTGACAACCAACACGATGGCTGGCAGGTTCCGTCCGGCGGTATCGTCGCATCTTGGCAATTCTGCGATGTCGGGATTCAGCGCGACAAGCTGGTACTTACTGGCCGAACCGTCAGACGTGGCCGTCATCGAGGCCGCGTTCCTGAACGGCAACGAGTCGCCGACCATCGAGACGGCGGCTGCGGACTTCAACGTGCTTGGCATCCAGATGCGCGGTTATCACGATTTTGGTATCGCGCTACAAGACGTTCGCGGCGGACTTCGCGCGAATGCGTAATTAACAACGACAAAAACTGAAAGGAAGTTTTATGGGAGTCGGACTTTTCGTATCGGAAGGCGACCGGATTGACCATACGCCGGTATCGGCAGTCGCCGAGGGCGACGTAATCGTCATTGGCGGCAGGCTGTGCCTTGCGACTTCGCCGATTGCGGCGAACTCGCTTGGCAGCCTTGCCATTCGCGGGATTTTTAACCTGCCGAAGGCGGCTGGCGTAGCCGTCACCGCTGGCGTATTGATTTACTGGCATGGCCCTGTCACCGGCATAAACACAACGGCGGCGGGTGCACTTGCGACGCTGACCGCTGTGTTTGCAGCGGCGTCGGCAGACACACGAATTAACGTGTGGGTGTAGCATGTTCGCGGACGCTTCCGAGTGGTTCGCTGACCAGATAACGGACTGGCTTGCCGTTAAATGTCAATATTCTCGCGGTGGCAGCAAGCGCGAGATTGACGCCGTGTTCGGCAGTACCTCGTTCGAGATTGATGACGATGACGGCGGCAGGATTACATCCTCCGCCGTCGATGTCATTGTAAAATCGGCACAGATTGCCGGTCTGTTTTACCAGCCCGTGGTCGGTGACAGGGTGACAACGGCGGATGGGCGCGTTTTCGAGGTTCTCGAACTCGGAGCGGCGGGCCACTGGCGATACTGCGACGCCCATGCGAATTTGATGCGGATTCATTTGCGGCTGATTGACAAAACGTGAGGTGAAAAATGAGAACATTTCGAGGTTATTGGCACGATGTTACGGCTGCGAGCTATCGCATCGTTTCGATAAGCACGCCTGGGCTTGTGTGGAATCAGGCAGCCGGTGTGCTGTCGGCTTCCGTGCCGTTCGCCGATTCTGTGCGGTTGTGTCATCCAAGCGGGCTGCGCGACACGGTGACAAACGGGTTTATTTTTGCGTTACCGGCGGCGTTGCCGCCCGGTCGTTATGACGTTCTGGTTTATAACACGCTGACGCCCACGACAACGACGGCGATTTACATCGGTCTGCCCGTGACAATTCTGGGCAGTGGCGAGGCCGTTCTTGGCGATGTACCGTCATCGGTTGCTGCGACATTGGTGTACTGATGAGCATTGCTGCATCTACGGCGATTATGATTGTTGACGCACTGAATGCGTCGGGCCTGTGCACTGCGACGATGGTTTATGACCCGACCGTTCCGCTGGAATCGCTTTCGACGCGGCGCGTGGTTGTCGTTCCAAGCAGCCTGACGGTCGAGCGTCAAACCCGCGATACGCATCGTTTTGAGGCCGTCTGCGACATTGCGATTCAGGCCCGCCTGCCCGACGGCGGCGATGTTGCCGCCGCAATCGAGGAACAAATGGGCTTGGCTGATGGCATAGCGTTTATTCTGCCGAGTATCGGCGCGGAGCAGAATGTTCAGCACGTTACGACCGAGATTCCGGCGCTATATTCGCCCGATGACTTGCGGAACTTGCGTGTTATCACGACGGTCTTGCGCGTGACATACGCGACTGTTAAGGCATTTTGAATGGTGTTCGGTATGGTGACAAAAGAGGCTTTTTTCGACAAGGGTGGCGTCGTTCGCCGCGTGGACAATTCTACGCGGAAGGTCTTGTCGAAGTTTGGCGCGTTCGTGTGGAAGCGGGCCAAGACCTCAATAAGGCCGGGCAAGAAGGCCAGTGCGCCTGGCACGCCGCCGACCAGCCGCACAGGTCTGCTTCGCAAGCACATTTATTTCGCGTATGACCATTCACAGCGGAGCGTCGTAATCGGCCCGGCTCCGCTGATGGGCGTCGAATATCGCGGCCAGATTCCCGCCATACTAGAGTTTGGCGGACGCGCGCTTCGCGGTCGCGGGAAAACTTTGCGGATGGCGACATACCCGCCGAGGCCGTTTATGTCACCGGCGTTTGACAGTGAATTGAACAACATGCCCGCGCTCTGGGCAAACAGCATAAAATCATAAGGAGACTTGATATGCCGCTGCTTGGTAAAGATGCAAAACTTTTCTTTGGCGTCGCGGGCGTAAAGGCCGCGACGGAAATCGGAAACGTGCGTGACGTGACGCTGAATCTGGAAGCTGGCGAGACCCCCGTGACAACCCGTGCGAACGCTGGATGGCGGGCGTTTGCGGTGACGCTGCGGGAATGCACTTGCGAGTTTGAAATGCTCTGGGACGCGGCAGACCCCGCATTCACGGCGATTCGTAATGCGTTTCTGGCATCGGGCGAAATATCGCTGTTGATTCTCGACAGGGCAAACGGTCAAGGGCCGGATGGTGATTTTGTAATCACGTCATTCTCGCGCAGCGAAGGGCTGGAAGAAGCCATTACTGTGAATGTCACGGCCCGCGCTTCGAAAATCAGGGCGTGGCAGGGTGCGACTGGTGGCGGAGCATAATGAAAACATTCCTTGACATGCACGGGCGTATTTGGACGATTTCGCTGACCATCGAGGCGGCAAAGCGCGTTCGCGCTCTTTTGAATGTCGATTTGCTCGCGCCCGAAGCTGGCGAGCCGCCGCTGTTGACGCGGCTTGGCATCGACGCCATATTGCTCTGCGATGTGATTTTCGCTCTGGTCAAGCCGCAAGCTGATAAGGCGGGCATCAGTGACATTGAGTTTGGCGAGTCGCTTGGCGGCGAGTCGGTGCTGCAAGCGCGACAGGCGTTCAATGAGGAATACGTCAGTTTTTTCAAGGCCCTGGGCCGAGCCGACCTGGAACAGATGATTCTGGCGCAGATGCAGTTGATGGAAATGGCAGTTCGAGCGGCAGAAGCCAAAATGAAAAATCTCAATCTGCCGGAAGTGCTTGCATCAATCGATGGCGCATCGTCTATGAGTTCGCCGGTATCCTCGGAATTGACCCAGGGCCGCTGACGTGGTGCGAATTGGCGTGGATGGTCGAGGGCCGCTGCCGCAACGATTGGGCGCACACGTCGGCGATGATGGCGTTGCTGGCGAATATCCATAGAGACCCAAAGCGCAGCAAGGTTTTTTCGCCGAGCGATTTCGACCCTTATGCCGTTGCGAAGAAAAAACAGAGCGGCAACGTGATGGACGAATTAAAGCGTTACTTCGATGTGACATCGAGGGCGACAGATGGCTAAGCCAGGTTCAATCCGAGCGGGCAGGGCGCATGTAGAATTATATGCCGACAGCAGTGCGCTGGTGCGGGAGTTACACGTTGCCGGTGACAAAGTAAAACGGTTCGGCGAGTCGGTTCGTGGGGTCGGCGTTGGGATGGCAGCGGCGGGGGCCGCCGCTGCCGCCCCTCTTATCGCCAGTGTCAGGCACTTCATGACGGCGGGCGATGCGTTGCATGAAATGAGCGTTCGGACTGGCATGGCCGTCGAGTCGTTATCAAAGCTGCAATATGCGGCTGGCTTGTCGGGCCTGTCGGTCGAACAGATGGAAGTGGGGTTTCGTCAGATGCAGCGGACGATTTCCGATGCAGCGGCGGGGATGGGGGCGGCGTCGGCAGACCTTGAGAGATTGGGTGTGACAGCGAAAGAGTTGCAGGGGTTGACGCCGGAACAACAATTCATGCGGATGGCGGACGCTCTTGCCGCCGTATCAGACCCGACCGAGCGCGCCGCGATGGCGATGAACGTGTTTGGTCGCAGCGGCACGGCGATGCTGCCGATGCTGGCAGGCGGTTCTGCGGGCTTGCGAGAAATGATGGAGCAGGCTCAGGCCGCTGGCGCTGTGATGTCGACGGATGCCGCCGAGTCTGCGGCGAAGCTGGCCGATTCGATGGACGCGATGCGTGCGGCGGTCAGTCAGAGCGCTCGCGTTATCGGCGAGGTTCTCGCCCCGTCAATAATCGCCGCTGTCCAATGGTTTACCGAGGCCGTCAAGCGGATGACGGTTTTTATACAGGAGAACAAGGTTCTGGTCGTTGCCGTCGCTGGCGCTGCGGCGGTGATGGTGACACTTGGCACGAGCTTAATAATTGTCGGTCAGGTCGCTATCGGCGCTGGCGCAGCGATGAAGGCGATGGCGGCGGTGATGGCATTCAGTAAGGCGAAAGCGCTGATTTTGTCCGGCGCCGTCGGCAAACTTGCAGTCGGCGTCAAGTCTTTGACGGCGGCGGTGGTCGCGCTCAAGGCGGCAACGGCGGGCGGGATAATCGCTAAAGCGATAGCTGCAATCGGTGCGGCAGTTTTCAGTGTGAAAGCCGCGCCGATAATCGCCATTGTCGCCGCGATTGGCGGGCTGGCGTATCTGGTATCTCGCATCGTTGGCGGCGGCGATGATGTCGCCGCTGCGGCGGTGGAATCGAAGGAGCAATATGCCGCTGGCGTTGCAAAGGTCGAGGACGATTTTGCCAGACGGATGGCGCAGATTGAGGCGGAAGCGGCTAAAGAAAAAGAATCGATGCTGCGCGACCAGCAGGCGACGTACGAAAAAATCGAGGCAGAGCGGCAGCGTCAGTCGCAGCAAATTGATGCCGATATTGCGGCTGCGCGAAAGCGAGCCGATGAAGCGATTGCTAAGGCTCAGCGCGAAGCGGCCGCGGTTGCCGCGCCGGACGTTGGCGGCGGCGTTGCCGCTGCCGCAGTCAGGGCGGTCAGGGCGATTGGTACATTTAATGCGGCGGCGATGCTTGGATTGCAGGCCGCTGACGGCATCGAGGAACGGATTGCGGCGGCGACCTTGCGCACTGCAAACGGAGTTGACAAGCTGCGCGATGACGTGCGGCGCAATCAGGCGAGGTTCACATGATTACGATGGCCGAAAAACCAGACAGTCGCTCGTGGACTGAGAAATCGAGGCAGTTGAGATTCACTGTGGCGGGCACGCCGGATGATAATGCGGTGTGGTGGCATGTGTTCAATAATACACCCACGATATATAGTGGGTGTGCTCGCACGTCCATTCGTATTTCGCCGGTGTTCGTCGATACCGTCACGGAGAGCGGAGCATGGGACGCTGATATTGAATATGGCATGATACAGGGCGAGACGCCGGAAACAGGCGTGTTCGCATTCGACACCACCGGCGGAACGCAACACGTCACGCAGTCGATACGGAATGTCCAGCGTCGCGCTCCCGAAGGCCAGACTGCCCCTGATTTCGGTGGTGCAATCGGCGTCACGCACGATAATGTCGAGGGCGTGACAATTTCCTCGCCGACATATACGTTCTCCGAGACACGGCGATTGCCCGTTGCCGCCGTGACGTTCAATTATCGTAATCAGATTTTCTGGTTAACGGGCAAGGTTAACAATGCTACGTTTCAGGGCTTGGAGATGGGCGAGTGTCTGTTTCTGGGCGCGAGCGGTTCGCGCCGCAGCAACGACGATTGGGAAATCAATTTCCGGTTTGCCAGTTCGCCAAACCGCATAGGGCTGGAGATTGGCCCGATAACGGGCATAAATAAAAAGGGATGGGAGTATCTTTGGGTCAGATATGCTGAACGCGAGGATACTGCGGCGAGGGCAGTTGTCAAGCGGCCCGTCGCGGCCTATGTCGAACAGGTTTATGAATACGGTAATTTCGCAGTGTTGGGGCTTTGATGATGGCAAAAGTGCGCACTGGCGACCCGCTGAATATACCCGCCGAGACGTTCAATTCGTTTGTTGACGCGGCGGCGGATTACAAGGCTCGCCAGAATCAATGTTCACATGCGCCGCGAGCTTCGGCCCGCGACTCGAATGTCATATTCGTCCGCAACAACAGCGGCGCTGCGCGTAATCGGCTGGACGTTCTGGGCATCGGCGGCATCTTATTTGACGTGACGGGCGAGGCCGCTGCCGAGACCTCGCAGCCGCCGTTAATCGGCGTTATGCCCGCCGAAGCTCATCGAGGGCGGTTTGTGGTTTTGCTTGAGCCGGTAGCGGCAGACGGCATTGCGAAGGCGGCGATTTCCGGCGTAACGACCGTTCGCATCACGGGCGGGGCGGGCGACAACACAACGACCGCCGATATTATCAGTGGCAGCCCTGGCTCGTTGTCGTTGCAATGGGGCGGCTCTGCCGTTGTGCTATGGCGGCGCAGCGGAGCGGGCATACAGGATGCGGTGGTGCGACTGGGCGGCGGAGGTGGTGGTGCTGGCGTGACCACAGCCCGCGTGCAATCGACACCGAGCGCACTGGCAACGTCATACAGCGTAAAAATCTTTGACGGTCAGAACGACACGGGCGATGCGTTTCCCGCCCTGCCCACCACGTCCCCGATGCACGCGGGCCAGCCCGTGCGGTATTTTTCGCATGTATTCGTGGCCGGCGAGATATGCTTCATTCAGCAAGTTGGCGGTGTGTGGCGGATTGTCGGCGTGTTTTCATTCGTCGGCAAGGAGGGGTCAGTCAAATATGACGTTGTGGCGCAGCGGCTCAAGGCCGTTGCTGGCGGAGATACGATTGAATGATGCCGGAGGGACTCAATATCGTTCCGATGGAGGTCGGCGCCGAAATGTCCGGCGATGTTTTTCACGTTTTGCATCGGATGATTTTTGCCCGCCGCAACGTCTGCCGCAGCATAGATTTTACAATCGGGCCTGTGCCCTGGGATGCAGGGGCGGAATACAGAGAGGGCGACCTCGTTTCGCGCGATGGACGCGCGTTTGTTTACTGGCGGCAAGAAGCGGGCAACATTGACCCGATTTCGGACTGGGGACATTCGTTTTGGCACAAGGCGGTCACGCACGAGTTCAGGTCTTGGCGGTGGAACGAGGGCGGCTTTGAGCGGCGATTGGGCGCGTTTCTGCCAATATCCAAAACCCGTCCGCTGGCGTTATGGAGCGGTGACAACGGCGGTGGACACGGCTTGGGCGGCTGGAATCCTGGGACGTATCATCCCGGCGATGTTGTCACTCACTCGCCCGGCGGCAAGTGGTTTTTGCCGCAGGATGGTTTTATGGCACTGGTTGACACAACCGCTGAGCCGATAAATGCGGGCGGCGTCATTCATCCTGACTGGCAAAAATATAACGCTGGCGTAGAGCTAAATGCCCGTGATTGGCATGGCATCAATCTGGATTTCATTTCGGCGGCAACGGGTCGAGCACATTTGCCCCTGCACGATTTTCGCGGGGCGAGCTATCAGGCCGCTGCGGAGCGGGTCTGCGAGGATTGGGGGGGCGTGCGTGACGGCCCTGCCGAATGGGTTCCGGGCCTGCCGTTTGAACAATTTTACTCTGAGGGCGGGCGGAGCTTTGTCTGCGCCGTCGGGAATGACCGCTACGTTTCGGAGATAGTAGGCCCTACGTCACCACCGCCGGGCAAGGGGTGGTACAAAATACCCGGCAGCGAGGTGTGGTTTTTACGGTCGTTGTTGCGGTTCAAATGTAATGGCTCATTATTCGAAAAATCGCTAGACGAAATCGGCCTATTCGATATGAGGCTGGACTGGCGGGGGCTGCCGTTTGACCACCCGCAAGCGGGCGAGGTCTGCCTGCTTGGTGATGACTGCCCTGAATTGCTTGTTGACCCAAATCTCAGGAACGCGCACGAGGCAAATCGGCAGGTCTGGGGTTTCGGGTGGCATGATGTGCATCCCGTTTGGCGGCGGTGCTGGCGGCACACGATGGCATTTCGCCGCTGGGAGCCAGAGCGTGATTATCCAGCAGGCGAGGTTGTGACGTTCATTGACTCGGCGGGCAGGGCTTGGCAGCATCAATGCTGCGAGCGGCATATTTCATCGGCGACCTTGACCCCGGAAACGTCAAATCTGGAAACGTCACTGGACGGAGTATGGAGTGCGCCCGATTATGGCATCCCGCTGAATTATCCGTACCATACTGATATTCACAGCGGCAAGGAGTTGCCGCGATACTGGTTTGTGCAAACGCCGACCTATGTTAACGGTTACGTCTGGGCGGCGAGCCATACGCAATGGCGCGAAAATTTCGATGATGCTAGAGTCAAACGCCATTCCTACGAGGAAATTCCAGCGGCCCTGATAAATGACGTTCACGCGGTGTTGCGGCGGTGCGACAGCGGCGAGGTTGTGGCGGACTGGGTGGGCGGCATCTATCAGCAAACGATGTTCCCGCATTACGAAACACAGCAAGGTGCGATAAGCGCAGCGCACGCCTTAATGATGAACGATTATGACGCCGACAACTGGGGATGGGGCGGCGGTTCGGGCATCGGCATATTTGCGACACAGCGAGACTTCGACAATCTCTGGGAGGCCGAGGCGATGGCTCTGGCAATGCGGGCCTATGGCCCTATCGCTGAGCGGCTGCGCTGGCTTGGGATGCCGCATCCCGTGCGGTGCTTATGGCTGTACGAATTGATAATTCCGGGGCGGCACGGCAAAACGCAGCCGTCAGTAACATTTACGGGCGGGACGCTGGCGGGCGGGACAATGCACAATCCGGGCGGGCCATTTGAGTTGCACTGCCGCGTGCTTGATATTTCGAGGGCAGGGCGCAGCGTGCATCCGCCTCTCTTGCCCGCCCCGATTTTTATAATGCCGATTTTGCCCGATGCAAATCACGCGATGCAGAGTTTGGCGGGGTCGGCATATCCCGATGCCCTGAGCGGGCAAATTCTGGTCGAGTTCAATTCTGTCACACCGTTTTTGTGCGATTAGGCGAGGTATCTGTTTTTCAGTCGCCCCCCCACCGCCATCGTCTCAATATGCCTATTCGGTATTGCTCCCTGCACAAGCTCGAAGTCCCTCATATAGATAGTACCTGATTTACCGTCGGTTTTCGATAAGTGGGGTATGAACATCAGATTAAACATCCAACCTAACGCCTGATGTTGCGGCACAAGGCTAGAAACTGAGAGCGGATGCCACACACCTCGCGGGGTGTCAACCTGAATACCAAATGATGGGGGGACATGAACAGGCTGGGTTGACGGGATTCTTATCAGGCTGTTTGAAATGAAATCAAGCTGGATACTAAGCCGTTCGCTGGCTCCAGGCACAATATAGAATCTGCATGAATATGTAGCCATCCCACCAACAATACGAGCTTGAGTCGCGGCACTAATTATTGGCCGAATATCAGCAGC
This sequence comes from Dissulfurispiraceae bacterium, assembly GCA_035477855.1. Taxonomy (GTDB): domain Bacteria; phylum Nitrospirota; class Thermodesulfovibrionia; order Thermodesulfovibrionales; family Dissulfurispiraceae; genus JAAYUK01. The sequence continues at coordinate 22,387 of DATIKF010000248.1, forward strand.
AGCACCGGCGTGGGTAATACCGCTTTTTCTGAAATGACATTTCAGCGCCCTTCCCCCTTCGCCGGTCGGGTCGTCTATCACCTCCCACGTTACACCGCCATTAAGCGCGGCACGGTCAATGCCGCCGACAGTAAGTATCTCTCCCCACTGGAAGTTTCCAGCACTTGCCGAAAGGCCGAGATGCCCGACCGCATCGCCCCCACCCCACGAGCCGCTGGAGACAGTTACGCTTGTTACGACCGCCGTAGCTCCGGAAGTCTTCCCCGTTACAGTGTTTCCAGCAACAATTTGAGAGACACCACTCGTAAACGTCAACTGATGTATGTTAATAGACCAGCCAGCCAGCCCATTAGCAAAGTCAGCATTTGTCAGCAGATTCGGCTGCGGCCTCCGCTGCTTCTCGACTCGTCCACAATAGGTATCGCTGCTCAACTTAAGCATTCCCGTTATGTTTCTGTTGAAAAAATGTTTGGGGGTGTTCAGCCATATTTCACCACCATACTCAATCATATCTACGATGTTGAGGCCTCCTGGTGAGGCAGTCAGGAACGTCCCTGTTTCACGATTAAAATCCGCTCGCCGCACTTGCTTTACATCAGCGACTTCATCTGTTTCAGGGTCAATCGCGTACAGGCGTATATATTCATCGTTCCCTGGCTGCATCCCTGTACGGGTGTCATTAGGAAAAGTCGCTGTCTGAAAATAAACTATACCGTTAGAACCAGCAATGCCATTCCAACCAACCCCGATTACGCCGCCCTCTTTTATTGTAGAGATTGTCCCACCGAGAGAGTCAGTAGTGTTCCAGAGGTCAACTTTATATATCGAATTGCCGCCGACTGGGGGGCGCTGGTCAGGTATAAAATATGCAGATTTGTCATCGCTTGTAACAAGGTCCAGAACCCGCATCCGAAACGTATTGCCTTCGAGAATATACGGACTTCGCTGTACCGTTGTGCCCCACACATCCCGCTGACCCGCCATAAGACGCCATCTAACATCCCGAAACTCTGACGCCAGACGTATCAAAGAGGCCAGTGTCGATTCCACGAAATAAACGTCATTGACCGCCCAATCTTGGCGCGACCCGCCGGTCAATACAGTAACGGTAATCGTAGTTGTCGTGTTCGCAGTGATTATGCCAGTCGCGCCGGTGGTAACATTCCGAATCCGATTGCCGATAAGGACGTTCGTTGCGAAACGAGCCGTCGCAACCGTCAGTATCGTGGCGTGCGCCGCAGACGCCGTACCAGTATGAGTTTCGCTCGAAGCAAAGAGCACAGAGTCGTGCCGATGTGGAGCATCTACCACGCCCAGGTCGCCCGTAAATAAATACAGACCCTTGCCCGCAATAAACACCCCACCGTGAAAATGATTAATCCCCGTACATTGACCGAAAAGGTCAACCCAAGCATTGCCAGCGTCAGCATCGTTCGCCGCCACCGAGTACCATACCCTCCCCTGAAAAAGGCGGGGCGCGTTAACATGTTCAGCAAACAGCAATAATCGCTGCTCCACTCCGTCAATCATCATCCGCCCGCAGTCAATCAGTCCTCGCGGCGTCAGTGCGCCGACAGTCGCTACCTGCGTAAAATCCTGAATCCCATCCGGCGTTTTATTCAGAAAGAAATCACCGCCAGAGGAGCTCCCCAAAAATATCCCCACATTTGGTACGCCCCACGCCCACGCAAGAACGTGGGTATTATTCAAGCTGGCTCCCGTTCTGTACGTCTGTCCATCCCATACAATGAGGCCGCCAGTGTTTTCGATGATGTTCTCCCGAGTCCCGCCAAACAACCTGCCGTCAAACACCGCTCGCGGCTCACAAATCTTACTGGCCATCTCTGAATTTTCACGCCATTTCATCGTCATAGCAAACACTCCTATCTGCCAGCACCAACCTGTATCAGAGCATCAATCTTGCCCTCCATCCTCACCAACGTCGCTTTGATTTCAGCGTGTTCGCGCGCGTTGGTTTTCCACGTCAGGTCGTGAATGTCACGGCATACCTTGCTGTCAACCTCCCGCTCCAAATGCGTCTGCGTCAACTCCATCGCAGACAAACGGGCATTTATTACCGACCAAGCTCCGCCAATCAAAATCAAGCCCGCCAAAACCTTCAGTCCTAGCATTATCCAGCCCTGTATCCGAATCTCTCTGTCTCGCGTCATGGTACACCTCATAGTAAAGTATGCACCATTTTTACCGCGCGGCGTCGGCAATGTCAAAGCATTAAAATTGCTACGCCTATTATGGCCGAATGGGGTCGGCAATGCGGGAATCGACAGAGAATTTGCAGATTTTTTTATTTTTTTCGCTTTCCGCTATTGACATGCAGAACTCGATGTAGTATATTTAAGGTAGTGAAAGCGAAGGCGAAAACACTAATTAAGGAGACCAGTAATGACGAGATATTTTCAAATACCAAAAATCGAAAAGGAAACCGAAAAGGCGGTTGCGTTCAATATTGAAATTGAACTTTGCAATCTTGAGCGCACAGTTCAACGCCTTTGCTGGATTCCAAAATCGATGATTTAAAATGGCGCAGTGCCTGGCTGGCTTCTTGAGAAAAAAGGCATCGAAATCATCACCTCCTATCCGCAGGGCAGCGGCGCGACCATAATGACAGAACTTGCAGAAATAGAGGTGGCGTAATGTTCACAAAAATCGACCCGCAATATCGAACGCCCGGCGTGGCGTTCTGCCGAAGGCTCGAAAAGCTGGCGGCGAAGTACGGCGCGCGGCTTGTGCTTTCGCCCTGTTGGGGCGCAGGCAGCTATTACGGCGAAATATACCCGCCGAATGATGACAATTTCATCGATGCGGTCATCCTTGACGTGCGCGTGTCAAGACACGCCCCGAACCCGCACAATGGCTCAAGTGATATTTACGTTTACGCGAGTGAATGGCTTGGCGCGGCAGAGCAATTTTGCGTTGACTTGGAACTTCTCTGGAGCTGTCAGCGGCCCGATGCTGTTCGCGCGTATTTGTCGGCGCAGCGAAAGAAGTTTGTTGCGGCAAAAGCGGCGAAAGAAGCAGCATTGCGGCAAGCGGAATTGGCGGCGGCCAAAGCATCCCTTGCGGCTCGAAACAAGTATTTGACCGCTCGATGCCGGGCTTGTGGCATCACTGCCGAACGTATCCGCGCGGCGTATGCCGCCGAAAATCCAGACCCTTGCGGCATAGATTTTCAAATCCGCAAGTGGTTCAAAGGCCTGAATGTTGAGGCCGCCGTGCAATTCGCGGCGGATGCTGAATAACACTTTTACAGGAAAACAATGTATGAAAAAGTCACAAAAAAAAGTGCGGCGCAAACAGATTTA
>DATIKF010000249.1:0-1848 GCA_035477855.1 Dissulfurispiraceae bacterium
CGAGACCTTGGTACGTGAAAGGTGTAGCCGTTCAGCGATTTCTGCTTCGCTGCAGTCCTCTTCATAATAGAGGCGGCAAATTTTGCTTGGTAATACAGGGTCTTTTTGTTGAGGTGTACGGGGCATTCTCATCCATAACTGCACATTTGTTCATAATAGATAATATGTGCAAGAATAAATATAGTATAGGATGATTCGTGACAAGTGTCAATAGCAAAAAACTGAGGTTCAGACAAAAGTTCGGACATGTGTGTGTACCAAATTACGGAAAGTCGCCATGGCAGCGTCAAGGATTGCAGTTTTCTGCTGATCCGAAAGTGCCCACTTCTGTTTGATCAGAATAAACAGGCCAGAATAGCGCTTCCACTTTTTGCCCTTCTTGAGAGAAGGTGAACCGGGGATACGCTCCTTGTCTTCAACCTGCTCATCCTCAGCGATTGGCTCGCCATAAAGCAAATCGCGCAATTCTTCGCCGACAAGCAGGCCGATGGTGAAAGTCAGCAACAAAAGGCTGACCATTTTCTCCATGTAGACTTGCTGCTTATTCATGAGCTTGGTCAAGCCCAGCAAGCTTTTGAGGTCGCGGTAAGTTTCTTCGATTTTCATGCGGGCAAAGTAAATCTGTAAGCCACGCTTGGCTTCCAGGCTGGTCATCACCCACATCGGTTCGCTCAAGCCTTTCTTCCAGGTACCGGCAATGTTCATGCACACCTTGCCCATGTACCAGACATGCTTGAGAACCACCGTCTCCCCAGGCGAAATCGTCAAGGCGACTTCCTTGCCGTCATCATCATAGAATTTAGGTGGGTTGGAGCGCAAGTTCAGGCGGATCACCCAGTTGATCTGCTCCTCGAACAGGTTGAACATCAATTCCAGGTAGCTGAACTCTCGATCCAACACCAACGGGCGTCCGCCCAGCATGTCCTTCAAGCTGTCAAACGCTCGAAAATGATTGCGATTGCGCGAATCCAGACCCTGCGCAATCGTTTTCGATGAGTACGTAACCATCCCACACGGGATTGCCCGGCCTCGATACGGTGTCGCCAAGATCAATGCCCAAAACCCTTTCGTCTTGCCATCTTTCAACGTGCCCACATATTCCGTCTTCCAGGCATGTGGACGCTCTATCTCTGTGGGGTCGCCAATCACAAACCCCGCATCTTCCTGAAACAACCGCCACAAAGCAGAGCGTGGATCTGCTTTTCCCAGGAACCGCTGTATCCTTTTGTAGCCCGCTGCGCTTTCGCCTTCCATTTCCACGGCAATGTCCGTCATTCGCAACGAGCGCGCCTCAAGAATGGCCGCCCCGATTTCTCCTGCCCGTTCTGCCTGTTCATCATCGTCGAACAATTCCGCCATAAATTCTTGATTGTTGATAAACTTGTCCATGAAGCCTCGTTTTTGATAAATGTGGTCTCGGAAAACCAAGTTTATCTTCTTCGAGGCTTTTTGTGCTACCCTGATGTCCGTACTTTTGTCCGGACATCAGGACTAATGATTGCATCCTGATCGTCAATCCAGTATAATCGGGATGATAACGATTAATGTCAGACAGTGGCAAGTGGAGTAACAGTTCATGGCGCTACAGGTTCCCGCTCAGACCGTCCCACATCTGAGAGAGACAAAAAGCAAAAAAGAAGCACCTGCCCTGCTTCGGGAAGCGAACCTGCCAGACCATGTAGCAGCAGAGAACTATGCGGTAGATAGACTCCAGCGTGAGCTGCCCGGTCATCTCCACTATCACAGCCTGCATCATACCCAGTCGGACGTTGTTCCTGCTGTTGAACGCCTGGCGCTGCTGGAGAAAGTTGACAGCGAATCGCTGATCTTACTACGTACCGCAGCTTT
>DATIKF010000250.1:0-23004 GCA_035477855.1 Dissulfurispiraceae bacterium
CTACGTGTTACTCACCCGTGCGCCACTAAATAATGATTCGTATTGCTACTCCTCACTACCCCGTTCGACTTGCATGTGTTAAGCACGCCGCCAGCGTTCGTTCTGAGCCAGGATCAAACTCTCATTATAATCCTGTTTAAAACTCATAACTGCAAAAAACTTGCTTTGGCATGTTCTATCCGTAGTTTTCAAAGAACAAAATCCCCACAGCACCATACTGCTCGTTGCTGGCTGATCATTTTGACCCATCGTGGGGTCTTTTGTCAACTACCTCAGCTCGGCTGGAGCCTTCCGGTACTGTAGAGTACTTCACTTCAAAGAGCACCTAACGATTTAAGCCTACCAGTCTTCGTAAAAAATGTCAACCCCCCCCTCAGAATCTTTTGACTTAACATATTGTGAATTTTGACTTTTTCTGACATGATTGCGTATGCTGGACTGATGTCCATGCTTCTGATTCATCGTTCTATTCTGAAAGAACTCGCGATTTCATTTGCGCTTTCCCTCCTTTTCCTGAATTTTACCCTGATGATGGAGAAACTCCTCCGACTGGCCCGGATTTTGTCGGGAGTCGGCGCCTCTCCTGACGATATGTTGTTGATTGTCATGTACTTGCAGCCTCAGATCCTCAATCTGACAATACCGATGGCGCTGCTTCTGGCTATTCTTCTGACCTATGGCAGGATGAACTCTGACAATGAGCTTCTTATAATGAGAAGCTGCGGCATGTCGTTCCGACGCATAGTCTATCCCGCCGTCTATCTCGGAATCGCCTGTTTTGTTCTAAGCATTCTCATGAGCTTTTATCTTGGCCCCAAAGGAGCTGAAGCACTTCGCCTGAAAGTGACCGAGATATTAACCATCAGGGCTCCGATGACAATTGAGGAAGGATCATTCAATACTGCTTTCAAAGATATCACGCTGCTTGTGCGCCAGAAACCGGATCCGAACACCCTCATTGATATTTTTATTGTTGATGAACGCAATAAAGATGAACAAAAAGTGATCGTGGCAAAAAAAGGTGTCATTTTGCAGGAAAATGAGGCATTAAGCTTCCTGTTGACGGAAGGACAAGCCTACATCACAAAAAAAGACATTGTGACCGAACTTTTCTTCGGCACCTATCACTTCAAACTGACCCCTTCCCTGGAACCTGCAAGCCGCAAGAATAGCGAACTCACCCCTTGGGAGTTATTGAAATTTGCTCAGGGTGCGCCAGGACAGGGTATGTCTTATATGCTGGAGCTGCACCGCAGGCTGTCACTGCCGGCGGTCTGCATTATCATCACGCTCCTTGGAACTGCACTGTCGCTCATTGCCGGAAAATCCGGACGTCTTGGGGGGCTGACAATAGGTCTGTCCGTTTTCGCCGTCTACTACACAATTCTTATTTATGGCGAAAAGCTCGCACGTTCCGGCAGCCTGCCGCATTATCTCGGAGCGTGGCTCTCATTTATCGCATTGAGCATTTTTTCGCTTGTTGTCTTTGAACGGATGAACAAACGATGAATCTGATTCAGCGCATGTACATTCTTGACTTCCTGAAAACCCTGATGGTGCTCGCATTCGGGATTGCGGTCATTTTCAGCATCATCGGACTCGTCGACAAGCTCGATGAATTTCTGCCCTTCAACCCGCCGATGAAGCTGCTTATTACTTACGCACTGAACACCGTTCCGAAATATATGCAATACCTCATGCCGATGGCAATCCTCCTCAGCAGCCTCTTTGTTTTTTCCCAGGCGATTCGCAGGCGGGAAATCGTTGTCATCAAGGCGGCCGGCGGCAAACTCAAATCACTTCTCCGTCCGTTCCTCGCCCTGGGCATTTTACTGACATTGATCAGCTTCCTTCTGGGCGAAGTGATCGTGCCTGCCACTGCCAAGAAATTGCGCTCCATTTCCAATCAGATCACGAAAAAGGAGCAAAAGGTCTCCTTCCGGGAAGGCACTCTTTACATTCGGGGAAAAGACGGCTCAATAGCACGGATTGGCCTCTACCTTCCCGACAGGGATGCCTATCAGGCCATAACTATTTTCCGCATGGGAGAAAAAGGACTGCATGCCCGCATTGACGCTGATTCCGCGGTTTGGGAGCAGGAAGCATGGAAACTGAAAAACGCGCGCACCCTGTCGATAGAAACCGGCAAAGTGACGTTGGTCAAGGAGCTTGAATATCCCGGCATCGAATCGCCGAAAGCTTTTCAGAGCGATGTCTGGAAGGTCGAAGAAATGTCAGTCATGGAACTGCTGCGCTTCAAGAACCGTCTGCAGGAGGCAGGCTTCAGAAACACAAAACTGAGCACCGACATCAGTTCACGCATTGCATATCCAATCATCAATCTCTTCATGCTGCTGCTAGGGATTTCGCTCTCGGTCGGCGGGGATCAGAGGACACTGCAGAAAGTTTACGCACTCCGCATTTTCCAGAATACCGAAACTCATGCAGGAGTCTTCTCGGCAGGCATTGGACTGATGATCAGTCTGGCATACTGGCTCGGCTATTCGTTCTTCCTTTCGCTCGGCTATGCAGGAAGCATCCAGCCCGTTATTGCGCCGTGGATTGTCCCGATAGCTTTCTCCGGCATTTCCGCGTATCTGTTTTATCACATCCCGGAATAGCGGATGAACAGACGGCGAAAAGCAGCTTAAAAAGCGTGTTCAATATGCTCCAGGTTTAGCATTCCCATTCTTGCGACAATGCTGACGATATCGAAACGCACCGGGCACTCACCACCATGCTGCTTCATATATCCGAGCGCAACCTTGCGCAGCTTTTCCTGTTTTTTGCCGGTTACCGCCTCAAAGGGCTGCCCGAAGTGCGCTGAACTGCGTGCTTTCACTTCGACGATAACAAGCGTTCGTCCGTCTTGAGCTATAATGTCCGCCTCTCCATACGGGGCGCGATAATTTCGGTGCAGTATCGTGTATCCTTTTTGCTTGAGAAGCTCTGCGGCGGCATCTTCCGCCCTGGTACCGAACGAGACGGCAGTCACTGTTCAGAAGTCCCCCCGGCTTTCCGCGCTTTCCGGAAACAGCACCCGTATTCCCGCAAGGCGGTCAAGCAGCGAAGGCAGGCTCTGAACATCCCGAATATCCTTCTGGCAGAGGTTTATCAGCGATTCACGAATCGGGGCGTGCTCCTCCCAAAGTCCGGGCAGCAATGCTCTCATCTGGGACTGAAGCGCTTCGCCTTTCTCGTCCCAATCCAGAAGCAGAACGATGTTGCCATAGCGTTCGTGAATCTCTTCAGCAAATTCATAAAAACCGCGGCGGCCATGCAACGTCAGGATCTCTCCGGAAAAGCCGAGCATTCTGAGCGCTTCAACATCACGTTTGCCCTCAACAACAATAGGCACCTGCTCGTTGACATGATAAAGACGCTCAAGCGCCTCGCGCAGCTTGTCTGCCCGCAATACGTCAAGGCTCAGTATGCCAAACTCCCGAAGATGCTCAGCATGCCTGAACTGCAATTCTTTGTCTTCGCGCTGACTGGTATGCTTTCTGTTTTCGCCCATGCATAATAAACCGCCTGACAACAGTGCGGCAGGCAGTTCTCTCATTAACGATACCTATAAAACATGCTCGAAGCGCTGACGGAACTCTTCCGGCTTCAGCTTTACGGTCTTCGCAAGCTGCGCAAGCGACTTGCCCTCAAAATCATCACTCTCAAGGCGAATCATGTATTTCCTGGCAACTTCATAGTTGATGGAATGAATGTCGACCGTGCGCACCTTCACGCGGCCCGTCGTATAGTCCATCATTTCGACAAACGGAATCGGCCGCATATGCCCTTCCTCAAGCACAATCGTTGCTCCGCTGCCTCCGCGCAGCAGGAATCTGACTGCCCCATACCCCAGATTGCGGGTGTATTCAACATCAAACGGAATCGGCGGCGCAGCGCGCAGTTCGTACCCGACGTTCTTATCGACAATCGTCATCTTGATGCCGAACGATTCGAGCGTCTCGCCGACAAAAGCCTTTAAAATGCGCCCCAGCAGAATTTCGGACAGGCGCAGCCGGCCGGTCTCATCCATCTGGCACGGCTCATAGCGCCGCAACTCTTCCTCATCCAGCTTATTGGTCAGCCCTTCGGCGAGTATCGCAACCCCATGGTCTCTGCCCATGGAAAGCCGCTTGATAATAGACCCGGCAAGTACGTCTCCAATGCTCCGCAGCGGCATTTTCTCGGCCTGAAACTCCTCTGGAATGAGTGAAATTGTCGCCCCCGCTGCTTTGCCGATACCAAGCGCGAGATGCCCTGCATGCCGTCCCATGGTCGTAATGAAATACCACCGGCCCGTCGTCTTGGCATCTTCCATGATGTTCTTCACAATCTCGACTCCCCAGTGGCGGGCTGTCTGATACCCGAATGTAGAAACCCCGCCCGGCAAGGGGATGTCGTTATCAATAGTCTTTGGAACATGGGCAACGCTGATTGAACCGCGTCCTTCCTTCTCAATCCAGTTCGCCATGAAGAGCGTGCCTTCGCCGCCGATGGTAACGAGATGACTGACGCCGATCTGCTTCAGTGTAGACATGAGAACCTTGAACTTCTCCCGGGCCTTGTCCGGATAATCGCGGGAAGTCCGCAGAATTGAGCCTCCCTGGGTATGCAGCCGGCTGACCTCACCGATAGTCAGCGGAATCGCACTTTTTACATCACCGTCAAACAGACTTTTGAACCCTCCGACAATGCCGACGACCTGCCGCCCCTCATTCACCGCCTCAATGGTTGCGGAACTGATGACGCCGTTAATGCCAGGCGCCGGCCCCCCTCCTACGATAATGCCGAGAACGTTTTTCTTTGCCATGTGCGCGTTCCTTTCTCACTGAAGAGTGGTCGTATCCAATGCAACGGGAATAGTCATTATTATAGCTGAGAACACATGCAACCAATAGCCATAATTTGAAAAAGCGAAGGAGTTCAAGGGAAATAAATGCTCGCCCGGCTATGCCCGCAGTCGCCCGATAAGATCGTCCGCGGCAGGTGTAACGGCAAGCGTGTTCTGCCTGCCGTTCTTTTCAACAGTAACTGAAACGGTCGGAAGCTTCCTGGCGGCTGAGTAGCGGGCAGTCAGTGCGGCGGCGGTTTCCAGGTCAGCTTCGGACGGGTTTCCGATGACGGCGGTGAGCGGACTGCCGCAGTCTTTCACAAAAAGGCGGTAGTCGTCGTCGGCAAGCATTTTTTTCAACTCAGCGTTGTCCTTGTCATCACGCCCGACAACAATCCTGACGCCGCCGGCAACCTGGAAATGGCGTCCAACCCGCAACATCAGAATAGTGCGGACCCGCGCAGCAGGGCTCTCCTGAATTGTCCGTCGCAGGCGTTCGGCATAAAGCGGATCAGTCAGCAGGCAGCCGCCGGCCGGCTGCGGATAGTCGCTGAGCCCAAGCTCTTCAGCCAGTGCAATCTGGGGTTTTCTGGAACGTCCGTTGAATGCGTAGAGTTTTTCCCGGCGGACCATACCGAGCTCTTCCGGAATTGTGGGTTTCATCAGTATTGCGCTGAGGGGGCGCAGCACATATCCCTTGAGCCCGGATTCCCGATCGATTATCGCCAGCGTATCTTTTCGCTGGCTCATCGGCCTCTGCCAGAGCACTTCGCCGGTCACGATGAAATCCGCGCCGACTCCAGACATGAGCTTCTTCGCTTCTCTGAGCATCAGGATTTTGCAGTCAAGGCAGGGGTTCATGTTTTTGCCGAAGCCGAATTTCGGCGTTCTGATGATGTCGATAAACTGGGGGACGATGTCGCGGATAATCAGCTCAAATCCGAAGCGTTCCGCTGTCGCCAGCGCCGCCTGAAAGAATGCCTCCGTCTGATAGCAGCCGAACCCGGTCTGAAACGTTATCGCGTTCACCCGCACGCCTTGCCTGAGCATCACCAGAATGGCAAGCGTGCTGTCAAGCCCGCCGGAATATAGCGCTAATGCCTTTGCCATGAATATGTCCTTTCGATAAACACGTGCCGGCGGGGAAAGCGGAAGACGAGAACGGCTAAGAACCAGAACTCTTCAAAGCGGCGAGCAGTCGCTCCGGAGAGGCGGTTGCGGTGCCGACCTCGCCGACCACAATACCGGCGGCATGATTTGCGATAACAGTTGCCTGCTCAAGCGAAGCGCCTGCAGCCACGGCAAGCGCAAAGGCCGCTATGACTGTATCGCCCGCGCCGGTAACGTCGAACACTTTTTTGGCGACGGTCGGGAAGTGCTCAACCATAATTGACCGGGCACCCGGCGCCTTCTTGAAAAGACTCATGCCGTCTTCACTGCGCGTGATAAGCACCGATTTGCAGCCGAGGCGCGAAATAAGCGCCTTGCCGGCCTTCATGAGGCTCTTTTCATCACGAATCTCGACGCCTGACCCCTGCGCGGCTTCCATCAGGTTCGGCGTTATGAGCGAAACATTTTTGTAAAAATGGAAATGACCGACCTTCGGATCAACGGCAACAAACGTATTGTGCTTTTTTGCATGCGTCATGATGGCGCCGACCAATGCAGCCGAGACGACGCCTTTATTGTAATCGGAAATAACAACAGCATCATGCTCAGGAACCGCCTTTTTTACATACGCCATCAGTGCAGTCAGGCTCTTGCCCTCGAGCTTACGCCGCTCCTCTTTGTCGAAGCGGACCACCTGCTGATTATGCGCAATAACGCGCGTCTTGACTGTTGTGGGACGCTTGTCCTCAATTACACCCGCCGTGTCGATGGACTTCTCAGCCAGCAGATCCTGCATCACCTTTCCGGCATTCCCTTTGCCGATAATGCCCGCAACCGTCGCCCTGCCGCCGAGCGCAATAACGTTGTTGGCAACGTTGGCAGCGCCGCCCAGCAAAAACGATTCACTGATGACATCGACAATCGGAACCGGCGCTTCCGGTGAAATGCGGTTCACCTTGCCGAACAGGTAGCGATCCAGAATCAGGTCGCCCACCACCAGAACCCTTTTGCCTTTAAATGCGTTTATTATTTGTGTATACGGCATGAATTGAGCATACCCGACCGTTTTTTCAAAAATCAAATCCGCAGCAACACATCGCATTGACACCATGCCGCAGGTCGTATAAGATTCTGGAATATGCGCACCTGCGGAGGGATCGATAGAATGGCGCCGGAACACGCACCGAACGAAGCTTTTCATCGGGTTGAAAACAGATGAGCGCGCCGCAGGTTGTTCTCGATCTCGTCGCGCGTTTCGAGCAGCACCGCGAATCCTACACATCCGGAAATTACAACGAAACCCAGCTCCGCCGCGAGTTTCTGGATCCTTTCTTCAAAGCGCTCGGCTGGGATGTGGATAATGAACAAGGCTATGCCGAGGCATATAAAGACGTTATCCATGAAGATGCCATCCGCATCGGAGGCGCGGTCAAGGCGCCCGACTACTGTTTCCGCATCGGCGGCACCCGCAAGTTCTTTCTTGAAGCGAAAAAGCCGTCAGTCAGCATAAAGGACGAAACAAGCCCCGCGTATCAGCTCCGCCGCTATGCATGGTCTGCAAAGCTGCCGCTCAGCATATTGAGCGACTTCCATGAGCTTGCGGTTTTCGACTGCCGCATCCGGCCCGACAAGAACGACAAAGCATCGGCAGCCCGCATATTCTACTGCACTCATGTGGAGTACGCGGAAAAATGGGAATGGATTGCAGCGCACTTCTCGCGCGATGCCGTGCTGAAAGGCGCATTCGACAAATACGCTGAATCAAGCAGGACCAAAAAAGGCACTGCCGAAGTGGATGCCGCTTTTCTCGGTGAAATCGAGAAATGGCGCCAGGCCCTCGCCGCAAACCTCGCGCTGAGGAACGCAGGCCTCACCCAGCGCGAACTCAATTTTGCAGTACAGCGCATTATTGACCGCATAATCTTCCTGCGCATCTGCGAAGACCGGAGCATCGAAAACTACGCGCACCTGATGAGCCTGACCAACGGCCCCGGCATCTACCGGCGGCTCTGCCAGCTCTTCCATGCCGCCGATGACCGCTACAACTCCGGACTCTTTCACTTCAAAAACGAAAAAAACCGCCACGAAGCGCCTGATGAACTCACCACGTCACTCCTGATAGACGACAAACTGCTCAGGGAGATGCTTCTCGGCCTGTACTACCCCGACAGCCCCTACGAATTCAGCGTGCTGCCCGCAGACATTCTCGGCCAGGTTTATGAGCAATTCCTCGGCAAAGTCATCCGCCTCACTCCCGGCCACCGCGCCGTCATCGAAGACAAACCCGAAGTAAAGAAAGCGGGCGGCGTCTATTACACGCCCACCTATATTGTCGATTACATTGTCCGGCAGACCGTCGGGAAGCTTGTTGAGGGGAAAACGCCAAAGCAGGTCGCTGACCTGCGCGTCCTCGATCCTGCATGCGGCTCCGGCTCGTTTCTGATCGGCGCATACCAGTTCCTTCTCGACTGGCACCGCGACTGGTACGAAAAAAACGACCCGGAGAAGTGGGCAAAAGGCAGGCGCCCGGCGCTTGTGCAGGCATCGGGCGGATCGTGGAAGCTTGCTATCGATGAGCGCAAGCGCATTCTGCTGAACAGCATTTACGGTGTCGATATTGATGCACAGGCGGGAGAAGTAACCAAGCTCTCGCTCCTGCTCAAAGTGCTTGAGGGCGAGACGGAACAGACCTTGCAGCCGCTCCGCCTCTTCCGCGAACGCGCACTGCCCGACCTCGGCAACAACATAAAATGCGGCAATTCGCTCATCGGCCCCGACTTCCATGAACAGATGCCTCTGCTGAATGAGGAAGAACGGCTGCGCGTCAATATTTTTGACTGGCAGGCAGAGTTTCCTGAAGTTTTCAAGTCAGGGGGCTTCGATGCGGTGATCGGCAATCCGCCGTATGTACGGCAGGAATCATTGGGCAATGATAAGGAATACTTTCAAAAACATTTTGACGTTTATCACGGCATAGCTGATCTTTACGCTTATTTTATTGAGCAGGGGGTAACGCTTTTGCGGGCAGGCGGCCTGTTCGGCTACATTGTCGCCAACAAATGGATGCGGGCTAATTACGGCGAGCCTCTGCGCCGGTGGCTGAAGCAGCAGGACATTGTCGAGATTGTCGACTTCGGCGATTTGCCAGTTTTTAAAACCGCAACGACCTATCCTTGCATTCTTGTTATTTCCAAAATGAATATTGGAGCGCCTGCAGCCTTAAAAGGGCTTCGGCGTAAAGCCGCGCCGGCAACAAACATTACTCAGGTTAGAACACTTGCCTTCGACAGCCTTGAACATTATGTGCGGGAAAATCATTATGTGCTGAACCAGTCAACGCTTGATGACAGCGGCTGGTCGCTTGCCGACAGCCAAACGCAGAAGCTCCTGGACAAACTCAAGACCATCGGCACGCCTTTAGGTGAATATGTGCAGGGGAAGATACATTACGGGATAAAGACGGGCTTAAACGAAGCATTTGTGATTGATGCTGAAACCCGTCAGCGCCTCATTCGTAAAGACGCGAAATGCGCTGCGATAATAAAACCTTTCCTCGCCGGACGCGACATCAAGCGATACCAGCCTTTGCCGACACAGCAGTTTCTCATTTGTATGCCCAGGGGGTGGACTCGCAAAAACTCCTCCCACCCCTTTCTTGAAGTAACGCCCCCGCCTTCGGCCCCCCCTCTTAAAGTAAGAGGGGGGTGGGGGAGTTATGATTCCATGACAGAAAAGCATGCGTGGAATTGCCTTAAGGAAAACTATCCAGCCATAGCAAACCACCTTCAGCCTTTTTCTACCAAAGCGCAGAAGCGCTATGACAAAGGCGAATACTGGTGGGAGCTGCGAACATGTGACTATTATGACGAATTTGAAAAACCGAAAATCATTATTCCTGCGATTGTACGAAACGCCTCATATGCATTTGATCGGGAAGGTTTTTACTCAAACGACAAAACTACTATTATTCCGCTGGACGATCTCTATCTGGTCGGCATTTTAAATTCTAAAGTGCCCGATTTCGTCATGCACTCCATCTCATCAACCAAGCAGGGCGGTTACTTCGAGTATAAGCCGATGTATGTGCAGCAGCTTCCCATCCGCCCCATCGACTTCTCAAACAAAGCTGATAAAGCACTCCATGACACTATGGTAAAGCTTGTCGGGACGATGCTGGAGCTGAACAAGCAGTTGCCCGCCGCGCGCACTCCGCAGGAAAAAACCTCGCTTGAGCGCCGGATTGCCGCAAAGGACAGGCAGATAGACCAGCTTGTCTATGAACTCTACGGCCTCACTCCTGAAGAAATCGCCATCGTTGAATCATCCGTCACAACCCGGGAGAAGCATACATAGAGCCGGCTTCACCAGGGAAAGATTCCGGACGCAGCCGGAATGACAGACGAGAAGAACCACCACTAAACCTTTGTCACTCCGACTTGTTCGGAGTCCTTCCCGCTTCACTGTTGCGGGGAGAGAAAGGGAACGATTCCGGACAAGCCGGAATGACAGATAAGAAGAATCACCCCCACGCCTTTGTCACTCCGACTCGTTCGGAGTCCTTCCCTGCCCGCAAAAAACACCGCCGCAGTTTGACAGAAGAGCCGTTTTTTGGCTACATTTAAGCGTTTGTACAGAGGGAGGATGCATGGAACATTCGGTGTTTCAGCTTATAGCGCAGGCCGGCTACGTCGTGAAAGCCGTGCTCATCATACTGGTGCTTTTTTCGGTTATTTCGTGGACTATCATATTCTACAAATGGCGCCATTTCAGCAAGGCTGAGGCTGAGTCGAGCGAGTTTCTCCGCATATACGGTTCGCTCAGGGATCCTGCCGACCTCTTCTCGGCTTCAAAAAAATACATGACCAGTCCTCTGGCTGTGCTCTTCAGAAATGTGTATGCCGAAAAAACCTATACGGACAAGGATGAACTGCGCCGCATGCTCAAGCGGTACAATGTTCTTGAAGAAGCGAAACTTGAGCGGTATCTGCACTTCCTTGCGACGACCGGCTCTACCACCCCCTTTATCGGACTCTTCGGCACGGTCTGGGGCATCATGAACGCGTTTCGCGGCATCGGAAGCGCCGGCTCCGCTTCGCTTGCAGTCGTAGCGCCCGGCATCGCTGAGGCTCTCGTCGCGACTGCTATCGGCCTGGTTGCGGCAATTCCCGCTGTTGTCGCGTATAACTATTACCTGAGCCGGGCGAACCGCATGATGGTAACGCTTGAAGACTTCCGCGAAGAACTCGTGGATTACATTCTGACGAAACGATGAAAACATCCCGCCACAGAACGGTCATGTCCGAAATCAACGTCACGCCGCTGGTTGACGTCATGCTTGTTCTGCTGATTATCTTCATGGTCACCGCGCCGCTTCTGCAGCAGGGTATCGACGTGAACCTTCCCAAAGCAAAAGGCAAGGAATTACCGGCTGAGGAGCGTGTCACGATTATCATCAAGCAGGGCAATCAGTTTTTTCTCAATGAAACGCCGGTCACCCGCGATGCCCTCATCACGAGACTCGCCGCTATCAGCAAGCAGAATCCCCAGGTCTTCCTCAAGGCCGACAAGGATGTCCCGTATGGCGTTGTTGCCGACATTATGGGCGAGATTAAGGAGGCGGGTATCGAAAAGCTCGGGATGGTGACAGAACCGAGCATGTCTCTCAAATGAAGAAAAAAAATCCGCTCTATCATGCCTTCGGCTATTCCGTTGCTCTGCACCTTTCGTTGCTCGTCATTGCAATTCTGTTTTTTGCGCTCTCTCCTTCCCGCAAGCCCGCTGACAACTACATTGTGACGCTTGTCGCCCTTCCCGGCGGGTCTGCTGTCGCGCCGTCGCAGACACCTGCTCCTGTTGCCGAGCAGACAAAATCGCAGGCTCCGCTGCAAAAGAAAGCTGACCAGGTGCCGGCGGTGCAGAAAAAAACAAAACAGGAGAAAACAAAGCAGGAAAAAAGGGAAGATGAAGAGCTTCTGAGCGACCGGGTCGCTGCATTGAAGGCTAAAAAACGCATCGAAAGAATGGTCGCGGAACGGCGCCTGGCTGATGTGAGCGCGGCGAAACAGTCTGGCCAGGCTACTGCAGCCGCCAAGGCGGGCAAAGGCGGAAAGCCGGGCGGCGGCGACTACAGCGCCGTGGTAAGCTCCATCATACATCAGAACTGGATATACCCTGAATCAATCGACAAGAGCCTTGAGGCGCTTGTGCTCATCAAGGTCCGGAGAGACGGCAGCATACAGATTGTCGGCGTCGAAAAGAGTTCCGGCAGTCCGCTTTTTGATCGCTCCGGCCTGCGTGCAATCAACAAATCGACGCCGCTTCCCCGTCCGCCCCAGGAAACAGAAATCCTTGTGAGGTTCACTCCATGATACGAAAAATCAGTCGCGCCGCACTGCTTGTCTTTGTCGCAGTCTGCTGCACTCTTGCGCTCTTTTCCGCGCTTGCGCCGCGGCAGGCATTCGCCGATAAAATATTTATCGATATTTCATCGCCCGGCATGCGCAAGCTGCCGATAGCGATACAGCCGTTCAGCGGTGCGCCCGAAGTGTCTGATGTTGTGAAAGCGGACCTGACGTTTACCGGTCTTTTTGAGTGCCTTGACGACGCGGCGCAGATTGAGCAGGCGGGACAGCCTTTCAATCCGAATAACTGGCGGGGCCTCGGCGTCGAGCTGGTTGTGAAAGGACGCATCACAAGCGGATTGAATATGCTTGTTACTGCGCATGATGCTGTTGACGGCCGTGAAGTGCTGCGCAAGGAATACTCCGCTTCGTCCAGGGGGGCACTCCGCCAGCTGGCTCATGCGGTTGCCAACGACGTTTATCGTGTTCTGACCGGCAGGCAGGGCGTCTTCCGCACAAAAATTGCCTTTATCGGTGAGTCCGGCGGGAGAAAAGAGATCTACACTGCCGACTGGGACGGCTACAAGACGGGTTCGACGGGCATTTCCGGCGGGGTTCTGCTGAAGCCCCGCTGGTCGCCGGACGGTTCAAAACTTATTTACTCCTCCGAGCGCTTCCGGCAGTGGGATCTCTTTGTGCTTGATCTCAGAACCATGCGCGAAAAACATATCCGCACGACCCGCGGCCTCACTATTGCCGGCAACTTCTTTCCCGACAGCCGCCGCTTCGTATTTGCGACATTGTACGACGGCAATTCAGGCATATACACGGGCGACAGCGTCAGCGGTCAGGTGCAGAAAATCGCATCGTCTCCGTGGATTGACGTCTCTCCGGCGGTCTCGCCGGACGGCAAAAACATCGCTTTTGTTTCAAACCGCTCCGGAGGGCCGCAGGTTTTTCTTTCTGACGCTTCAGGCTATAATGTCCGTCGCTTAACGTATCAGGGAGGATACAACACCGCGCCTGCATGGTCTCCGAACGGCGATCGTATTGCCTATTCAGGACTTGTCGGCGGACAGCATCAAATATTCATCATGAAGACGGACGGATCGGGAGCCGCACAGCTTACCGATCGGGGAAATAATGAAGAGCCTTCTTTTTCTCCCGACGGCAGATACATCGTGTTCATGTCGGACAGAGACGGTTCAAAAGGGATTTATCTGATGCGTCTAAACGGTGAAGGGCAGGTGAAAATTACGCCTCGCGGCGTCAAGGCAACAAGTCCGAGCTGGTCGCCGAACTAATCTCGCATCAGCAAAGAAGCGGGGCCTGATTTTGCAAGAAGTCAGCAATAATTTTGTCTTTCAGGTCTTTTTTGAGGCTACGATGAACTCGAAGCAAATCCTTCAAATGGGCAAACTCAAGAGGACCGCATTTCTGCGGTCCTTCATTGGTTTTTGGCGTCCCCAGCGGGATTCGAACCCGCGTTGCAGCCTTGAAAGGGCCGCGTCCTAGGCCGGGCTAGACGATAGGGACAGCCTGCGTAATTGCAGATTTCAGAGGTAGCATTTTTTTATTGAACTACGTCCTTTAGAATAACGGATCGTCAATCTGCAATCGAAATTTCACAGTGAGCCGCGTTGGATTCGAACCAACGACCCACGCCTTAAAAGGGCGTTGCTCTACCAACTGAGCTAGCGGCCCGCACACTGCGCTGGCCTGATGCAGTGAGACGTGAGTATGAATATTACTACGAAAAAATCTACTTTGTCAATGCCCGCTCCTTTGTGTAGGGGAGGAGTCCGCCCTTCAGAAGGAGTCCCTTTTCACGGTCGCTCAGGTTCGAAATAACGCCAAATGCAAACCCTTGTGTCTGATTTTCCGCCTCGTACTTCTGGCCGCCCGTGATGCCGGCAGCGATGTTCCTGATAGTCAGAATGTCGCCCTGATTGATGCGGTCGTAGTCGGCTTCATTGGCAAAAAGGAGCGGCAGAACGCCGAAGTTGATAAGATTTGCGCGGTGGATGCGAGCGAATGATTTGACAAGCACTGCCTGCACCCCCAGATACATGGGCGCAATGGCGGCGTGCTCACGCGAAGAGCCCTGGCCGTAATTCTCGCCGCCGACCACAATGCTGCCGCCCTTCTGTTTAGCGGCTTCTGCGCGGCTGCTGAAGGTCTTGTCGATGTTCTCAAAAACGAACTCCGAAATCGCCGGGATATTCGAGCGGAACGGCAAAACCCTTGAACCTGCCGGCATGATGTCGTCGGTCGTAATGTTATTGCCGGTCTTTAACAGGACTTCGGCAGAAATGTTTTCTTTCAGCGGCTCTTTTACCGGCACGTCCCTGATGTTCGGCCCCTTGATGATGACGAGATCCGATGTGTCGGCTTTCGGAGGAATCATCAGGTTGTCATTGATGATAAAAGATTCAGGCTCAGCAACCACCGGCACGTCATATCCGGCATCGCGCGGGTCGATGATCTCACCCTTCAGCGCCATCGCCGCACAGGCAACCGGATTAGTGAGGTACACCTGTGCATCCCTGGTGCCGGAACGGCCCTGAAAATTTCGATTGAACGAGCGAATCGAAACATGCCCCGACCCCGGAGCGCCGCCCATGCCGATGCACGGGCCGCAGGAGGATTCGAGGACTCGAGCCCCGGCGGCGATCATGTCGGCAATGAGGCCTTCACGGGAGAGCATCTCATAGACCTGCATAGAGCCGGGGTTAATCAGCAGATTCACCCACTCAGGAAGTGTTTTGCCTTTCAGCATCAGGGCTACGGTCTTCATGGCCGGATACGATGAGTTGGTGCAGCTGCCGATGCAGACCTGATCAACCTTCTTGCCCGCAATCTCGCGGATAGCGATAACATTGTCCGGGCTGTGCGGCTGTGCGGCCATCGATTCCAGAGCGCTGAGGTCAAGGTCAATGATTTCGTCGTATGTCGCGTCAGCGTCGGCGACAAGTTCAACCCAATCCTTCTCTCGCCCTTCGGCCATGAGAAACTTGAAGGTGTTTGCATCGCTCGGGAAGAGAGACGTAGTCGCTCCAATCTCTGCGCCCATATTCGTGATGGTTGCCCGTTCGGTCACCGAGAGGGTCGCTGCGCCGGAGCCGCCGTATTCAATTATCTTGCCGACGCCGCCCCCTACCGTCAGTTTCTGCAAGAGCGTGAGGATAACATCCATTGCGGTGATATGCGGCTTCCTGAGACTCCCGGTGAGGTTAATTTTCAGCACCTTCGGCATCAAGATTTCGAGCGGGGCTCCAGCCATGACAGTTGCTGCTTCCAGACCGCCCACGCCGATGGCAATCATGCCGATGCCGCCGCCGGTTGGCGTGTGGCTGTCAGTGCCGAGGCCAATCTTGCCGGGTGCGGCAAAACGCTCCAGATGCACCTGATGGCAGATGCCATTGCCCGGCTTCGAAAACCAAGCGCCGAATTTGGCTGCTGCGGTGCGGAGGAACTGATGGTCGTCCGCATTCATGAAATTTGACTGGAGCATATTGTGGTCGACGTACGAAACAGCGGTCTCGATCTGCACCCGGTCGATGCCTATGGCCTCAAACTCAAGCCAGGTCATGGTGCCGGTTGCGTCCTGCGTCAGCACCTGGTCGACCTTCAGGCCAATCTGCGCGCCAGGCGCAAGCTCACCATAAGTTTTATGTGCGTCAAAAATTTTCTGAACAATATTCTTTCCCATGCCGACTCCTCTATGTTGATTTTTGGCTATCAAACCGGCGATTCCCGTTGTAGCTCAAGGAACTGCGGAGATCCGCGCTTTGACTTTTTTACGTTATTATGGTAAAAAAACGGATAAAAAATCAAACAGATGACGAGGGTTTTATGCATTTTTTCGAGTTCAAAAAGGGTGAACTCTACGCAGAGGATGTGCCTGTCAGCAAGCTGGCAGAGGAGTTCGGCACCCCGCTCTACATTTATAGCCATAAAACGCTGGAGCGCCATGTAAAAGCATACGAAACAGCGTTCAAGAGCATTCCGCACGTGGTCTGCTATGCACTCAAGGCAAATTCCAATGCCGCGATCATCAAGCTCATCGGCAGCCTCGGCGGCGGTGCTGATGTCGTATCGGGCGGCGAACTGTATCGCGCATTGAAGGCAGGCATCCCTGTCAACAGAATCGCGTATGCAGGCGTCGGCAAAACCGAAGACGAAATTCGTCTCGCGCTGAAGAGCAGAATCCTGATGTTCAATGTCGAGTCCGAGCAGGAACTGATCGAGATCGACCGCATTGCGGGACTCATGAAGACAAAGGCGCCGATTGCGCTCCGCGTGAATCCGGATGTTGACCCGCAGACGCATCCGTACATCTCGACCGGGCTGAAGAAGAACAAGTTCGGCATTCCGTTTGAAGATGCGATTGAACATTACCGTCTTGCGGCAAGGCTGAAAAACATTCAGATCGTCGGCATTCACAAGCACATCGGCTCACAGCTCACGAAGGTGTCGCCGTTTGTCGATGCCCTGAAACGCATCCTTCTGCTGGTTGACGAGCTTGCCACACAGGGCATTCAGATTTCGCATCTCGACATCGGCGGCGGCCTCGGTATCACATATAACGATGAGACTCCTCCCGATCCAGCAACATTGGCAAAGCACATCCTTCCGCTCCTGAAGGGCCGCACGCTGACGCTCGTGCTTGAACCGGGCCGCTCGATTGTCGGCAATGCGGGCATTCTGGTCACCAAAGCGCTCTATCTGAAGAAAGCGCCGGAGAAAAATTTCATTATCGTCGACGCGGGAATGAACGACCTTATCCGCCCGTCCATTTACGGTGCATATCACCACATCCAGCCGGTGGTGAAGAACCGCCGGAAAAATACGACCGCCGACATCGTCGGGCCAATCTGCGAGTCGGGCGACTTTCTCGCAAAGGACCGGGAGATTCAGATTGTCAACCGTGGCGAGCTTCTCGCCGTCATGAGCGCTGGGGCTTACGGTTTCACCATGTCGTCGCAGTACAACAGCCGTCCGCGCGTAGCCGAGGTGATGGTCAAAGGTTCCGAGTATGCCCTCATCCGCAAGCGCGAGACTTACGCCGACCTCACAAAAGGAGAGGCCGTTCCACGGTTCAGGAAATGAATATCCCGTTTACGAAAATGCACGGCATCGGCAACGACTTTATCGTTGTTGACTGCCGCACAAGTCTGCTGCATGATCCGAAGGCGTTTGCGATCAAGTATTGCGACCGCCGTTTCGGCATCGGGGCGGATCAGCTGCTTCTGCTCTATCCGTCAGCCGTCGGCGACTTCAAAATGCTTATCTTTAACGCAGACGGAAGCGAAGTCGAGATGTGCGGCAACGGCATCCGCTGCTTCGCGAAATATATCTGGGACCGGAAGATTTCGGACAAGGCCGTCCTCGATGTAGAGACACTGGCCGGCATCATACGCCCTGAGCGGGCGGGCGACATGGTGAAGGTTGATATGGGAGAGCCGATTCTCGAACCGGCGCGCATTCCGGTGAATCTTCAGGGCCCAGGCCCGATCATTGATTATCCGGTTGAGGCGATGGGTCGTATTTTCAACGTCACGTTCGTTTCGATGGGCAATCCGCATGCGGTCATCTTTCTTGATGAAAACGTCACGGAGTTCCCGGTGGACACCTACGGACCGTTGATCGAGAACCATGCGCTCTTTCCAAAGCGCATCAATGTTGAATTCGTGAACAAAAAGAGCGATACTGAACTGGTCATGCGCGTCTGGGAGCGCGGCTCGGGCATAACGCTCGCCTGCGGCACCGGGGCAACGGCCACCGGCATCGCCGCAATGGTGAAAAAGCTGACCCGAAAACGCGTCACCGTCCATCTTCTCGGCGGCGATCTCGACATCGAATGGGCTGACAACGGACATGCTTACATGACCGGCCCGGCAGAGGAAGTGTTTGAGGGAGCAATACCCTGTCAGCCTGAAGCGCGGAAGTGAAAGCACGCGCAGCGTTCTCTCCGCCCTTCCCACGCTCTGTTTTTCCGAGCTTCATACCTGTTTGGTTTTAAGGTATTATATAGCCAGTACAATCCGGCAGCACGAAAAGCCGGAACGAAGGAGGCTGCAATGTTTAAAGGTTCAATCGTCGCAATCGTCACGCCGTTCAGGAAAGGCAAGTTTGATGAAAAAGCCTACTGCAAACTTATTGACTGGCATATCAAACAGGGCACACAGGGCATTGTTCCGTGCGGCACCACCGGAGAGGCTTCGACACTCGATTTCAAGGAGCACTTCCGCGTCATCGAAGTTGCGGTAAAGTGCGTCAACAAGCGCGCTCCGGTTATTGCCGGAACCGGCGCCAACTCGACAGACGAGGCGATTGAACTGACCAAAAAGGCAAAAAAGCTCGGAGCCGACGGGGCATTGCTCGTTACCCCTTATTACAACAAGCCGACACAGGAAGGGCTCTATCGCCATTACAAGGCTATTTCCGATGCATGCAAACTGCCGCTGGTGCTCTATAACGTTCCGGGACGCACGGCGTTGAACATGCTTCCTTCTACAGTGGCGCGTATTGCGGCTGACTGCAAAAATGTCGTGAGCATCAAGGAAGCAACCGGCGACATGAAACAGACGAGCGAACTGATTCGCCTCGTCGGAGATCGCCTGACAGTCCTCTCCGGCGACGACTTCACGAATCTGCCGCTCTATGCCCTTGGCGGTCACGGCGCGATTTCGGTCACGGCGAACATTGCGCCAAAGATGGTTGCCGGGGTCTTCAATGCGTGGCAGCGCGGCGACATCGGGACAGCCCGCAAGCTTCACTTCCAGCTTGAGCCGCTGAATGCCGCCATGTTTATTGAGACAAACCCGATTCCGGTCAAGACCGCTCTCTTCCTGATGGGAAAGATTGCCGAAGAGTTCAAGCTGCCGCTCTGCGAAATGAGTGCGGCGAACAAGGATAAGCTCAAAGCAGTCCTGCAGGCTGCCGAGCTTATCTAGCCGAATACAAAAAGCGGCCAGGAGAATGCGCACACGATTCTGTTCGGTCCTTCTCCTGGCTGCTTTTTTATTTTTTCTCCCTGCCGCATCGGTTGAACAGCTCTCTCCGTTTGTCATTGATCAGCTCGTCGGCAAACAGGCACCTGACTTTACGCTCACCGATCAAAACGGCAAGTCCGTCACTCTTTCAACCTTTCACGGAAAGCCTCTCCTTCTCAACTTCTGGGGCCCCTGGGCTCCAAACAGCCTTGATGAAGTGCGCACGCTGGTCAGACTTCGTGAACGGGCGGATATGAAGGAACTTGTCGTCATCGGCATTACCGCGGACAAAAAGACTGATGCTGCGCAGGCATTTCTGCGGCGGAAGCCGGTGAATTACCCTATTCTGACCGACCCCGACCTTTCCGTTACCACGCACAGATACGCCGCCTTCATGATTCCGCTCAGCCTCCTGATCGACCGGCACGGCATTGTCACAAAGATATATTTCGGTCAGCAGGAATGGCTCCGGCCAAAGATGCTACAGGCCATTGTCGAGCATGTCAAATGAGTACTACAGACTGTTTCTCTATAAGAAGCAGCGCATCGGGACAAAAGCGTTTTGAAGTCAGATTGTGGTCGGACGTTACCTGCCTCGCCCCAAGTGCCCTCGGTTGTCAATAGTGGACCCAAAAGCATTCAGACAGCGAGCAATCTTTTATAGAACTGTCTCTCAAAGGCAACCGCCGACAGGTGCCCATCGACTATCAGCCTTACCGCTTCCATCCAAAGCTCTTTCGTGCACCTCCCTCTCGGGATCCTCTCGATGCTCCACCTCCGTCTCGTATGCTACCCGATACTTTGATGCCCACTTTTTTCAGCTTACATCAACACCCCCTCTGCGGTATCATAAGTAGGTCGTTACGGCTGTTTATCTGCCTGAAGGAGACGTGACCATGCGCAGAATGCTGCGTTTTCTGCTGAGAACCGTTGATAAAGTACTCTTTCGGGATACTATAAAAGGACGTGCCGGCCAGTTCGGCGCTGAACGCCTGCTGGTCGTTACAAACCATGAATCGTTTCTTGATGATCCGCCGCTCCCCGGCGCAGACAATGTCGATCACTTCACACTGACGACTTGCGCGGAGACCACATGAGCTCACAGTTCTCACTTCTGCGCCAGCGCCGGTTCCTGCCGTTTTTTCTGACGCAGTTTTTCGGCGCCTTCAACGACAACGTCTTCAAAAACTCGCTCATCGTACTCATTACGTTTCAGGCTGCGCACTGGACGACCATGCAGCCGGCGGTGCTCGCCAATCTCTTCGCCGGCGTGTTCATCCTGCCGTTCTTTCTTTTTTCAGCAACCGCCGGCCAGCTTGCGGACAAATACGACAAGGCCCGCATAGCCCGCATCGTCAAGGTCTTTGAGATTTGCATCATGCTCGTTGCCTGTGTCGGTTTTGCTCTTGAAAGCCTTGCGCTGCTCTTTTTTGTGCTCTTTCTGCTCGGCTTCCACTCAACCGTATTCGGCCCGGTAAAATATGCCATCCTTCCTCAGCACCTTACTGAAAATGAATTGATCGGCGGCAACGCGCTGGTCGAAGCAGGAACATTCATCGCCATCCTGCTCGGCACTCTCGTCGGCGGACTGCTCGCCGGCGCCAGCGGCGGTACGGTCTGGATATCGGCATTCGGCCTCTGCATTG
The DNA here is from genome assembly GCA_035477855.1 of Dissulfurispiraceae bacterium. Lineage (GTDB taxonomy): Bacteria > Nitrospirota > Thermodesulfovibrionia > Thermodesulfovibrionales > Dissulfurispiraceae > JAAYUK01. The sequence continues at coordinate 20,930 of DATIKF010000250.1, forward strand.
CGCTGATCGGCTACATTGCAAGCCGGAGCATCCCCGCTGCTCCGCCGCCTGAGCCTGCCCTCAGAATCAATCCGAATCCGGTTACCGAGACCTGGCGCAACCTCGGCTTTGCCCGCGAAAAGCGCGTGGTCTTTATGTCGATTGTTGCAATTTCATGGTTCTGGCTTTATGGAGCGCTCTTTCTTACCCAGTTTCCCGCGTATGCAAAGAATGTGCTGGGCGGCACCGAAGATGCGGTGGCCGTCCTGCTTGCAACCTTCACTCTCGGGATCGGTTTCGGCTCGCTTGCCTGCGAACGGATTTCGGGGCATCGCATCGAGACAGGCATTATCCCGCTTGGTGCAATCGGCATGACCGTCTTCGGGCTGGATTTCTATTTGGCCTCGCCGTCCGCTCCACCGGCTGAACAGCTTCTTGGCATTCGTGCGCTCTTTTCACATCTGAGCACGTGGCGGATTATGGCTGATTTGATACTCATAGGGTTTTTTGGCGGCCTCTTCTGCGTGCCGCTCTATGCAGTCATGCAAACGCGGAGCGATGTGAGCCACCGCGCCCGCATCATCGCGGCAAACAACATCATGAACGCGCTTTTCATTGTTACGGGAACCGGTGCGGCAGCGGGACTGCTCGCTGCCGGACTATCGCTTCCGGGCATCTTCGGCATAGCGGCTCTCGCGAATGCCGCGATTGCAGCATATGTTTTTATCCGCGTACCGGAGTTCCCCCTGAGCTTTCTGCAATGGATCGGTTGGAAAAGAAAAAACTGAGATGTTGAAAAAATCAGGGACAGGTTTCGGAATGTGGCATTAGATGTGCGGGTCAGGCATCAGATTGAGGGATTTTAAACAACATGGAATCCTTCAATTACCATATCCCTCGCCCACGTCTCAGAAAAGTTATTGTGGTTTCTTCTGAAGGCACGGCATGCGAAGCGCTTCTCTCGGTAATGATGCCCTAATATGCTTTCGCACCCGGCGGGCAATGCGCACGGCTTTTCGGGCAGCTGCCGGAGAGGGTTCTTCATCATCTCCTGGATACCGAGAAATAACAGCATAGTCAGTCAGCAATTCCTGCTCCACTACAGTCAGCAACTCCGGCATTCCTACCGGCAAGAGAGCTACCAGCACAGAAACGTCGTGGGTCTTCGAAAAAGGAATCCCTTTCCATGCCATGAATGCTTTCAGGTATTTTTCAACACACTGCTGTGCATGAAAACAAACCGTATCGGTCGGGCAATCATCCTCCAGTGTAAGCGTATGCGTTGCATTCCTGAGGTCATTTTCCGCTTTGCGAACCCATTCGGACACAACACCGGCAAGCAGTTCACGCTTTTGCATACAGCACCCTGCCTTCATGAGCTGCCGGCCACTCGACCGTACCAATAACATCTTTCCGCCATGCAAACTCTGCCGGATCGCTGACAATCACATCCTTTGGCACCTGAATATCGTGCAGCGCAGCCCGTATGCGCAGGCGGACAGCACGTTTCTCACCCGCAACAGGAAGCACCACCAGCAGATCCACGTCGCTTTCAGCCCCCCCCGCATCGCGCGCATGGGAGCCAAAAAGTATGATCTTTTCCGGCGCGAATTCTAAAACAATCCGCCGCACCATCTCTCGTATCGCCCTGTCTGTTTTTCGTTTCATAGTTCGTATATCTATCTTGGCACGCACAAAACCGTGGCGTCAACACATGTTGTTAAGGCCGGACAATAATATGCAGCTCAGTATAGTGTCCGGTTAACATCGGTGTTAGCGGCTGGAAAGTGTTGATAGGAGCTGACTTGAAAGAGAAAAAGCGTGCGTCTGACTTGAAAATAGTTTTGCCGATCCGGGAAGGTCAAAGCAACGACCGGCCCGGAGGTTCTTATGTACGTTGGCGCAACGCTATTTGCACAGATAATGGAATTTCTGCCATGGGGACACATTTCATCGCTTAGCAGGCTGCTGAAAAAGTCCCTCTGCGGCTCAGCAGGGTCAATTTCGGGGGATGTTCTGACATGGATTGACCCGAGTTTTTCGGTGCTTGAGCCTCTGAGAGAGTCGTTTTTGGCAGTGCATTTTGCATCAAGAGT
>DATIKF010000251.1:0-3393 GCA_035477855.1 Dissulfurispiraceae bacterium
CGCCCGCCTCCGTAGAAGTCTCGATGAGCTGGAACAGTCGACGCGGGAAAAGGCCCGGCTCGAAAAAATGTCGGCTCTCGGCGAAATGTCGATGACCGTTGCTCATGAAATCAAAAATCCGCTGAACGCTATCCGCGGTGCTGTGTCATATCTCCAGGGCAACTTTCAGGGAGAAGTGCTGAAGGAGTTTCTCGGCATTATCGAAGCCGAAACAAAACGGCTGAATGAGATTGTGACCAACTACCTTGTTTTTTCAAAGCCTACACCCCTCCGGAAAGAAGCGGCAAGTCTGAATGACGCTGTCAGGGACGTGTTCAAGCTTATGCGGCAGGAAGCGCTGGAAGAGAACAAGGAGCTTCTGCTCCAGGCGGACGACACGTTGCCGCAGTTCCGGTTCGACGTCCACCAGATGAAGCAGGCGCTTCTGAACCTGCTTGTCAATGCAATCGACGCGACAAGGGAGGGCGATACCATCACGATGCGAACAGTCGCCCGCGAAGGTTCGGCCGATGTTATTATTAAGGACACGGGGGCGGGCATCCCCGATGACGTGCTTCCTGAGATTTTTCGCCCTTTTTATACCACGAAAACGCGCGGTTCGGGACTCGGCCTCCCCTGTGTTGAACGTATTGTCCGGGACCACGGCGGTGACATACTGGTGGTCAGTGCGCCGAATGCCGGAGCAGAATTCAGAATTACCATCCCTATGGAGAGATAGATGAGTGAGCAGAAAGGTTCGATTCTTCTTGTTGATGATGAGCTCAATACGCTTCGCGTGCTCTCAGCCATTCTCCGCTCGGCAGGCTATACTGTCGTGACCGCCCGCACGGCAGAAGAAGCTCTTGACCGCACAGGCAAAATAGAAATTGATACCGTTGTAACCGACTTTCGTCTTCCCGGCATGGACGGCGGCGGGCTTTTTGATGCGCTGCACTCTGCATTTCCTGACATTCCTGTCGTCATGGTGACAGCATATGGGACAATCGGCAAAGCGGTTGACGCCATGAAAAAGGGTGCTTTCAGTTACATAGCGAAACCGGTGAATCCCGATGAACTGCTTACTATTATTCGCGAAGCGGTTGCCAAGCGTCGGCTGGTGCAGGAGAATCTCTCGCTCAAGTCGCAGTTGCGTGAGCGGAGCAGCTTTAAGAACATTGTCGGAAAAAGCAGGACAATGCAGGATGTGTTCGCGTTGGTTGAAACCGTCGCCTGCTCGAATTCCACTGTGCTTATTCAGGGAGAGAGCGGAACCGGCAAGGAACTGATCGCCAAGGCGATTCATTATGAATCTCCGCGTTCAGAAAACAGCTTTGTTCCTATCGACTGCACCACGCTCTCGGAACAGCTGCTGGAGAGCGAACTTTTCGGGCATGAGAAGGGGTCGTTTACCGGTGCCATTGAGCGAAAAATCGGTCAACTGGAGCATGCCGACGGCGGCACAGTATTTCTTGACGAGATCGGAGAACTGCCGCTGCCGATTCAGAAAAAATTTCTTCGCTTTCTGCAGGAGCGTGAATTCCTCCGCGTCGGCGGCAATAAACATATCAAGGTTGACGTCAGGATACTGGCGGCAACGAATCGCGATCTCGAAGAGGATGTCGGGGAAGGCTCTTTTCGTGAAGACCTCTTCTTCCGGCTGAACGTGGTGCGCATAACCGTGCCGCCGCTCCGTGACCGTCGGGAAGACATTCCCCTGCTCGCCATGCATTTTCTTGCAAAGTATGCTGCTGCCAATGATAAGCAGATCCTTTCGTTTGACAGCGATGCGATGGACGCGTTGCAGGCATATCACTGGCCGGGCAATGTGCGCGAACTTGAAAACGCCGTTGAGCGTGCGGTAGTGCTTTGTCCTGCTGCAACGATATCCACTGCTTACTTCCCCCGTTCACTTCGCCGGCTGCCCGCTGTCTGTAGTCCGTCGGGAGAGGGGCTGAATCTGCTCGAAACAGAGCGTCAATTATTGCTTCGCGCTCTTGAAAAAACCGACTGGAACCAGACGAAGGCAGCCGAGGTGCTCGGCATTTCCCGGAAACAGCTGCGCACCAAGATGAAGCATCACGGCTTCCTGCCGGAGGATTAACTTTCCTGCGCCTCATCAACCCATCAGGCAGAAGCAGGCGATTTGTGAAAAAAGCATGCCGGGACAGAATGCCAGCCGCCTATGGTAATGTGTATGATTAACCGGGATTGATGAATTCATCGGATTGCATGAAAGCGGAACAATTGCCCGGCGGGGCGACATCGGAGGAAAATCATGCGGCTCCATAAGGAGAAAACCCCAGGAAGGCAGACAGCGGTCGGGATTACCGGCTTTGTTGTGTTCCTCGTTGTTGCTTTGGTAACACAATGGGATGTTCTGTTTCCGACGCATCATGAAGGCAGTCCGCACGCACCGGCAGCGCAGTCTTTCCTGGCCGGCATGATTGAACCGCATGATACATCACTGCACGAGTGTACACTTTCCCCGGACGGCATCCTCACGCTGGGGATCAAGGCTGTCGGTGAAAGTCCTGCGGAGTGTTGCGTGCGCATGGATTCGCCGCGCGAACTAAGGGAGCGCTCCGAATTCCTCGCCGTGCTTGTTCCGGACAAGGCTTTTGATGAAGTCAGGCTCATGGTACAGAGCACAGAGGGCCGGAGCATCTTGCTGCATCGGCGGGGCATTTACGGGTCTGAAAATGCTGTAAGGGTAACGTTCGACAAGCAAGAGCATCTGGGCGGGAAAGAGTCCTTAACGCTCGCAAAATTCTGCATAGCGATTCCGCGGACGGGTGAACAGCGGTTCGTCAAGGTCAAAAAGGCGGTCGTAACCCCGGCGCGATAGCCCGAATTATTCATGTGGCAGCACGCTGTTCAGTGCCGGGGGCGCCGGATTCTTCGTTCGGGCGGCTGGTGCCGGCGCGCAGCGGGAGACGAACCATCCCGGTCGTTGATAAAACCTTGACAATGTTGCAATAATAGTCCACTCTTCAGGTCAGGCTGCCGCCGGTGCCGGTGTTCGCATAAAGAGAGAGCACCTCGGGCTGCGATTGTTCAATGCCGTCTTTCTTTGAAAGGCCCCGATTTCGTGTGCAACTGACGAACAAAAACATACGGCAAGCTGCTGACGGCGAGCCGTAACGAGTGAGGAATAAGCAGTCTCAATTTTGATAAACTATCCGGCAGCTGCGTGGAAAAAGTAGAAGTGGCTCAGGTTGTTTGGACAGGAGCAAGCGATTCTTAAGTGGGAAGCTGCTCAGCATCAGGCTGCCCCTCATGCGGCAGCATAGTCCAGTAAACCTCATCTGGCGTTTTGTAGTCAAGCGACTGATGAGGACGCCGATGATTGTACTTCTCCATGTATGCTGCTATACCCTGTCTCAACTCGATCATCGTGCCGTATGCCTTCGGATG
>DATIKF010000252.1:0-1515 GCA_035477855.1 Dissulfurispiraceae bacterium
GCTTCAGCTCAGCCGTGTGATACGAGAAACGCTCTTTGAGCGGAAAACGCTGATTGATATACTGACGCTCAGGTCAGACAGGCTCCTCGCTGCACATGAACATGGCCTACAGGGCGCGCTATTTTAACCGGACAGTAGTGGTTTTAATTATAATTTCCGGCGCTCTGGCGAAGCCCTGCGCCAAGGCCGAACACGCGGGTGAGACGCGCGTCATCTGCGCGTCGGTCTCGACCCGGAAGTTAGGTATTATTTTTGGGCATGTAGAGGAACTTGACCTGCGAACTCTGGTAATTGCGTGAAGGGTCGTTCTCTGTCTCCGTGGTGCAGGCCATGCCTCTACAGACGACGGTTGGGCCGTATTGTCTCAGCTCCGAGTATGCGGGATCGAAGTAGCTAAAAGATGCGCAGGCAACTTCATCTGCGGTTGCGAGCAGCTGCGAACCTCGCCCCGAAGCGGCTGATTCAGCCGCACCCCGAGGGATGCACATACATAGAACCTTACTCCCTACCCCTTGAGCCACACTGGCTGTGTCGATGACGCCTTGGGCGAGCGCCGCCAAGACCGTACGTGAGCTGATTTTGCGGTCTGCCAATCTACCAAACAACCTCCTGAGGTGCCGCACTTGATTGTCCTTTAGGTCATAGCCCGCGACCTTGGCTGCCCACTTGCGATTATCCGACAGCCAATTGACGAACTGAATATAGCCTTTCGATGGGTTGGGTAGGCGCTCACCTTTAGAGTTGTAGATGTTTGAGATGATTCTCAGGTGAGCACGCAAGTGCTTTTCGCCAGGCGGCAAGTCCCAGCCTGCCATCACGAAGGTCTGCTGACCACGGTAGAAAGTAGTTGATATTTCCCTGGTGGCTGACTCGACTAATATGCTGGCAGCATGAGCGGGACTCCCGCATGAATGCTCAGCAAGACGAATAGCGATCCATTCATGTGTGGGCATTCCCGAAATGCGTGCAAGCCCCGTGTAGGCGATTCCCGAGATGTTGCACAGATTTACGAGCTTGCAGGTGTCGTCATCGGCAACTTTACGTGCATCGCGTCCGTTTAGGAAGGTGAGTCTTCTGTCAGTCGCCATGAGCGCAAAGTCGTGTGTGATAGCCGCAATTATCTGTGTCATAACCTAGGAGTCTGTCGGACTTTGGCATGTCATAATAAGAGGCAAGCAGCGACCAAAGAATACAGACGGGAGAGATCGAGGCGTGTTCAAACAATGCGACAGGGAAACGGTATATTTATTTCCGCCATCGGTACAGGAGTGGCTGCCTGAGGGGCACCTGGCCAGATTTGTAGTAGAGATAGTGGAGAATCTGAATCTTGAGAAGCTGAAGCGGAGTTACGCTGGGCGTGGCAGCGCGGCATACAACCCTGAGATGCTGGTAGCGCTGTTATTTTATGGGTATGCCACAGGAGTATTTTCGAGCCGCCAGATAGAGCGGAGCACCTATGACTCCATAGCATTTCGGTACGTAGCAGCGAACAGCCATCCTGATCATGACACGATA
>DATIKF010000253.1:0-2864 GCA_035477855.1 Dissulfurispiraceae bacterium
GATAATACGTGATCAGATCACAGAACTAAAGCAGTTGCGCGCGAATCTTGAAGCGGTACAGGAGCGCGTGCAGGTGGTGAAATGACAATATTAGAGAGGTGGCGAGCGGTGAAACCCGTCGTTGCTATCCTCGCGCTGTGCCTGTGCTCGTGCGCGAGTATCCACGGCCCTCAGCGATACACGTACTCGCTGAAATACCAGTGGATGACTGAGGAGATATACCAGATATGCGTAACCGAGTCCGCGCGAAACGAGTTGCCGCTCTCCCTGGTTCTGGCCGTGATCGACGCCGAGAGTAGTGGCCGCACGAACGCGGTGTCGAAAGCTGGCGCCTTGGGGTTGATGCAGGTCATGCCGAAGTACTGGTACGACGGCGACCCGATGGACTTGCATATTCCGCGCGTCAATATCCAGCGTGGCTGTGCTGTCCTCCGGTGGGCGCACGACCTCGCGAAGGGCGACATCGTGCTGACGCTCCGAAACTTTGAACGTGGTCCTCGCGGGAAGGGCATTAACGTAGCCTACACTCGTAGAATATTAAAAAATCTGGAGGCACTATGACAGTATTTATGGTTGCACTGATGCTGATGTCACTATGGATGGCGCGCGTCTGTCACAAGTCGGGGTTGGGGTTTATCTCGCACATGGCGGCGTTCGCCGCAGGGGGGGCCCTGTTCGCGGCTCTATTGGTGATATGATGGACTACGAAAACAAGTGCATCATGTTGGAGTCGGAACTCGCGGAAGCTCGCAAAGAACTCTCCTCCGCGTATAGGATGGGATATGAGAGGGGCCGTGGTATTTACACAGCCTTGGAATCGGATCTCGCGGAAGCGCGCGAAGAACTCACTATCGCATATATGTTCGGCTACGAGGATGGCAAGAAGGCGCACGAGTTAAATAGCTACATTCCATACGCAACAGTGCGGGAAATTTTAAAAGTACTGCGCCACGGAGACAGTAAGCACCCCGGCGAGGAATGGAAAACCATCCTCCCGCACGTTCACGAAGCCTGCGCCGCCGGCCACGTCAACGAGTTTGAGAACGGCCACGAGCGCGAGGAGGAGAGCGGCTGCCATCACCTTGCCCACGCCATCGTCCGGTATATGTTTGCTCTGTCGCTGTGGTTGTCCGCTAAGTCGAAGGAACATCGACATATTGACACTACAATCGAGGACAATCTTGAGGACTATGACGGGCTATCATCAGAGATAGTGAGGGAGATATGAATATATTTATTATTTCAACAGTCAGAAACGCGGACGTTGATTATCGGTTAAGCATCGAAAGATACGTCAACAACCTTGAGTGCGAGGGACACGTTGTTTATTTGCCCCACCGAGACACAGATCAAAATAGTAATGGTTTAAATATATGCAAATCAAACAAGGCGGCATTGAGCCAGGCTGACGAGGTTCATATCTTCTACCGAAGCACATCGCAGGGGACTCATTTCGACATGGGTATGGCTTTCGCGTTGGACAAGAAGATTGTTATAGTCGAAAATGAACAATATGGGCAGGGGAAATCTTTCCCGAGGATGCTTGAGGAGTGGGCAGTTGATTAGGGTATTCCCACGGCGCACCAACGCCACTCCCGATGACGATGGGGTTCGCATCTCCGCGCCGGGACTGTTTGACGAGCCTGACGATGTTCGCGTGTCGGTGACGTGGACGTGGGACAAGCCCCGAGGGGAGGACTTGGCCGAGGCATGGAGGTCAATCGGGAGCCGAGTCGAGATCGGTGGGCCAGCCTACGACGACCCGGGTGGAGAGTTTGAGCCGGGGATGTATCTCAAACACGGCTACACCATTACAAGCCGGGGTTGTCCGAATAAGTGCTGGTTTTGCCTCGTCCCGAAGCGCGAGGGAGTGATACGCGAGTTGGAAATTAAAGACGGGTATAATGTGCTTGACTCTAATCTTTTAGCGTGTTCTGATGCGCATATTGAGGCGGTGTTTGCCATGCTTGAGCGTCAGCCGCACAGGCCGAGATTTACGGGAGGACTTGAGGCCGCGAGAATGAAACCGTGGATAGCGGAGCGATTGAAGTCCTTGCGACCAGAGACAGCATATTTTGCATACGACACTCCCGATGACTACGAGCCTCTGGTTTGCGCCGTGAAGATGCTCAAGGATGTTGATGCGATGCACGACCGTGCTTTTTCATGCTATGTGCTGATAGGCTATCGCGGCGACACCATAGACAAGGCAACGGCGCGGCTGACTCAGGTGTTAGACTTGGGGCTGATGCCGATGGCTATGTTATTTGACAAGGGGGCTCACATGGACGACAAGCAAACGTGGCGGCGGTTTCAGCGCGAGTACGCTAATCGGGTTATTGTCGGTAGTAAATTATCAGAACACAACTTTCAACAAACGGTGAAAACGGAGGAATGAATGAAAGCGATTCTTGAGTTCACGCTTCCCGGCGATGAGCAGGAACACCGGGACGCAATCGACGCATGGAAGTACAAGAAGTTGCTGGGCGACATCGACAACCGGATGAGGAATATTATGAAATACTTGGACTTCCCGGCCGACTACAAGCAGTGCGCCCAGGATTTGCGCGAGGAGCTATGGGCCGGGCTCAACGATTTAGGCGTAACTATTGACGACTAAGGAGGAAGGATGAACGCTAAAGTAACTGAACTCATGGAGGCGATCGGAATATCACGTCAGGCCGCGATTGAGATAGTTGCGATGGACATCAACTCGGCGCGGAAGGAGAAGCGCGTCCCTGTCGAGACGTGGAGCAGGGTATGCGGATTTTTCCGTCCGGTGAGCAATTTCAACTTGGGGAAACAAGAGGAGTTCCGCGAGCGCAAAACATACAAGATCAAGGAGGCGTAATGCAGGTTTCGGC
>DATIKF010000254.1:0-42845 GCA_035477855.1 Dissulfurispiraceae bacterium
TGCAACAGAGCGGATTTATTCGGCGAAGTAGTCGCTTACATGGAGGTAAGTGCCGGGCGAATACCTCGGAGGATGGCTGGATGCCGTCCGAGAATGAGCGGCGTTGCACGTCCTGTCGGGCTAATGACAATTCCCGGATAATCGAATACTCAATCTCCCATCTTCCGCAGCTTTGCAGACGTCTATCTGGTCCTTTTGCTTTGGCACCGGCTCAGTCTAGCTGACTTTTGCAGGCAGCGGTAACTTTTGGCATTACTTTTTCCGTGCGAATTTATGAAGCAAGAGCATCACTTTGACCTCAGGGGCGTCCCTAGTGACCTTGCCGATGCGATTTTCCGGCACCAGCGGTGATTCTTCGTGATACACGTCAAATCCGCCGTCCTGGTTCGTAAGATACTGCATTCCGCGAAATGTGAAGCACGGCACCAGGAGCTTGTTGTATGGGCTCCGTTCAAGCCGGCATCCCACATCGTCCTGTCCGATTGCTGCTTCCTTGTCAACTTCTTTATTTGGCAGGTCTTTCAAGCGAATAACACCCTCTGCTCAACGTTTCATGCATAAGACGGCCCGGAAACTCTGCTTTGCACGCGCACCTCGCGACCAAAGCAGACAGATTCGGTTTTGCAATCGATCCCAAACTCAAACATGTCGCATGCAGCACTGATTTTTGGAAAGATAAAGCAAGTCGCCGCATATTTATCAACCACCCCAAGTGCTCGCATATGATATGCCATCCTGCGCAGCTTACATCCTCAAGTCATCAAGAAACTCCGAGGCCGGAGCAACGGCAGTCACGAGCAGATAATCCCGGGCACGAGTACAGGCGACGTACAACAAGTGCCGCTCTGTGTCATAGACTTCCTTCAGATCCGACTCATCGGCGACGGATTCAATCCGGAGCTGCAGTGGAATGGTCTCGTCATCGCATGCCATGACAGCAACCGCGCGAAACTCCAGACCTTTGGCCAGATGCATGGTGCTGATAGAGGCGTATCCGTGGCTCACTTCCACTTTCTCGTCAAGCACCTTGCATGGCATGCCTGAAATCTCTGCGGCAGCACGCGCCCGGGCCAGCTCAGCCGAAGAACGCACAAAAACAGCTATTTCATGGGGCATCAGCCCCTCCGCCGTTCGCGCAGTCAGCCAGGAGCTGACCTTCTCTATCTCCGCTTTCTGATCGCTCAACACCTCAATAACCGGAGCCGGACCATTAAACACTGACACCGTGCCGCGCCGATCTTCGATGTTGCCGTCAACATCAGACACCTCCGCGCCCAAAAGCCGGTCTGCCCGCATCCTGATCTGGTGCGATGTTCGGTAATTGATGTGCAACGTGCGCGATCGCCCCTGAATCTCCACTCCCTGAGCTTTCCATGAAAACGGCTGCTGGAATATCCTTTGCCCCAGGTCCCCGGCAAAAAAGAGGCTGTTCGGCCGCCTCCCTCCGAGCGCAGCCAGAAAGCGCAATTGCGCGATGCTCACATCCTGCGCCTCATCAATCACCGTAAAATCAAAAGGAGGCTTCCTCCGTTCCGCCATCTGAGCAGTTAAGCGGCTGAATATGCCTGACTGAGTGATCAGCCCTTCCGCGGTCAATTGAGCCTTGACAGCGTTAAAAATAGTCCAGAGCAATTTACGCTGCTGCTCAGGCAGACGCGTCTTTCTGCCGAGCCGCCGGACATCGCGATAATCTTCCCACGACTCAAGCTGCCACGCATCCACAATATATTCCCACTCTGTAAGCAGAAAATGAGAACTGAACTTCTGGCCTTCAACCTTCCCTGCTGCTTCGTGCAGGAACTGCCGGATCGTTTCCCGTGAAACAATGCGCGGACGTCCGAAGCTCAGCTCATAGAGCCGCTGCCCGATAGCATGAAGCGCATGGACTTCAAGACGTTCGCCAAGGTGCGGCTCATTACCGATAAGCCGCCGGAGCTTTGTACGCAATGCACTCGCAAGCGTATCGGAAAAGGTGGTGAGCAGTACTCGTGCGTCCGGGTTCGAGCGAACCAGAAAGACTGCCCGGTGAAGGGCAACAATCGTTTTGCCTGTGCCTGCTGATCCAGAGACTCGCGCAGGACCGCTGCAGTCTCGCTCGACAAATTGCCGCTGTGCCGGATGCAGAAAAATCGTCCACTTCTCCCACGGATATTCCAGCGCACGTTCGAGCTCCTCGATATTGGTCATTACCCGGAACCGGCGAAGTGCATCGGGATGGTTAAACGGATTAACAGCACCCTTCGGCAGTGCGACACCCAACGGCCTGCCGCCCGTGGCAATTTCAAGCAGCGCCTCGGCAGCCTCACCCGGCAGATGATCGGCCAGGCTCAACAATGAGTCTTCATCGGCTGCTCGTACATCTTCCAGCCACTCTTCAGGCACACCATAGCTGAGCAATGCGTCTGCGGCCAGGTGCGCAAACAAAGGTGCCTTGGGCAGCGCCTGCCGGGCCGCTTCAACATGCTTCAAAATTTTGACCTCTTCAACCCGCTCACGAATTTCCACCAGCTGGGCAGCCCCGGTTTGGGGGTGGGTTTCCAGCTTGCGCCGCTCAGCCCAATTGTACGCGTCATCATGGTGAGCAACGTAGCATAAGAGTAGGCTGCCTCTCGTCTTGTGAACGATCATCCGAAGGGCACTGCTCACCCGCACCGACCAGAAGTTCTTGTCTCTGGCCTTGTCGAGCTTATGAAACTTCAGCCCCGGATTCGCGGGGTTCAGTTGGAGATCAAAGGCCGTGGTCTTGACGGCTTTCTGCTCATCGCCGGTCAGGCGTGCGAGGCTGTCGGTAAAAGTGTCAGCGATGCGGAAGTTCATTGCATAGGTAATTGCCAGCTTAATTCCCGTTTCCATGATCTTCCACCTCTAGGCAAGTAACTTGTCGAGGGTTTCTCGAATTCTTCCCGCAATTATTGAAGCTGATTGCCCGCGCATTTTACCTAATGCCTCAACTACCGTAAGAACGTCAGCAGGCTTCGTTGGTCGACCATCAGTTTTAGTAAATGGGCCATCTGTCTCTGTCAAAATCCTATCGAATGGAATGATGTCAATCAATGCCGCATGTCGGGTATTAGCTAACATCGTCGCATTTATCGAAAAATAACAACCTATCTCTATAGCACGCTGAGCCTCTGCTTTAGTGCCGGTAAACCAATGCAGAACTACCTTTCCTCGATTAGGAGGCAAGTATGTTTCGATGTGATCCAAAACCTGCTTGGCAGCCCTAACACTATGCACTGAGATAACTTTGTCACCAGTTTCGGCACAACGGCGTAGCACGCGCTCAAAGACCTGTTGTTGCAAGTCGAGTGACTTATAGAAACGTGGCCCTGCATCTAATCCAACCTCACCGATATAGCGTGTTTCCGCAAGATGTGTTTCCCAAAGAGAAAGCTCGCTGGCTCGCTCAGCTACAAGTTGAGGATGTAGTCCAAGCGCAGCTCGGACATGAAGTGTCGCCTTGGCTAATTCATGGTTGCGCGCCCATGCTCTTGGAGTTGTTGTCACTGCAAGTGTATATACGCCAGCTTTGTCAGACTCCAGAACGTTCGCAGGATAATCGGAATATAAATCAAGATGACAGTGAAAATCCACCAAACCATTTGTAGTGATCATTTACGCTCCAAGATCAACTCCGCCCTGTCTTAACATCGTGGATCAACATTGCTACTTCTTTGAGACCACGAAGATATACATCAGCCAATTGACTGAGTCTCGGGATCTCGTCAGTGAGCGGCCCGGGTTTGTGGATGAGCAACTTTGCCAAATCCGGCCTTCTGCGCAGGCGCTCAATCGCGACTTGGAACGAGCGTACCTGTACGCCAATCGATTCGCGTGTGTCTAGGGTATACTTTCGAAGATCAGGCACGGTGTAAATAGTCGAATCAACGCCTACTCCCCAAGCCAAATCGAGAGCAGCGCGACGAATCAAGCATGGAAGGCAGTATCCGCAATGCTCAATGCTATGCCCTTTCCACCGACCTTTGGAAGGGGATGAACACGATAGAGAGTCAGCAACAAGTGCCCGTAGTAGAGTGCTGTTTGCACATGCAGTGACCATCTCACCTTTGGTCTTATCCCAGTAGGGATTCTCGACACGCCCATCAATGCCAAGCTCGCCAAGCAAGTCATTCCATCTCGAGATGTAGAACGGGTGAGTTGTTCTCGTACTATTGGCGCCCAGACGTAAAAGATCCAAGGGGACATTGAGTGCGATCAGTCCATTTTCGGGTACTCTCAAAACAAATTTTGAACCAAGCCCGGAACAGGCAAATACACCGAGTGCAAAGAACAGAAAAGAACGACCACGAGTCGTGCTCTCAGAGCTAACGTCTTTTACTAAACCATTAGGAAAGGCCATCCAGACCCGAAGCCGATCAAATGATATACCATTGAAATATTCTTTTAACTTACCATACAGCACATTCTGTGCATTACTGCTGGCAGCTTCACCAGCGTGGCTAATTAGAAGCGGTGTGCGACCATTCTCAAGGAGATCGATCGCACCAATCAGGCTGTCCAGCCCCCCGGAAAATAGGCTTGCTGCATCGAAACGCGGTGGGAGCAACGCAGCGGGAGAAGAGATGATACTGGCAAATCGTTTAGGACGGCATCGGAATCCCACCGTCCAGCGATCCCCCGTTAAGAAGTCCAATGTTCTTGTCAGGGTATGAGCAGCGGCCTGCCAAAGATCAGGATCACTAACGGGCACAACCAGTCTGATCTCACGCGTCCATGAGTCCTGCGATTGTTCTGCTCGCGAGATGCGAGTATCGGCAGCATGTACATGGGCAGCAACGATAAGTAGATCAAGGCCCACCTCCGAAGGAAAAACCTCAATACTTTTGAGACTTTTCAGCGCGCCGCCGATCCCATGATCGAGGCTTTTTTCTCCTGCAACCAGCTCCAGCCGCGTTATTTGTTCATCATCTGCGCACGGGATATCAATCTTATCATCCGGGCCGAAGTGGCCAGTGAGAAGGTGTCTCTTCATAGTGCCGCCTCCAAATCTCCGAGCGCCTGCAGAATGCCAAAAGCACTCTCATAAACTGTATCGACAAATAACTGGACGCGATCCAGTGCCAATACCGGAGTCTCAGCTCGGGCCGAGGTTAATGCATCACTCACAGCATTGCGAATGAAATCCCGCAACTGTTCCTGAACGCGAAGAGCCGTTTGCTCATTTGAAGGGGCAGTAATAAGCTTCATACCTATATCGTTACATAGTCGCGCTTCGATAGCATGGGTTGCGTACAGCTCGAAAACCGTTTGCATTTGGTCAGGCGTGAGCGCGTCCAAATCGGTAACTCCAAGAGTGGTCAGTTCAATGATGGTTTCGACGAATGCCTCGCGGGCGATACCTTCGTCAACGGTCCCTGCATTCGGGCAAATGTAGTCAGCCAAGCCAACAAAGACTTCGTCAATTGGACGTCCTGCCAGTCTCTCTAAATTTAGCGCACGTAGAGCTTCTCTGGCACCGTGAACTTGAGCATTAGTCAGAAAATTCAGTAGCCGCGACCCAGCCCCTCGTGAAGCACCCATTCGCTGTGCGGCTTGTCGTGCACCTCCAGAGGATGTTGACACATAACCCGAAACCGCTCGCCCCAAACTTGCACGGTCACTGCCACCTGATTGAGCAAAGCGAGTGAAGTTGCCACGCGCAGCAGTGAACCTATTAGGATTCGCCATTACCGGTATATGTGGTTTGTCTGACGGTGGCGTGGGAGGCGGTGCATCACTAGGCGCGTCGCCGGGACCCAGCCAAGTCGGAACTATCGGGGTTCCTCCCCCTGGCCCTCCGTATGCGGATGACGTTCCCATTACCGACCTCCCTTTGTGGTCTTGATTACAGCTTCTGCAGCTGCTTTCAACATCGGATTGTTTGCGACCTTGGACCAGCCTTCTATCAGCCGAGCTAGGCGGGCCTGCATGTCCGAGTCATTAAATAATCCTTGCCATCCAGCTAGGACCCATGGGCCGCATCGATCGACAGGTAGTGCTTGGAGGAAATCAAGGAATCTACCCTGCAGGCTGGCCTGCGCTCTGACCAAAACAACCAATCCATCGATTCCTGCCGGTTGGGTCTCAAAAGCATCACCGCTCATTATCCTAGTCCGCACAGCTTCAAATAATTTATCAGCCTCAGGCAATGCCAGTAGCTTCAGTTCCGCTTCCAGACCTTGGACGGCGAGTTTAGGTCCAAACAGCTTTTCGGCGACCGTGGCGAGATGTCCAAGCACCGACGCAGGCCCGAAGTAGTCCTTCTTGTCCTTAGTCGCAAACAGATATGGACGCAAATCAAGATATCCTACCGGCGGATTTACTTTCGCCCAAGCAAGGATGGCCGACGACGACTTCCATTCGGATAGCATGGCGCTCTCGGCAACTTGCGAAGCAGCTTCAGGCGTCTTTGCCATTTTACCCGTAGTCGCTTTCGCCTTAGTACCTACATCTGACGCCAGCGCATCACATATCGTAATGGATTTCTCCAACTCCGCGAGGTCGATGCAGATACCCTTTGGATTCGAAACAGCGATAGTTGCAATCTGTTCGAACAGACTCGGCAGGAAACGCTCGGCAAGCATCAGCTTTGCAAGAACCGGTATTTTGATTTCTTCGCCAAAGCCGCGAGCGTCAGCGGTTTTCTGTCGCAATAGCAACGTATTCAGGAATCGCTTTATTTGACGAGGATTCCCCTTCGCACCGCTTGCGAGTATTGGACCAATTTGATCACTGAGCATTAGTGCATTATGCACCGTGTCTGCTTTACTCCCCAGAGCTTTGTTGATAGTAGCCGCATCTAGTGGTTCACTCTCCCACGGGCGCCTTAACTTCAGCCTCGCCGCTTTAATGAGTTCAGCGTATCCTTCGTCGGTTTCTCCAACCTCTGCACCCGCCAATAAGAGTGTCACGTAAATTCGAGTTTCGGTTTCACCTAAGGCTGGAATCCGAAATGGTACTTGGATCAGCTTTTCCAGGTAGTTCCTCGCGTAATCCCGCGGACCAGTAGTATCTGGCAAATCAGGAAAGTGCTTTCGCACGGCGTATTCGATCATTGCTTCGTCAGCAGCGACAACAAACGCCGTTCGAGCTGTGAAAACAAACAGTCTTATAGCTTCGAGTGTCTCTATGGCAGTATCCGGCAAACATCGATCGAGGTCATCTATCAACACAACAAGTTGATCAATGCCCGCATCAGTTAGCAATTTATCAAATGCCTTTCGAAACGCCTCGACTTCTTCTGGTACATTCTTAGTCTCGGCTGGTTTCAATATCGACTTCACATCATCAATTGCTGAGGCTAAGTTTTCCTTAGTTGCAAGTTGCCCTGGGTTTACGAGCACCCCTTCGATGGTGCTCACAATGCCACCGATAAGTTCCGGAGATGGCATTCCCGTGAACGCCGTCACCGCCAATCCTCCTGCCTTCTTAGCAACCTTCAGCCAGTCTATACGCTTGAAAACCTCTTGTACAGCGCCTGTAGCTTTTGTCAGTGCTGGCCGCTTTTCAACGAGGCCCGTGACTATGCCCTCGATCAGTGCAATCTTTGCGTCCTCAAAGCCCTGAAATCTCCACCCATTGAATTTAAGACAGAGGACCTTACTCTCCCCGGAGAGCCCTTCTTCAATCATCTCTAATACACTAGACTTGCCAGCACCCCAGTCGCCATGAACACCCACTGTGACTGGACCGTCTGGACGCTCACGAAGCAACCCGATGATTGTCGCGGCGATCGCCTCGTTGTTCAGCAGGTCGACTCTAGTCTCATTGTCCGCCAGAATCATTCATATCTCCTTAAAATTCCATATGGAACTTCATACCCTAAAAACCTTCATAACCTCATCCCCCAGATGGTTGATGACCTTCACGGCGATTCGCCCGGATTTTGGCTTCTGGAACGGGCGCGAGGTATCGCTGTTGAGAGAGGCCCAGGCTTCGGCGTTGATTTCGGCTTTCAGCGTGGTTTTGAGGGCGGAATACGGATCGTTCGCGCCGAGGAAGTAGGCGTGGCGGACGAAGAAGCTCTCTTCGTTGTAGTCGGTGTCGATGAACCAGCAGGCGATGCCGTCGGCTCCGTCGCTGATGACCTCGCCGGTCTGGGGTTTGAAGACATCCACGCCGTTCACCTTCACGCGCAACTTGCCGTCCTTCTCGTTGATCAAAGTGATGTCGGGCTCGCCGAAGATGACGAAAAGGTTGGCTTTGTTGGTGGTCTTCAGGTCTTCGGCCATGTGCAGATCGGCGTTCATGCGGGCCTTGAGCACGGGAATGCGGCCCAGCTTGCTGAACTCCGTGGCGTGCGCCTCGTAGTTGAACGCGCAGGCGATGAGCACGTCGAACCCGGCATCGCCGCACTCGCGGGCGGCTTCCACGAGGTCGGCGCGCTGCACGGTGCCGAATTCCGGGCCGATGAAAATTCCCGCCCGCTTTTCCACCTCGCCTTCGAGATAGCGTCCCTCGGCGCAGACGCGACCCTCTCCCGGCCAGGGTGCCAGCGCGGTGAAGGTGATGCGGTCCTCCTTGTGCGCCTGCTGCACTCCGGCGGTCTTGAGGTTCTCCAGGATCATCTGGGGGAAGGACTGCTTGGCTCCGTATTCGGCGGCGTCTTCCTTCAGGGTGTCGATCAACTCGTCGTCCTCATCCACGCCCAGCACGCGGTGGGGGCTGAGGCTCTCCACGGTGAAGGGACCGGCGACGCGGACCTTCTTCTTGTCGTCGTAGGGCTTGTCGTAGAGGTATTCAAACTCGGCCTTGGCGGCGATGGACTTGTCGATCTCCTGCTGCCGGGCGATGCGGGCCTGCCACCAGTCGGCGTGCAGTTTGGAGGGTGCTTCGGGCCATGGATCGGCAGGGCACTTGGGAAGCGTATCCAGAGTGTAGGAGCGCTTGAGATTGTGGTTAATGGCTTGCAGCCATTCTAGGACTTTCACTTCGCTTCCGCCGTTCTCCCGCCCTTGCTCTGACCTGAGCTTGTAGAAAAGCTCCTGATCCTTGGCAGGCCACGGGTCTTCGGCCACACGCGGAATCTCCCACTCCTGCCAGGTCTTCTTGAGCGCGGAATTCAACTGCTCGCGCAACGGCTCCAACTTCACCTGCCACTGGTCCCAAATGACATCGATCTCCGCGTTGTTGGAGATCGAACTGAGCATGATGTGCGGCACGCGCTCATAGACGAAGCCGTGGCGGATGTTCCCCTGCACGGGCTGCGAACTCGGCGCGGTGCGGGTGACTTCGGCCTCCTTGAGCTGGCCCTCGCGGGAATCGGCCAGCAGGTAAAACGGATAACGCGCGCCCATGATGCGGGCACGGGCCAGCGCGAGCGCCACGCGCGAAGTATCAATCGTGATCCAGCGGCGGCCCCACTGCTCGGCGACGGTGGCGGTGGTGCCGGAACCGCAGGTCGGGTCGAGCACGAGGTCGCCGGGGTCGGTGGCCATGAGGATGCAACGCTGAACTACAAGCGGTCGGGTCTGAACCACATAAAGTTTTGGGTCACTCAGGCTGAAGCCGCTGCTCGTGTCCAACCACTGGTTGTTGAAAGGAAAAGCGCCAAAGTCGTCGATGAAGCGCCGAAACATTAAACGCTTTCCGGTGCCTTCGAGCCTTCCGGCGCTTCCCAAACGAACAAGCCCAGTTCGATGAGTCTTCCAATGACTGTTACCCGGACATTCATAGTCCTGTTTGCCGAAACTGAATGGCGCAGATCCAATCTCAGACCAACCTTTCGAGACAAGATCGCCGAGAGTGAATATCCGCGCTTCACTCGGGACTTCCTCGTCGCCTGCAACCTCATCTTTGGTGAGTGGCCGCTGAGTGCCATCAGGGAGCAACACGCTCCGATATTTGTCTCCCTTCTCGCTATTGACCGACTTTATGCCATAGAGCGGTCGAAACTTGAGCGCCTCCTTCTTCTTTGCGAAGAAAATGATGTAGTCGGAAGTGTTGGAAAGGTAGTTGGTCGAGTGCGCGCTCGTTGTCGCGAATGCGATCATTGAAACGAAATTATCTTCGCCGAATACTTCCTCCATCAAAGCACGGACGCGGTGCGCATTTTCCTCGCCGATTTGCACGAAGATGGAGCCGGACTCTGTCAGTAAATCCCGCGCTACGGTGAGCCGATCGCGCAGGTAGGTGAGGTAGCTGTGGATGCCATCGCGCCAGGTGTCGCGGAAGGCTTTGACCTGCTCGGGCTCGCGGGTGATGTGGTCGGCCTTGCCGTCCTTCACGTCGCGGCTGGTGGTGGACCACTGGAAGTTGCTGTTGAACTTGATGCCGTAGGGCGGGTCGAGGTAGATGCACTGCACGCGCCCGCGCAGGCCCTCGCGCTCGGCCAGGCTGGCCATGACCTGGAGGGAGTCGCCGAGGATCATGCGGTTGGACCAGTTCTGGTCATGGGCGTAAAACTCGGTCTTGTCCGCGCCCTTGGCCATGCCGTTGAAGTCGGCGAACAAATCGGTTTGGAACCCGATACCCTCACCCCCGGCCCCTCTCCCAAGGGGAGAGGGGTGTTCCCTGGTCTGGCGCAGCAGGTCATCAATGAGCGCCTTGGGGTGGACCTTTTCCTGGATGTAGAGCGGCGGGGCGTGGACGACGAGGTCGCTCCAGTCCTGCTCGTCCTTCCCGCGCCAGACGAGCTGGGGATCGAGGTCGCGGTTGCGCCGCTCGTAGGTAATACGAATCGGCGTCTGCTCGCTCTTTTGGAGTACCGACTGAAACTCCGCCGTCGGTATGTTCTTGCGCTTGTCAGCGTCGTGCTTAAGCGCATCTACTGTCAGTATATTTGGTTTCTTTGCCATGATTTCTAACTCTCACCCCTCCCTTATGATGCCTTTGAGCCCTTTATGATGCGTTTGATGTCCTGTTTGTCCAATTTGTGTCCTGTTTCAATGCCGTTATTAGCCATGTTATGCCCCATATGTCTCATAAATGTCCCTTTTCAAGAATGCCTGACCCTCAAGGACAATGGCACGATTGGCACGATTATGACACGATTAGTCGCTCCCATTCTTCTCCTCAGGCGATGGCACGATTGGCACGTTCGTGGCACGATTACGAGCCAACACGTAATACGCACCCCGCCCAGCACCACGTCGTTGAACAATGCCATTCTCAAGTAGTTGGTCAAGGTCGCGAGCTGCTGTTCTTCGCGAAGCCCCAACAAGTGCCTGGTACTGCATAGTCGTAATTTGCCCCTCAACCTTTAGTGCCTTTATCGCCGATATTTGCCGATCATTCAGCATGAGGGCTTGGGTCACCGTATCCGTCAGCCAGTCGCGCCAGATGGTCGTAACGAAAGACCCGCCTCGCTGTTCGAACTGAGGTTCGGGCAAGCCTGCCTCACGGCAAAGAGAGATCATGGTCTGTGTGCCGGAGCCAACCCGTTCAATATAACGCGTCAGATAGAGAGGCTCAGCCAGCAACGGATTGAAAGGAACGGACGGATGGTCATTGCGGAGGCTGGCTATGGTCAGGGTGCCCGGCAATGTTCCGGGGTTCCGGATTTCGAGCCGGTCGGCAAAAAGCCTTACTTCGACCGAAGCGTTGCTGTGGTAGTCCCGGTGGGCAATGGCGTTGATGATTGCTTCGCCGATAGCTTCCGGCGGGATTTCATAGGTTGCCGGGGCAGTAATGCCGACTGCGCGAGTGCCGATGGCGCGGTTAATTTTTGCAAGAATAAAATCGCGTGCAAGGTCGGACTGTTCGAAAAGATCGCCCCCATAGACCTGCATGGATGCAAAGGGACGGCGGTAGTCCGTGCCATGGCAATGCACGCATTTCGTCTCAGCAGTCCGGTGAAACTTCTGCGGATTGCTCCCGAAAAGCAGAACGGCGGCGTTGGTAGGTTTCGCTCCGTCGAGCAGATTCAGATGCGTCAGCAGTGCCTCGGTGCCGGTGTTGGGCTTCAGCGGGAAGCCACGCTCACGGCGTGCAGAGTCGAGGAACCAGTCGATACGTTTTCTGGAAAGGTCTTTCAATGCAGCGCCGGCGCACGCCGACGTATCGAAAGGCGGAACCCGGAATGCACCCATAGAGTCGAGGTGGTCAACAAGACTGGCGTAGACCTCCGAAGTGAGAGCGCTTCCGTCGTCAATTTTTCGCCGGATCAGCTCGCCGCTCGCCTCGCTGACCAACCGCTTCATTTTAGGGTCACGCAGCTTCTCGTCGGTTCCCCAGACATATATCAGGCGGGTCTTGCCAAGCTTGCTCGCATAAGCATACTCGCTCTCGGTCGGCGAAATGCCCTTCTCGTCCTGAGAGCCGTACTGATAGCCGAAGATGCCCAGATAAATATCGCATCGCTCGACCTCGCCGAGATATGCCTCATCGGCCCGCTGGTCTCTGGCCGGGAGTTCTTCAAACAAGAATACCCCGGCAATAAAGCGGCGCAAAACCGCATCGCCAAGCAGAAATGCCTTCAGGTCTTGCCGGACCTGCGCAAACTCTTTTTGTACGCTGCTGATAAAAATGTTCAGGCGTGTGGCGGGCATGCTATTCCTTCTATCATTTTGTTGAACTCTGCCTCGATCTTTTTCTCAAAGTCAGCCTCGATCTGGAAGACCTCGGTAAACTCGGCAAAGGCCCATCGGCCAAAACTATTCAGATTGTTGACACCCGGAACCCAGTACGTATCCATCGTGGTTTTCTTATCCTTGGCATCTTCGCGGCGGTAGCCTTTGATTTCGACTATCAGATGTAAAAAATCGTCATCACCCTGCCCATCATCGATGATAACAATAAAGTCGGGGATGTAGGTTCGCGTCTCGGAGCCATAACGATAGGGCACTTCGAGCCCGAGGTTATGATTCTTGACGTAGGCTTTGACCTTGGGATGCGCCTCTGCGACACGGCAGAACTCGGCCTCCCAGTCGCTGTCCAGCACAACCCAGTTGATGTGACAACGCCGGGCATCGGTCTGCCGACGGCTGGTCTTTGAGGTATTGAAGTTTACATACATGGTTGAGCCGATGGGGTTGTACGGGTCGAGAACTGCCTTGACTGGACGGGTTTTCTCCATTTCGGCGATGGTGATCGCTGCGGTAATCTTGTTGCAGGCCATGTCTGCCAAGGACTGGTACATGAGCTGGGCAGGGTATGTGCCGCCCTTGCAGACCAGATAGCCGTCGAGCCACTGTTTGGTGATTCGCTTGAGCTGACCGAACAGGTGCAGCTTGGGCTCTTCGCCGTGATCGCGCCATTTGGTGTAGAGCAGGCGCTGGGTAATGTGGAACAGCAGCGTCGAAAGGCGCATATCGCCGGTGTGAATCAGGTTCAGATCGACACCTTCGCCGATAATGCCCTGATTTTTCGTAACTGATGGCCCCACAAGATCAGGGTTCAGCTCCAGTACCGAGTCGTCGGTAAATCTGGCTACCAGTCGCTCTTCCGGCAGTTCAACCCGATAGCCGGATACCCGGGGGAATCTGATTTCCAGATGGTCACGCTCGGGGCGCACTGCCTTGACATGGACTGTTTCACGAGGCTTTTGCGGCGGAGCAACGACAGGTTTTGCCGTAAAGTCGAACGGTATGCCGAGCACGTCGGCATATTCAACATCAAAGAGGCCTTCTTCGTTGATCTGGTATGACTGCCGTCGAAGTGCCCGACCGATAACCTGCTCGCAGAGCAATTGAGTGCCGAAAGCCCGAACACCCAGAACATGGGTAACGGTTTTGGCATCCCATCCCTCGGTAATCATGGACACCGAAACAACGCAGCGTATGGAGTCTCCAAGACGGCCTGGCTTGCCGACGGTGTTCATGACCTCGCGCAGAAGACCCTGATCAGTGATATTTTCGGCCTGGCGAATATCGCCCGTTCGTTCCCTGATTTCACGGCGGAAGCGCTCTATTTCATCAGATGCCATCTTGCGGAAGTTATCATCCAGCGCATCATCGGATTCGAGCTGCTCGCTATCAATCAGGAGTGTGCGAGGGCGACCGCGCTGGTTGCCATTCTCATCATAGTTCGAAAACAGAGGGAACTTACCGAGAAAAGGCGGTGGTGTGACGCCATCTTCCCGCGCAGGGTATTCAAAGCCTGCTATGTAATCGTAAACAAGTTTGGAAGTGGACGTATTATTGCAAACAACGATAAAGCATGGCGGGACATTGATCCCCTCCTTTTCCCAAAGCTCAAAGGTCTGCTTATAATGGCCGTAAAGAGCTTCCAGTGCGGTTTGGAGCTGTGTCGGGATGCTGAGAGGATCGAGCATGGCGCCTTTCCCCCGACCTTTTTTCGGCATGCTGGTGCGAATGTGCTCCCAGAGGTTGCGGAACCGTGGCATGTCTTCGCCGGGAATATTGTCTGCCACCGGCACTCGGGGCAGTTTGACGATGCCGCACTCGATTGCGTCCATAAGCGAAAAGTCGCTCATTGTCCACGGGAACAGGGTTCCCTCCGCATACCCGGAGCCGCGAAGAAAGAACGGGGTGGCGGACAGGTCAATCACATTGGACAATCCAAGCTTCCGGTTGACCGCTTCAAGACCGTTAATCCAGAGCCGGGCGGCTTCGTTGTTCTTTTCAGCCTCTTTCCTGTCGTCACCCTTCAGGTCAGAGTCCTCCACGCCCGGCTTCTCGCGATAGCAATGGTGCGCTTCGTCGTTGAGGACCAGAATGTTCTTCAGTCCCATCAGGTCGGGCATAACCCGCTGAAGCATCTGCCCCTCGGTTTCGAGGGTATTCAGCGCTTCTCCCCTCCCCTGCAAAAGAGAACGGCCACCTTTTGAAATATCGATGCGCTCGCGCAGCTTGAAGGCATGATAGTTGGTGATGACGATTTTAGCGCGGTCCAGCTCGCCCAGCAGGTCGCTCGGCACCAGCTCGCGGCTCTGGTAGTAGCTGTCCGGGTCATGAGGCTGGAGCACGCGCAGGCGGTCTTTGATCGTAATGCCCGGCGCGACAACCAAAAAACCTCGGGTAAATTTCTTGCTGCCCGGACGGCGAACGGCATTGATGGTCTGCCACGCAATCAGCATAGCCATAACGGTAGTTTTGCCTGCGCCGGTCGCGAGCTTGAGCGCCAACCGCAACAGTTCCGGATTGGCGTCGTTGTTGGCATTGGCAAGATGCTCCAGAAAGCCCTTTCCTTCCTTCCCGGCGTTGGGCGCAACTTCGGTAAACCAGATAGCGGTTTCAACCGCTTCTACCTGACAGAAGAATGGTTTGATCAAGTTGAATTTGTGATGCCGCCAATGCCGAAGCAGGCGGGCTGTTTCAGGTGTCACCTGCCAGTGGGAAGGGTTCGGAATGGCTCGCCATCTGTCGACCGCTCGGCGGACAGCGTTGATAATTGCGGTATGATCGTATTGCTGCGCCTGTGTAGAAAGCCCTTTGCCTTCATTAAACACCAAATCATGCTGCTCTCCAGATCCCTTCCGTTTTCTTGGTTTCGGGATCGGGGTAATAAACTCCGCCAGGCGGCGGTTCTCGGCAATCTGCTGTGTCGGCTGGCCATCGGCATCAAGCTCCCAATGCCGTTTCGGGTACTCGTAGGGTGAGTTGAGAATGGGCTTTTCGAAGAAGCGATTATCCATGGCCGCTCATCTCCTGTTTTGCTCAAGAACAAAACCAACGGTTTTGGTATTTCTCAGAGCATCCGGCAGCTTCTCTGACTATCCGGCCGTATCGCTCATAAACTGATAATTAGAGCAATTATAGCAGAAGCGGGCTGAAAGGAAGCATTCGCGGAAATCCTGCTGTGTGGCGGGGCAAAACAGAAACAGCAGGCTGCAAAGGGAACCCTGCTGCCGGCAGGTTTGGAACAGCACAGGCTTGAACTGAAACTATGACGCTATCGGTTTTTCGTAAATCCTGAAGACCTTCCAGCGGCGGCTGCCGGGCAGTTCGGCAAGACGGATTGTGGCGATGTTCTCTTCGAGAATCCATGAAAATTCGACACGCTTATATCCGCCGCTCTTGACCCCCCTGAACGCCTCGCGAAGAAGAATGCCTTCAACGCCTTTGTTGCGGGATTCCCGCTTGATGCCGAGCAGCAGCAGGCGGAGGTCTTTAATTGTACGCGAATAGTACAGCGCCTTCAGAATGGTCAGGGGTGTTATCCTGCCGCGCATATGGCGAAGCACAACGTTGAAGTCAGGAACCATGCCGAGAAACCCTACCGGCTCGCCGTTGCACTGTGCCATGACCATAACTTCAGGATTGATAATCGGCTTCAGGCGCATGATGGTGTCATCGATTTCCTCATCAGTCAGCGGCACAAACCCCCAGTTGTCGGCCCATGCGGAGTTGAAGATGTCCTTGAATGCGCGCATTGCCGCAGGAAACTCTTTTTTATTGAGCTGATGCGCGGAAATGCCCCGCTTTTCGGCGATTGCCGCAACCCGTAAAACCTTTTCCGGAAGCGTATCCTGAACATCATGGAGAAACGCATAGAGGTCTCTCGTCTTGACATATCCGGCGCCTGACACGAGGGCATCATAATAGCGCATGTTATATGGTGTCATGAGAAACGGAGGGTCATCAAAACCCTCGACCAGAAAACCGCATTCTTCGTTCGTGGAAAAATTCATCGGTCCGCGCACGGCATCCATTCCCCGGGACGCGAGGTCATTTTCAGCCGCATTCAACAGTGCGTCGGCCACTGCCTGATCATTGATGCTTTCATAAAAGCCGAAAAAACCGGCGTGGTCATTGTGATAGTGGTTATGCAGATGGTTGATGACGGATGCGATGCGGCCGACGATTCTTCCGTCACGGTACGCGAGGAAATAACGGGCCTCCGCATGGCGGAAAAACGGGTTCTTGTCCGTAAAATGGGAAACAAGGTCGCGGGTCAGCCGGGGGCTGTAAAACGGCTCATCCCGATAGAGAAAGAGCGGGTATTCGATGAACTCCCGAATCTCCCGCTCAGTATGCGCTTCGCGAATAGTAACGGTCATGAGGAAAAAACGTGCGCTATATGATACTGAGCTGCCTGCCGACCTTTTCAAATGCCGAAAGGACGGTGTCGAGCTGCTCGTCGGTATGCGTCGCCATATAACTGGTGCGCATGATTGCCTTGCCCGGAGGGACCGCCGGGGAAACCGCGACGTTGGCGAACACGCCGGCTTCCTGAAGCATTATGGCCATCTTGAAGGCGGTTTCATCGGCGCCGACGATAACCGGAATAATAGGAGTTGCGGTCGGGCCGGTCTCAAAACCGAGGGCCCGGAAACCGTCGATCATCTTATGGGTATTCTTCCAGAGCTGCGCAAGGCGCTCCGGCTCAGAATCAATAATGTCGAGCGCTGCGCTGACCGCCGCCACTGAAGCCGGCGGGGGGCTTGCGCTGAAGATGAGTGAGCGGGCGAAATGCTTGATGTAGTGAACGATATCGGCATCGCCGGCGATGAAGCCGCCGATGGATGCGAGCGATTTGCTGTAGGTGCCCATTACCAGGTCAATTCCTTGTTCAAGGCCGAAATGCTCCCCGGTGCCGCGCCCGGTTTTCCCGAGTACACCGATGCCGTGGGCATCGTCGACCATGAGACGAGCGCCGTATTTCCTGCAGAGTTCGAGCACCTTCGGAAGGTCAATAATGTCTCCTTCCATGCTGAATACTCCGTCGACAACGACAAGCGTGCCCCTGCCGTTCTTTTCAGCCAGCAGCCGTTCGAGATCCGCCATGTCTTCATGCCGGAACCGCTTTACTTCGCCGTAGGAAAGGCGGCAGCCGTCAAGAATGCTCGCATGATCCATCTTGTCGATGATAACGACGTCGTCCTTGCCGACGAGCGCTGAAATAACACCGAGGTTGACCTGAAAACCGGTGGAAAAAATGAGGGCTGCTTCACGCCGCATGAAACGGGCAAGTTTTTCTTCGAGCTGTACATGGATATCAAGCGTACCGTTCAGAAACCGCGAACCGGCGCATCCGGTGCCGTATCTCCTGATCGCGTCGATAGCCGCTTCCTTTACCTTCGGATGGTTGGTCAGGCCGAGATAGTTGTTGGAGCCAATCATGATCATCTTCCGGCCGTTCATCGTAACGACCGGATCCTGCGCGCTCTCGATCATCCGGAAAAACGGATAAATGCCGGCCTGCTGCAACTCCTTCGCTGCAGTAAACTTGTAACATTTTTCAAATAAATCCATGTTCTCCCCTATATCCATCGGTGTATGCGGTACCAGTCAGCCGTCCAGGACGCTCCCTGTTTCATGTCGACCTTCGAAACGTATCCGAACAGGCTCTTCGACTTGGCGCTGTCGCACACCCAATACTGATGCTGAATGTCCTTCATCCTGTCGCTGCTGATGATACTCAATTGTCCTGCCAACTGCGACAGGTAACCGACCATCGGCATCACGGCACGGGGAATGTTCAGCCTCAGCGGTCGCCGCTGCAGCGCCCCGGAAATGGCATTTATAATATCATCTGACGTGTAAATATTGCCATCTGAAAGGAAGAATATCTCTCCGGCTGCTTTTTCATTCAGTGCAGATTGGATGATGCCGTTGACGAGATCTTCGACATACAGAAAAGAATAGAGAGAATTCCCCCAGAACGGCACCACCCCGCGCTTCACCATTTTAAAAAAAATGAGTACGTCCCTGTCGCGAGGCCCGTACACCGCAGGCGGCCTGATTATAGTAACCGGGATTTTATCACGCGCTTCGTAAACAACCTTTTCTCCTTCCAGCTTTGTGCGGCCGTAGGCGGACACCGGACGCGTTTCGCAATCTTCTTTCAGGGGGGCTCCGTCAGGGCTCGGTCCGGCTGCCGCAAGCGAGCTGAGGTAAAAAAACCGTTTCAGTTCAGGTGCATGTTCAAGTACAGCCTGCAGCACATTCTGCGTTGCAAGCGCATTGCCGGTGAAAAACTGCTCTTCATTTTTTGCCTTGGTCAGCCCGGCCAGATGGAAAACGTACTCACAGCCCTTCACCGCAGCAGGCAGGGAATGCAGTTTTGTGCAGTCGCCGGTAATCGTTGCCACCTTGACCCCTTCAAGATAGCCGGGGCGTGCAGCGTTCCGCACCAGACAGGTGACTTCAAACCCCTGCCGGATAAGTGTCTCCACAAGATGGCTGCCGATAAACCCGGTTCCGCCGGTCACGAGAGCTTTCATATAGCATTAGATCTTACGGGAATAAACAACGAGAATGCAAGAAAGGCAGGCGGCTTTCTTAATGGCCGGTCATGCCTGATGCTCAACGATTACTGCTGACTTGTTTGACTTTCATCCGGAGTCCGCTGACCGACAGAACAATCACTCTGCTCCCTGCCGGAATAGAGTCCTTCGACGTAGCCATCCAGAGTTCTCCATGCACCAACACAGTACCGTCGGTCGGAGTCACGTCGGTCCGGGCGATGCCCTCATTGCCGATGAGTCCTTCGGAGCCTGTCGTAACTTTTGACTTCTGTGCGCGATAGGCAAGCCGGAAGGTCACGAAAAAGAACCCTGCAGAAACGAGCGCCGCAGGCAGGATAACGGACGGTGAAAGTCTTAGCTCGGGGACTTCCGAGTCAAAAAGCATAAAGGAACCGAGGACAAGGCAACCGAGGCCCGCGAGAGACAGCAACCCGTACGAGGTTATCTTCACCTCAAGCAAAAAGAGCACAATGCCGATGAAGATCAGAAGCAGTCCGGCATAGTTCACCGGCAGAGTCTGGAAAGCATAAAACGCAAGCACAAGAGAAATTGCACCGACAACACCCGGCACTATCGAGCCGGGATTCGACAATTCAAAAAAGATGCCGTAAAAACCTATGAGCATCAGCATGTAAGCAACCGACGGGTCGCTGATGAAGCTCAGAAGACGAAACCGGAAGCCCATCTCTTCGCGCACCAGCTCAGCCTGAGCGGTTTTGAGAATACGATCTCCCGACGCAAGCGTGACTCTTTTCCCGTCAATCCTTGCCAGAAGCTCCGCCAGGTCTTTTGCCACAAGGTCAATAATCCCCAATTTCAAAGCTTCGGTCTCCGTTGCCGATGCACTTTTCCTGACGGCATCCTCTGCCCATTGCACATTTCTGCCGCGCTGCTCGGCAATGGAACGGATATAGGCGGCTGCGTCATTGGCAGCTTTTTCGGACATAACCTTGTCGAGCTTCTCGCCGACCGCAACCGGATGCGCCGCTCCGATATTCGTCCCGGGCGACATGGCTGCCACATGAGCGGCAAGAGTGATGAATGCTCCGGCAGATGCAGAACGCGCTCCGCTCGGAGATACATAGACGATAACCGGCACACTGCTCGCCTGAATGTCTTTGACGATGGAGCGCATTGCCGTATCGAGTCCGCCCGGTGTGTCAAGCTCGATAACCAGCGCTTCAGCCCGCATCGCGGCTGCCTTCTGAACTGATTTTGCAACGAACTCGGAAACCACAGGAGTAATGACGCTCTGAATCCGCACAACGTAGACTTTCGACCCCTCCGCATCGACCGAGCAGAGCCCGAAAGCCCCAAGAAGAATAAAGAACATCGGGAAGAGAATGAAAAAAAGCCGCGTGTACACAATTCGTTTGCTCATAGTGTTCGAAACCCGTCAAGCTGCCGCCGCCGGAATTGTGCAGCACTTGCCAAGGGAACTGGTTGCGATAGTGAACCGGAAGGCAAACTGGCTTTCATATTTTTATTGTATCATGAAGGCCGATTCTTTGCACCTCCTGCTTGCCCTGCATTGCGGTATCTGAGGTATACTGATATGCGCCTGACGCTGCACTCCCTGTTGCGCAGCATATTCAGCATTTCCGGGGGAAAAAAGTATGACTCCTAACTATCTGCCGTCACGACTGATTATCATAGTGCTGTTTCTTATAGCTTTTCTTGTTATTATGTATGACGCGACCTGCTCGGCTGAAGAACCTGCTCTTGCGCTGAAACAGGAAGTGAACCGGCTGAAAGAGCGGAGAATTTCGTTGATGCGCAGTGAAACGAAGGTAAGGGAATCGCTTCAGCGTGCCCGCAAGGCATACGAGATTACCGGAAGTCAGGCGAATCCGGAGGACAGGCGGGTGGTCCGGGAGGCGGTTGCGACAGCCGAAGAGTCGCTTGCGCTCGTTCAAAACCTCAGGACCAAAACCGAGACGCGCCTGCGCGCGCTTGAATCTGTCGTTCGGGACCGGCCGTCCGAAAAAGACTTTGGCGTTGCAGTTGTTCAGACCGGAACGGCACAGAAACAGTCCCGTTCCGGAGTTGCTCCTCTGCACTATGCATCGCGTGTTTACGAGGAGGACACGCTGAGTACAGCAAACAAAAGCTTCCTCGAGATTTACACGCCTGACGCGGGCTACCACATGCTGGCACCGGACACGGTCGTCGGTATTCTGGAATTTGACCGCGCAACTTCTTTGATGACCATCAACATCTCACGCGGGAAAGTACACGCCGAAAAAACGTGCCCGGCAGATGAAACAGTCCAGTGCTGGGCGACACGGTACCGGACACCCAATGGCTTCATTTCATTCGCTGAGGCCGAAACCGTCTGTGAACTGAACCCCGATGGGAGCGAAGTGATTTCGGTGCTTGAAGGTGCCGTTATCTATCGGGAGAAACAATCTAAAAGAGCAACCACGGTGAAAATGGGGGAACAGCTTATCATCGGTCCACAGGGTGAATCTGTGAAACTGAAGAAATTTCCGAAAGAAGGAATCCAGAGCTGGTGGGACGTTGATCTGCAGTTTGAAATGTAACTTCAGTTTCAAAAAATTTTTGTTTTCCCGCTCTTGCCTCTTGCTCGTTGAATATTGAATCGTCAGACAATCATGTCTATCTGCTGAATCGTACCCGCTGAACCGTTTTCGCGCAGATAGACACCGGCTTCTCTCATAACTCCCTGTGCTTCATTCTGCTGATTTTTGAATGTAAAATTCGCGGCAATACGATTGAGTGCTATGGCTCCGATGCCGGAATCCGCGAGCCCCCTGATAATGTCGTTTCCCTGACCGTCCTTCGTCCAGACCGAGAGCTTCGAAAATACTGAGTCCCGCGCATCTATCCATCCGTTGCCGTCATCGTCAAAGGCGGACAATTCTCCAAAGCCGCTTCCGGTCACGGGACCAAAAAGCTCTCTTCCGTCATTGATTTTTCCGTCATTGTTGCGGTCAAACGCCAGGAACCCGCTGCCTTGTCCTGCAAAATGGACCTCCTCTTTCTGCCTGTCGGCATTCAGATCGAACGAGAAGCGGAGGTTCGACAGAGCCACCGGGGACCCGTCCAGATTGACGACAAGCGGGTCGATACGCTTTGCGTCGCCCATGCGGAGGCTGACGTGCTCCCGGGAGACAAACTCCCGGCTCGCCGAAAAGCTGACCGAAAATTTTATTGTGCGGCCGTCTTCCGTTGTCACCATACCTTCCGCCTGCACGGTGACCTGCTCACTTTCGGTATGCATCTCATCACGCGTGTAGCTTAAGCCCCAGCCTTCCCGACGGTTTGCCCGTCCGTTCGTTTGTGCGTCCTGAGGTACAGACTCAAACGCCGGAATATCCTCAGGATTACCGCCCACATGAGACATGTCGACAAGCCTGATTTTTTCGCCGGTCAGTGCTTCGAGCAGGCTCTTCAGCAGCAACATTCTCGGGTCGAGCGTTTCATGCTCGGAAAGCTTCTCGGACGCCTCATACGAAACCGTTACCACATCAACAGAAAACGGCGTAGGCGCCTGCACTTGAGGACGAACTGAGCGGGCAGGCTCATCAACCCACATGCGCAACTCTTCCCTGACGCTGTCGGTGCGCGAAAATAGGTGTTCCGAGGTAAGATTGAGTGCCGACTGGGATACAATCATGAAAACAACAGCCTCCTTGCCGATAGCATTATTATCGGCTGACAGTAGCGAAACTTTATCGGGATACCCGCCATAGCGGGAGGTTTCTCCTGAATGCCGTGCCGAAGACTAACAGCCACAATGCGCAGAGGATCCCTTTTTCGCCCTTCTGGTGTATAATAAAACTTCAATTTTCATATGTGGAGGCTTAAATTATGGTAAGGATTTATTATGACAAGGATGCGAATCTCGACATCCTGAAGGGCAAAAAGATTGCGGTGATGGGATACGGCAGTCAGGGACATGCCCATGCCAATAACCTCAAGGAAAGCGGCATGGATGTCACCATCGGCATCCGCAAAGGTGCAAGCTGGGACAAGGCCGCTGCAGCGGGCTTTGCAGTCATGACCCCTGCTGATGCGGCGAAAATTGCCGACCTTGTCATGATTCTACTGCCTGATGAACTTCAGGGCGATGTCTATCGGAACGAAATTGCACCAAACATGAAAAAAGGTGTTTTTCTTGCTTTTGCTCATGGATTCAACATTCACTTCGGCCAGATCGTCCCGCCTGCCGACGCAAACGTCATCATGATTGCTCCGAAAGGCCCCGGCCACCTCGTTCGCTCAGAGTACACCAAGGGCAGCGGCGTTCCGTGCCTGATCGCGATTTACCAGGATCCGTCAAACAACTCCAGGGATGTTGCGCTTGCCTATGCATCCGGCGTCGGCGGAGGTCGCGCAGGCACTATCGAGACCAATTTCCGCGAAGAGACCGAAACTGACCTTTTCGGCGAGCAGGCAGTCCTCTGCGGGGGCGTGACCGCCCTTATCACCGCCGGGTATGAGACTCTGGTTGAGGCCGGATATGCCCCGGAAATGGCCTACTTTGAGTGCCTTCATGAAGTAAAGCTCATCGTTGACCTCATTTACGAGGGCGGTATTTCCAACATGAGGTACTCTATCAGCAATACCGCACAGTATGGCGATCTCACCAGGGGTCCGCGAATCATCACGGCGGAGACCAAGAAAGAGATGAAAAAAATACTCACCGAGATCCAGAACGGCGAGTTTGCGAAAGAGTGGCTTCTTGAGTGCAAGGTCAACAAGCCGACATTTACCGCCCTCACCAGAAAAGGCGAGGAGCATGCGATCGAAGAAGTCGGCGGACGTCTCCGCGCCATGATGCCGTGGCTCAAAAAGGGCAAACTCGTCGATAAGACAAAAGCTTGAGAAAGAATAAAGGAGACAGGAGCCGGAATACAGGAGAAAAGATCGGGAACCTTCCTTTCGACTCCCCTGATTCCGGCTGCTCCCCCCAATCATGAAATTCGCTCCTGAAGGGTATCCTTTTTTCGCTGTCTTTGCTGGCATCACGGCCGGCGCATATTTTTTGGGTAATGTGTGGATGGCCTTCGTGCCATTTCTGCTCTTTCTCTTCATGCTCTGGTTTTTTCGCGACCCGGAACGCACTGCACCCGCCGGTGATGATGTTTTTGTGGCTCCCGCCGACGGTAAGGTGATTGTGGTGCAATCCGTCCGGGAGGATCGCTACCTGAAGGCGGATGCGCTGATGGTCAGCATTTTCATGTCCCCGCTGAGTGTGCATGTAAACCGTGCTCCCTGCGACGGCACCGTCGACAAGGTGCAGCATAACCCCGGCAAGTTTCTGAAGGCATTTCTACCCGAAGCCTCAGTCGAAAACGACAATATTGCGATGATTTTTTCTACCCGTATGGGACGCATCGTTGTTACCCAGGTTGCCGGTGCCGTTGCGCGCCGCTGTGTCTGCCGCGTGCAGGCAGGCGCCGCTCTCAGGAAAGGCGAGCGGTATGGCATGATAAAATTCAGCTCCCGTGTTGACCTTTATCTGCCGCCGGATACGAAAATTGCGGTACAATTAGGTGATATGGTGACCGCTGGAGAAACTGTGATTGGCAGGAGCGCAAGCGCATGAAGTTCCGCCATAAAAAAGGGCGCTTTCAGGATACCGCCCGCAAGGGCATTTATGTTTTACCGAACGCGTTGACGCTCTGCGGCATGTTCTGCGGTTTTTTCGCGATCATCCAGGCGGTTGACGGCAATTATCTCCTCGCAGCCTGGGCCATTGTCGTTGCCAACATCTTCGACGGCCTTGACGGCTGGATAGCCCGCCTGACAAATACTTCGACGCGCTTTGGGGTCGAACTGGATTCCTTATCTGACCTTGTTGCTTTTGGAGTGGCGCCTGCTGTCATGATGTACAAGTGGGCGCTTCTTCCGTTTGAAAGGCTCGGATGGGCGGCTGCGTTCCTTTTCGCTGCTTGCGGAGCCCTGCGGCTCGCACGCTTTAACGTGCAGACCGTCACTTCGTCTTCCAAGTCATTCAAGGGACTGCCCATCCCTGGTGCTGCAACGGTAATAGCTTCACTCGTCATTTTTTATTATGAGTTCTGGCAGGGGATTCCTGAAAAGCACTTCTTTTTCCCTTTGATTATGATCGTCACTTCGTTGCTCATGGTAAGCACCCTCAAATTTCATGGATTGAAGGAGATAGATTTTCGCGAGAAAAAGCCGTTCTGGCTGCTCATCCTTTTTGTTGCAATACTTTTCTTCCTCCTTGTGCATCCGCAGATTGCGATATTCGTATTCGCAATGATTTACGTTTCCGTCGGCATTATCGAGAATACCTGGCTTCTGCTGAAAAGGCGCGGGGACAAGCAACCTGCTGAGCAGGCTGTTGCTGCGCTTCCTGACGAAACAGGCGAGCGCAAGAATGAAGCTCATTAAGATTTTTGATACTACCCTGCGCGATGGCGAACAGTCGCCCGGCGGGTCAATGAACGTAGAGGAAAAGCTGCAGGTTGCCCGTCAGCTTGTTCGCCTGGGCGTTGACATCATCGAAGCCGGATTTCCCATTGCATCTCCAGGCGACTTCGAAGCCGTCAACAGGATTGCACGGGAAGTGAAAGGCGTTACCATAGCGGGACTGGCCCGCGCGCGACATGCTGATATTGAGCGTGCCGCCGAAGCAGTGAGGCCCGCTGAATCCCGGCGGATTCACACGTTTCTTGCAACATCCGATATCCATCTGCAGTACAAACTGCGCATAAGCCGTGACCAGGCGTATGATGCGGCTATAGATGCCGTAAAGTATGCACGCAGGTTCACCGATGATGTTGAGTTCTCCGCTGAAGACGCTACCCGTTCCGACAGGGATTTCCTTTGTCGCATCACGGAGGCGGCAATCAGCGCCGGCGCGTCAACCATCAATATCCCGGACACGGTCGGGTACGCCATTCCGCAGGAATTCGAAGAGTTAATCGAATATCTTTTCAACAAGGTGCCGAACATAGACAAGGCGACCATTTCGGTCCATTGCCACAACGACCTCGGACTTGCTGTCGCAAACTCGCTTGCCGCTGTTCTTCATGGCGCCGGACAGGTTGAGTGTACCGTAAACGGTATTGGAGAGAGGGCCGGCAATGCCTCAATGGAAGAGATTGTCATGGCACTCAAAACCCGTCCGAAGTTCTTTAACGTCGATACAAGAATCAACACCCCGGAGATTTATAAAACAAGCCGGCTGGTCAGAAAAATTACCGGCATCGTTGTTCAACCCAACAAGGCCATCGTCGGAGCAAATGCTTTTGCGCATGAATCCGGCATTCATCAGGACGGATTTCTCAAAGAGCGTTCAACCTATGAAATCATGGAACCTGCGACGGTCGGCGTGCCGCAGTCGACGCTCGTGCTCGGAAAACATTCAGGTCGCCATGCGTTCAAGTCTCGCCTGATCGAGCTCGGATACAACCTGACCGATGAAGAGCTGAACCGTGCATTTGAGAAGTTCAAGCATCTGTGCGACCAGAAGAAATATGTATTCGACGAAGACATCGAAACGCTCGTCGCTGAACAGGTTGCAAAGATTCCTGAGGCATACAGTCTGGTTGATCTTTCCGTTGAGAGCGGCATGAATAAAACACCGACTGCCTCTGTCAGGCTGAATGTCGGCGATGAGGCCATTGAACTTACCCAGGTCGGCGATGGACCGGTTGACGCCGTATACAAGGCTATCGCCGCGATCACCCGGACAAGAAGCAATCTTGCAAAGTTTGAAGTTAAAAGCATTACCGGCGGGACCGACGCGCTCGGCGAAGTCATTGTCGTGCTTACGGAAGAAGGCCGCTCAGTCCGCGGCAACGGCTCCGACACCGACATCATTGTGGCCGCTGCAAAGGCGTATATAAACGCGCTGAATAAAATAGCCATTCGCCGGCGTGACGTGAAGCAGAACATTGAAGGATTGTAGACTGCCCTGTATGCCGCATACCTATTCAACGCGAATTTATTACGACGAAACCGACGCCGGCGGAGTCGTGTATTATGGCCGCTACCTCGGACTGCTTGAACGCGCCAGAACCGAATTTCTCATAGACAACGGAATCAGCGTTTCGAAATTCCATGACATGGGCCTCTTTTTTGTCATTGCACACGTCGACATCCATTATCGCAAGCCAGCCCGCCTTGGCGACATCGTCTCGATAACCACTGATGTCATGCAGGTGAAAAACACCGGTATAGTGGTCAAAAACCGCGTATTCCGAGACGACACACTGCTCGTTGAAGCTGAAGTGACCATCGTTTGCGTTAATCGGGACGGCCGGCCGCAGCGTCTGCCCGATATGTTCAAACCCCTCATTCCAAAAGCGGAGTAGCCGTTGTTGTCCGAAAGGGTTCCTAAAGCCCCTGATGGAGATCGTCCTGAAACAAGATGGAGCAAGCGACTATGAACATCGAACAACGACTTCATGACCTCGGAATTCAACTGAATGAGCTGCCGAAGCCGCTCGGCTCCTATGTGCCGTGTGTCCGGGCCGGGAATCTGCTTTTCCTGAGCGGGGTTCTTCCGCTGCGCGACGGCAAACTGACAAGAACCGGAAAGGTCGGAGAGTCTGTGACGCTCCAGCAGGCTCAGGAAGACGCCATGCAGGTCGCAATCAATGCTCTGTCGATTCTGCATGTCCACCTGGGAAGTCTGGAGAGAGTGAAGCGCTGCGTAAAGGTGAACGGGTTTGTCGCATCGTCACCAGGCTTTACTCAACAGCCTGCAGTGCTGAATGGATGCTCTGATTTTCTTGTTGAGGTATTCGGCGACGCAGGCCGCCATGCGAGGTCTGCTGTCGGTGTTGCTGTGTTACCGCTGGATGCGCCGGTTGAAGTCGACTTTATTTTTGAAACAACCCCGGAATAACGCCTCCTTAATCTTGCGCGAGAGTATCGGCCAAGTTCTCTTTCGATGCATGCCAGGCTGCGCATCTGCCTTCTTCAATCAAACATCTGCCGCAAGCGACGCAATTTCGGTATAATGCTCTATGAGGAAATCGTCGAGGAAAAGGTGCGCTGAAAACGGAGAAATATGCTACCGTCCGTTTCAGCAACTTGCATCGCTCCTGTCGCATTGCGCGGCGCAGCCGCAGGAGCAGAATCGGAGAATGCCGAATCAAAGTTCATTGAGCGATGAAGCTGTTTTTGCCCAGGCCATGCAGGATGTCCGTGAAATCCCTGAGTTCCGCTCACTGCAGATAAAACATCGGAAGCGGGAGCCGGTTCATCTCACGGACCAGGCAGAGCCGCATATCGGCCGGATTCTCAGGGAAATCACGCAGGGGAAACGCCCCCTTCCTCTTGAACAGACACAGGAATATGTTTCATGGCTTCACCCTCAAGCGCTTCGGGTGTATCCGCCCACTCTTCTGCAGAACCTTCATTCGGGCGCATATTCCGTTCAGGACTATATTGATCTGCACGGCATGACGTCGGATATCGCCGAAGGTGCCTTTGACCAGTTCTTGCGGCATGCTCTTTTGCGGGGCTTTCGCTGCATAAAAATCATTCATGGAAGGGGGCTCCGCTCCGCAAGCGGGCCGGTTCTGAAAGAACGAATCATCGTGC
Organism: Dissulfurispiraceae bacterium; assembly: GCA_035477855.1. Lineage (GTDB taxonomy): Bacteria > Nitrospirota > Thermodesulfovibrionia > Thermodesulfovibrionales > Dissulfurispiraceae > JAAYUK01. Next base: position 28,643 of record DATIKF010000254.1, read on the forward strand.
TTCTGCAAACCCGATATGCAAAGCACATCGTTGCTTTTGTAACCGCCCGTCCGAGCGATGGAGGATTGGGCGCACTGTATGCCCTCCTGCGAAGAAAGCCCTTCCGCACATGAATACTCCGGGTGAAGATCGGGCATGTGAGGTGCTTTCCCGGCGATCGCAGGAGGATATCGTCCGCTGCGCGGGGGCTCATGTGGAGCCGTTCACGGAGGACTATCAGTTCTGGTCGCTGGGAGCATATCTCAGGGTCAATCCCCGGCAGAAAACATTTGAGGCACAGGATGCTCTTGGAGCGGAACTCATGAAAAAAATCAGCCGCTTCTGGCGGCTGACATCATTGTGGTATCTTGCTTCAGCTCAGGATCTGCCGCTCACCGGACGGCTCATCTCGCCGCAGGAAATAAAGGCAGGCCTTGCTTTTTTTCAGGGCTCGCACGCCCTTCCGCTGCAACAACTGGCAGGCCATTACGGAAACAGCCCCGAAGGTTTTCTGGGCGCGGCGCGAAGACTGGGCGGAACAAAGCAAAACTACGGGGATGCCGCAATGCAGATTCCTGCATATCCGCGCATTCCCGTCACCATTATTCTCTGGTGCGCCGATGAGGAGTTCCCGGCCCGGACTGCCCTTCTCTTTGATGCTTCAGCACCCAATCATCTTCCTGTTGATGCCCTGTGGTCTGCCGCAATGATGACACTCCTTGCGCTTCTCTAAAAAGCCTTTGCAAGCTCTTTCGCATCTCCTATCGCCGCCTTGATAATCCGGGCCTTATCATGCACCTCTGCCATAAGCATCGGCTCAACCACGATCGAACGGATATCCGTGAAGCCGATAAACCCGAGAATGAGATTCATATAGGGCATCTGGAAGTCATACCCCTGCGCGCCGGTTTCAGCGCCGTATGCGCCGCCGCGTGCGTAGATGATGCCGGCCGGTTTTCCGGTCACCAGACCTTTATACCCTTCCATCGGCGTATAACCAAATGTATATCCCGGCTGCACAATGATGTCCAGATAGTGCTTGAGCCGATATGGTATGCCGAAATTCCACATCGGTACCGAGAAAAGATATTTGTCGGCAGCCGTGAACCGCGATATCGCCTCTTCAACCGGTTTCCAGGCCTGAATCTGCTCGGCAGTATGCATCTTGCTCATGAGAATCGCATACTTGGCATTGATTGTTTCTCCATTGAATTCAGGTAGTTGATAACTCCAAAGGTCAATATTATCCACTTCGTCGGACGGATGCTCCTGCCGGTATGCATCGAGGAATGCTCCGGCGACCTCGATTGATACTGAACGATCTTTCCGGGGAGATGCTTCCACATACAGTAGTTTCGCCATTGACCTCTCCTTCTCTGCAATAATATATGAAGCCTGAGTGCGCAGCCGGCTTCTGTTTCAATGATACGCGATTTTTTCTACAAACGGAAGAAGACTGTTATGGTGCAGTGCTTTATACAAGCAGTGCTTTATACAAGCAGTCCTGATGTTCGTCACGCAAAAACAAAAAACAACCCGGCCGGCAGCGGAGCGAGTGCGGGAGATTCAATGTATACGTCGTATGCGTCGGTTGCGGCGCAAAAACTGCCGTCCCGGGGTGAAGAAATTGCCGGTTGATATTGAATTTCAGCCACCCCTCAGCTCGGGCAGCACTTCATTTTTCAACGTGCCCGCCTTATTAGCCGGGCTTATTGCTCTACAATTTTTTTTAATTTGATTCCCGGCAGATGGAATACGTAGAGTATACCGATAGTGGAAACGTCTGATGTTTCGCTGCGGGCTCAGCCGGTTTCCGCAGAAGGCGATTGGAAGTTCATTTCCGGGGCGAAGCCCCCTTTTGCCCCGGAAATCAGAAAGCCCTCCTTCCCCATGGAGGGCTTTTCTTTTTTACTGCTCTTCTACCGTGATTGCATGCACCGGACAGTTCTCGGCCGCAGCCTCGCAACAGCCGGTATAGTCGCAGGCATCCTCGTCGAGCACGATCGACTTGCCGATATTTTCATCAAGGAAAAAGACGGCCGGACAGATTTCAACGCATCTGCCGCAGCCGATACATGTTTCCTGATCAATAAGCACACTCATTGTGCGATCTCCTCAAGCACCGTTGCGGCCAGCAGCGGAAACATGATTTCATGGTGACCGGTCAGGGCGAAATTCCGTCCCTTGATGGCGGTCGGGCGGCGAAGGACATTTTCCCGCGGACGGTAGTGCTGTATAAAATCCATATTGACGGTGGTAAAGGCATCGACGCGGTTGCCGAGATTCCTGGCGACCGTCAGCGCCTTCAAAAAAACTTCAGGAAGAATAACAGCAGAACCGAGATTAATATAAACCCCGCCTTCCAGATCGGCAACCACTGAAGTCAGCAGCCGAAAATCGCGCATGCTTCCCTCGCCGATTGCCGCCCCATCGGCTTCCGGGTGCATATGGATAATGTCTGCACCGATTGCAACATGCACCGTTGCCGGAATGTCGAGCGCTGCTGCCGCGCCGAAGATGCTCTTGTCGCGGCAGGAGAATCCGGACGCCGCAATGTATGCGCCGACTGATCGGCCAATACCCAAGCCCGTGGCGACGCCGTTGGAAATGGCGCGGTTCACGTTCTGCCCTGTCTCAAGCGCCATGCCGAACGTCCCCGCATTGAGCTCCCGGGCGACATCCTCTGACGTCTGTCCGGCGTATGAAAGCTCGAAGTCGTGAATAATGCAGGCGCCGTTGCATGCAAGCGCGGTGATAATGCCTCGCTTCATAAGGTCGATAATAATCGGAGAAAGCCCGACCTTGATGGGATGAGCGCCCATGCCGAGAATAACCGGCCGACCGTTGCTGCGGGCCTTGACAATCGATCGGGCCACATCCCGGAAGTCATTAACAGCCAGGAATCCCGGCAGATTCCGGACAAAGTCTGCAAAGCTCAGCCCTGCCGCATGAGGCAGTCCGAATTCGGCAACCGAGACCTTGCCGGGCCTGTTCTCGAGCGAGTAGCGCTTCAGCGCCTCAACGGAAATCGGTTTATAGTTCATAGTCGGTACCGGTTGAAATTGTACCACACTCATTGATTTTCTGTTAAGAATTATGCTAATTTATTACTCATTCTGAGTTCAAACGGAGGCAACACATGGCAGCAAAGGCACCGGTAAAAAAGAATATGTCAGCACTGAAGCGCGTGCGTCAGGACGAAAAGCGCGCATTGCGCAACCAGTCCAAGACGACTGAAATAAAGACCTATGTCAAGAAGCTTGAGGCAGCACTGTCGTCCAAAGACAAGGGCGGTATCGACGCGGCACTTAAAACCGCGGTCAAGACGCTGAGCAGCGCTGCATCCAAAGGCATCATTCACAAGAACACTGCGTCGAGAAAGATCTCCCGCATTACGAAAAAGGCCAACACAGCAACTGCCTGACCGTTTGCCCGAAACGAACAAGGGAACCTGTTGTTGCAGGTTCCCTTGTTCGTTGACAGTTTAGAATACGTCTTTTGCCTTCTATCTGTTCCTTCCACTGCCTGCGGTTCAACGATTCTTGACGAGGCGATACAGAAGATTTTCAATAACATGCTGGTGAGATGATTTTATGGAGATGTCCGCCTCATGAAGCAGCGGCATCACTGAGGCTCCCGCCCTGCCGCCACGTTTTGTATAATGCCAGTTCAGCGCACCGAGGATTATGAGCGGATCTGCCGTTCTCTTCACACTTTCGTGCCTGCGAAAGGTTTTCCTCAAATCTCCGGCATCCAGGGCATTGATGAGATCAAATGTCCCGAACTCTGCTCCGGCATAAACAACCTCCCGAATAGTGTCTACATCGATCTTTCCTCTGGCGCCTGCGTGCTGCACCTTGTCGATCTCTGCATGGAGCAATCCGAGGTCCGTACCGACAGCACTGATGAGATAATCGACAGCACGTGGGGTCAAATCCGCTCCCTTGGCTTGAGCCCGCTCCAGCAGCCATACCGGGATATCGCGCTCCGGAATGCTAAGAGATATAGCCTTCACGCTCTTCAATGCTGCTGAGCCCAGCACCTTGGGAATAGGACCCTCATGCAGCATGATCAGCACAGTACTTGGCGACGGCGACAGCAGGTAGTCCTCAATTTTCGATGCATCTTTTTTCGAAAGCTTCTGGAGATTCCGGATGACAGCCGTCTTTCGGGAAGCAAAAAAAGGAATGGTTCTCAAAATATCGACAACCGCAGACAGCGGCGGGCAGTCTTCCGGGAACCCGAGGTCGAATACTTCGACGGCAAAGGGATCTTCTCCGCCGAAAACGCGCCGGATATCGTTCAGCGCATCATACAGAAGAAAAGCGTCGGATGCCGTCAGCAGGTATCGGCTGTCCGGCAGGCCTTTTTCGAGCTCCTGATGAAACTGCTTCTGACTCATTGCGCCTTTTGCAACTGGTGCGGCAGCTGTGCCGGAGCGAACAACTCTTTCTTGTAAATTATTTCCTGCGCTGCGCGCTGCGCCACATCACGCATTGCCCTGTCCGTTGCAAGCTCTTTCTGGGCCATGACCGCTTCGATGCGGCCCGTTGAACGAAAGTACGTGACAAAAGGGCTGGCCGGCTTCATCACCGTAACCTTCCCGCTTTTCGTCTCCACCAGTCGCATTGTCACCCCTGTCGCAATCTGGTATTCCGCCGCGGTCAGTCCGATTTCAGAGAGAACCGTCATGGTAAATGTTTCAATATCACATTCAAGCCGGTAGCCGGCGTGCGGAGAAATATCAAACCCGTACTCGGGAAAGACCAAGCCGATCGCCCGTGCAAGACGATCCTCAAGTTTCGGCTCATGAGTCTTGTTTTCCACTCTGCCGAGATCAATCTCGTGAAACGGCAGGTTGGCACGTGACTGCATCGTGTAGCCGCAGCCGGTCAGAAACATACAGACGGCGGTAATAAGCAAAAACAGTTTTTTCACCGGTTTCTCCTTGCGTTTACTTCACCACAATATTTACAAGACGACCCTGAATCACCACGATCTTGACTATCTGCTTTCCCGCCGTGTGCTCACTCACTTTGGCGTCAGCAAGCGCCCGCTCCCTGGCCGCCGCATCGGAAAGGCCCGCAGGCACAAGAATCTTTGCACGCAGCTTGCCGTTCACCTGGACGACCAGCTCTATTTCTTCATCCTTTGCCAGAGCGGCGTTCCATCCGGGCCACGACTGCTCAAATACACTGCCCTGCTCGCCAATCTCAGCCCAGAGCTCTTCCGCAACATGCGGGGCGAACGGCGATATCATCAGCAGCGTATTGCGAATCGCACAGTTCAGAACAGCCCGGTCCGCACCGTGCTGCGGCGCAAATCCGGTCATTTCATTTACCAGCTCCATCAGGGCAGCAATGGCAGTGTTGAAATGATAGTCCTTTTCAATATCATCCGTTACCTTCCGGATAGTCTGGTGTGTCTTGCGGAGCAGTGCTGCTGCGGAAGCATTCTGAAGAGTCGCCGGATCAACTGCGCAGTCCCGCGCAGCACGGACAGCCTCAATGTTCCTGTGTACAGCAGTCCAGAGCTTGTGAATGAAACGTGAAGCACCTTCAACTCCCTTGTCGGACCATTCGAGGTCACGCTCGGGCGGCGCGGCAAAGAGAGAGAAGAGCCGCATCGTGTCAGCGCCAAAACGCTGGATAAGCGCGTCAGGATCTATAACATTTTTTTTCGACTTCGACATCTTCTCGACGCGGCCACGGGCAACCGGCTTGCCGCAGCGTGAACAGGCGCCGCTTTCAACCTCTTCCGGGAAAAGCCAGCCATGCTCCTCACACTTCCAGGTTTCCTTACAGACCATGCCCTGAGTCAGCAGGTTTTTAAACGGTTCGCCCATGCCGACAATTCCAAAGTCGCGAAGGGCGCGAGTAAAAAAACGCGAATAGAGCAGATGGAGAACCGCATGCTCAATGCCGCCGATATACTGGTCAACCGGCATCCAGTAATCGGTATTGGCGCGGGCAAAGGGTTCTTCATCTTTTTTGGAGCAGTAACGGATAAAGTACCAGGACGAATCGACGAAGGTATCCATCGTGTCAGTCTCACGACGCGCCGGCCCGCCGCACTTTGGGCACCGCACATTCAGAAACGAAGGAGATTCGGCCAGCGGCGACGCGCCGGCGCCGGTAAGTCGAGCATCCTCCGGCAGGATGACCGGCAGTTGGTCATCAGGCACCGGCACAATGGCACATGACTCGCAATAAACGACCGGAATCGGAGTTCCCCAGTACCGCTGTCGCGAAATGCCCCAGTCGCGCAGCTTGTAATGAATACGACCTGTGCCGAACTTCCGCGCTTCAACATAATCGATGATTTTCCGGCGCGCATCAGCGCTCTTCAGTCCGCTGAACTGGGCGGATGCCGTGAGAATACCGTCGCCTTCAAACGCGGCGGCAGGCGGGGATGCCAGTTCGCACTGCTCAGGCTGAATAACGATCTTTACCGGCAGACCATATTTCTGCGCGAACTCAAAATCCCGCTGGTCGTGCGCCGGAACCGACATGATGGCGCCGGTACCGTACTCCATCAGCACAAAGTTCGCAATAAAAACCGGAATCCTGTTGCCGGTGAGAGGGTTGACAGCAAAACGACCGGTATCGAGTCCTTCCTTTTCGTCTTCCTCTCCGTACTTGGACTTGATGGCAGCAAGTCCTGTCCTGTCATCCGTCAATGCCTCAGCCAGCGGATGCGTCGGCGCGATGCACATGAACGTTACGCCATACAAAGTATCGGGCCGCGTCGTGAAAATGCGGAGCTTTTGACTGCTGCCTTGGATCGCAAAATCGACCTCAACGCCTTCACTCTTGCCGATCCAGTTCTTTTGCATTGCCACGACCCGCTCCGGCCATCCGCTCAGTTCGTCACAACCCTGCAGCAATTCATCAGCGTAATCGGTAATGCGGAAGAACCATTGCTCAAGCTCTTTCCTGATGACTTTGGTATCGCATCGCCAGCACCCGCCGTCGACAACCTGCTCATTCGCGAGGACCGTTGCACAGTCAGGACACCAGTTCACAAACGACGCCTTCTTGTATGCAAGTCCGCGCTCCAGCAGCTTGATGAATATCCACTGGTTCCAGCGGTAGTACTCAGGCGAGCAGGTCGTCACCTCGCGGGTCCAGTCGTAGCTGAGTCCCATTCGATTCAGCTGCTTTTTCATGAACTCGATGTTTTCATATGTCCATTGTGCCGGATGCACATTGTTCTTGATCGCAGCGTTCTCGGCCGGCAGGCCGAAGGCATCCCAGCCCATCGGATGGAGTACGCTGTAGCCCTGCATTTTCTTATATCGTGCGATCACATCGCCGATGGCATAGTTGCGCACATGTCCCATATGAATTTTGCCTGAAGGGTAGGGAAACATCTCAAGGCAATAAAATTTCTTCCTCGACGAATCGGTATCGGTGCGGTGGAGCTGACGCTCCGTCCAATATCGCTGCCACTTTCCCTCAATTGCCTGAAATTCATACCGCTCTTTCATGACACCTCACAGTTTTATGCCAAAATCAGGGAAATATCCCGCAAAGGTTCCCAGGGAATCAGTCAGAAGCAGGATTCCGAAACAGATGAGTACAATGCCGCTCAGGACTGTCATAGCCCGCATAAAGGTCTGTAACTTTCGCGTATAAGAAAAAAACAGATTGAGCATGACCGTTGCAAGCACGAAAGGCACGCCCAGACCGAGTGAATAGACTGCCAGAAGCGCAAGTCCATACCCTGCAGACCCCTGCGTCCCGGCATACACCAGAATCGTTCCGAGAATCGGACCGATGCAGGGTGTCCAGCCTGCTGCAAAGCTGACTCCGAAAAGGAACGCGCCGAAAGCTCCGGTGCGCTCGGATACTTGAAACCTTCTTTCCAGCATCAGCACATCAAGTTTCACAAAACCGATGACAAAAAGGCCGAACACTATGGTCAGGATGCCGCCTGCTATGCGCACCGCATCCTGATACTGAAGAAACAGTTGCCCCAACAAGGAGGATGAAGCCCCCAGCGCAAGAAACACCGCAGAAAATCCGGCGATGAACGCGCAGGTTTTGCCAAGCGCATGCGTCAGGCGCCGCTGCTCGCGAAGTTCATTGATGGAAAGCCCGGTAATCAGCGAAACATATGCCGGAACCAGAGGCAGCACACAGGGAGACAGAAACGACAGTATGCCTGCAAGGAAGGCGAGCGGAAACGAAACTTCATTCACCGGGCACACTCCGCAGTGCTGCCCTTGATTTTTTCAACCGCATGCGTCAGAACATCAAGAATAACCGCAAGATTCTCCCGGACCGCCTTCGGACTCCCCGGAAGGTTTATAATCAGCGTCTGCCCGCGGACGCCCGCAACAGCACGCGAGAGCATTGATCTGTTCGTTTTCTTCAGTCCTTCAAAGCGCATGGTCTCGGCAATTCCCGGGATTTCACGTTCGATGACCGATTTTGTTGCCTCAGGGGTGACGTCGCGCGGTGAAAGCCCGGTGCCTCCGGTCGTGAGAATAAGATCAACCATGCCGACATACTGCAAAAGCTTCTTTTCAATCTGTTCCTGTTCATCAGGAAGAATGTCGTAATGCCGGACTTCGGCAATTCCTGCAAGCATCCCGGCAATCAACGGACCGCTTTCATCAATGCGCCGGCCGGCTGCACCCTTATCACTGAGCGTTATGACGGCAACCAGAATCATTGTTGAGGCGGTTGGATAGTATCCACGTCGTGGTAGTCAAGGGACTGCCGGAACGAGACAAGGATTTCATCTCCTGGCTTAATCGTGCCGTTCGTAAAAATCCGGACGAAAATACCTTCCTTCGGCATCACACAATCGCCTGCCTGATGATAAATGGCACAGGGCGCATGGCACTCTTTCCCTATCTGGCTCACTTCGGCGAGCACATGATGGCCAAGCCTGAGGCGCGTGCCGAGCGGAAGCGCCAGCAGATCCAGTCCTTCTGTCGTGATATTTTCGGCAAAATCGCCGGGCTTCACATCAAGACCCATCTGCTGCATTTTCCGCACACTTTCAATCGCAAGCAGACTCACCTGCCGATACGTATCGGATGATGAATGGCCATCGCCGTCAATGCCTGAATTTTCCCGCACAAAGGCTTCCTCTACCGGCGTTTTGCGAACTCCCTTTGTGTCACTGACGTTAATCGAGACAATCTTTCCTTGCATAGTCACACCCTTCTTCAATATCGGTTTTTTAGAATACCATAACGCATTGATAAATATCAGTTTATAATCACTCCGCCACCGAGCACCCGGTCGCCGTCGTAGATGACCGCGCTCTGTCCTGGCGCAGGGGCCCACTGGGGAGCGTCAAATGCAATGGTGATCATGTCGCCTGCGACCCTCACCGTTGCCGGCTCATCATTCATCATCGAGCGGATTTTGGCTGTCCCGCTCACTGAAGAAGTGCTGTCGAGAAAGTTCTCCGGCGGCACGAGCCAGTTCAGGTTCGTCGCCCTGCAACTTAAAAGCAGTGCCCTTTCACGGGGACCGACAAAAACAGCATTCCGCCCGGCGTCAATGTTGACGACGTAGACCGGCTTGCCCATTGCCGGCAGACGTTTGCGCTGTCCAATGGTATAGAAGTGGATGCCCTGATGCTGTCCGACCGTCAGATTCGTCTCGACATCGACAATTGGACCGGGCTGACGCTGGGAAAGCCGATCGACAAATGTGCCGTAATCCCCGTCCTGAATAAAGCATATCTCCTGACTCTCAGGCCTGAGCGCTGCTGCCAAGTTCAGCGACTGCGCAAGTTCATGGGTTTCATCCTTTTTGAACCCGCCAAGCGGCAAAAGCAGCCGCAACAGCACATCATGGGACAGGGCATAAAGCACATAGGATTGATCTTTTCTCGGATCGACCCCTTTTTTGAGTTCAACAATCCCCGTTTTCGGGCGAACAACGCGCGCATAGTGACCGGTAGCAACATAGTCCGAGCCGATGGAGTCGGCGTATTTCAGAAGATACGGAAACTTAATCAGCCGGTTGCACAAGATGCAGGGATTCGGAGTTTTCCCCTCAGCATACGCCGCCACAAACGGCTCTATCACCTTTGCGAGAAAGGCATCACGGAGATTGATGATTTCGTGCTCAACGCCAAGTGCTGCGGCTGTCTGTCCCGCATCCTGCACTGAAGCAAGCGAGCAGCAGGGAACATTTTCATAGACCGACTGCATCCGTGACTCATACAGAAGAAAACTGACGCCGACAACGCGGTATCCCTGCTGTTTAAGCAGATATGCGGAGACTGATGAATCGACACCGCCGCTCATGCCGACGACCACGGTGCTCATGCCAGATCAATCCCTCTCTGCCGGAGGAATGTGACCAGTGTCGCAAGCTCGGGGATTCCTGATCTCCCCCCGAACACAGTGCATTTCAATGCCGCCGCCCCCGAGGCAAAATAAAGAACGGTTTCGAGATCCCATCCCTTCAAGAGACCGGCTACATAAGCGCCATGAAAGACGTCGCCCGCGCCGGTCGTGTCTATTGCCCCGACCTGAAACGCCGGAACATGGATGGAGCGAAACCCGTGATAGGTATAACTGCCGCGTTCTCCAAGCGTAATGGTCGTTGTGCCCCAGCCCTGTTCGCGCACTGTTGCCGCAAATGCCGAAGCATCGCCGGTCCAGCCGAGTCCGCGGGCAAACTCTTCCGATCCGACAACATAATCGCACAGGACGGCAAGCTCCAGCATGCCGTCGCGAACCCGCCCTGCATCAAGCATCACCGGAATGCCCAGATCTCGCGCTCTCTTTGCCGCCGCCAGAGAGACGTCTTTCATCAACCCGTCGAGCAGCAAAAATTTCACGCCGCGAAAAAAATCGTCATCAATCTCGTCAGGCGTCAGTGCTGGGCCCGATGGCCGCTGCCAGAATATGGTTCTCCTGCCTCCGGTTTTCTCCACCGCGATAAAAGCCCGCTGTGACGTAGCGCCCTCGCGCTCAACAAGATATGCAGTGTCAATCCGGGCAGTGAGCAACGACTGGAGGATTTTGACCCCGGCATCGTCATCCCCGACAACACCCGCAAAACGGCACGGTACCCGAAAACGCGACAGGGTGGCAAGGGCAGTTGCAACCGGTCCGCCACCTTGCATCATCCACGCCAGAACTTCTTTCTTGGTGTCCGCCTCAGGATATGCATCTACAAGTGTGACGAAATCGAGACAGCACTGCCCGATACCGGCTACAACCATGGTCATGTTCCTCCGCGCTCATGGGTGATTCAACGCACCCGTCATCAGTTCTCTGCAGGCAGGAGCGGCGAAACGTCACAAATGAGGTGCCCCGCCGTCTGTCTTTACAGATGCCTCCGTCCGCATTCTGACTTTTCAGTCTATCACGAGCGCGGCAGACAAGGCAAAACACTGTTTTTACTTTTATTTTTGAAATATGGTACATTCAAAGTTGAATTTTTGAATAAGGAGAACAAGCATGAAAAGACTGATTATCGCGCTTTCTGCGTGTGCATTATTGGTCGGTTGCGCCAGACCGGCAGACCAGAGCAGCAGCCCGGTCGTCGCTACAGTTGACAACGTGGCGATTACTGCAAAGGACGTGCAGGAAGAAATGAAAGGGCTTCCTGATGTGGCGAAGCAGTTCTTTCAGGGACCCGAAGGGATCACCCGCTTTATCGATGAGCTGGTGAAGAAGGAAATGCTCTATCTGGAAGCCAGAAAGCGCGGCATCGACAAGGAAAAAGATGTCGAAAAGCGCATCGAGGACTTCAAGAAAATCGTGATGATCAACAAGATGCTCGAAAAAGAGGTCGAGGCAAGGGCAAAACCGACCGAACAGGAAATAAAAGAGTTTTACGAAAAAAACAAGGAAGAGTTCATTGAGGCATCGCAGGTCCGGCTGAGCCAGATTGTCGCAAAGAATGAAAAAGATGCCCGTGAAGCACTTGAGCGTCTGCAGAAAGGCGACGATTTCAAGGCTGTGGCAGCAGCTCTGTCCAAAGACGCGTCAGCAAAAGCGGGTGGCGATATCGGGTTCTTCAAGCGTGGCGATCTTTCCCCGCAGCTCGAAAACGTGGCATTCCGCCTGAGAAAAGACCAGACGAGCATGCCGATTCCGATGAAAGACGGTATCCATATACTGAAAGTGACCGAAATCAAGGGCAATCCGGTTGATTTTGACAAGGCGAAGCCGGTTATTCTGCAGCGACTCACCGTAGACCGTCAGAAGACCACCTTTGACAAATTCATCGAAGATCTGAAAAAGACCTATAAAATTGATCTCAAAAAAGACGAGATCGCCAAGATGACCGGTGCGCCTGCGGTACCGGCGCAGCCGGGAGCGCTGACCGCTCCGGCTGACAAGCCTTCGGAGGCACCTGCGCCCAAGCCTGCCGCTACTCCAAAACCGGCGGATGCTCCTAAAAAATGAGTTTCTTCATGCGTTAGCAAGGCCCGGCGAGGCTCACTCGCCGGGCTTTTTTGTTTCCGTACATATGATAACCGTGCTAAGCTTGTTCTCATGAACACGATCCGGAATACAATATCAACCAGATCAATAAGCAACCGCTCTCATTATATGCTTCAGCTCATTGTCTTCTCGCTCGTCTCCGCCTCTTTTGCGAACGTCTACATCACCCAGCCGGTTCTGCCTGTTCTGCAGCAGGAATTCTCCGCTGATATGGTAGTTGTTTCATTAAGCGTCTCTGCTGTTATCCTCGGAATCGCGATTTCAAATCTTCCGTTCGGCTACCTTGCAGACAAACTTCCTATCCGTCCTATTATTCTGACGGGCGGCATCATGGTTGCTGCATGCAGCATTGCCTGCGCGCTGACGCATAACCTCTGGATACTCGTCATCTCGCGCTTTTTGCAGGGAATGTTCATTCCGGCTTTGACAACCTGCCTTGCAGCCTATCTGGCAAAAACACTTCCGCTGGAACGATTGAGCATCGTCATGGGGTCCTATGTATCGGCAACCGTGCTTGGAGGTCTTGCAGGCAGGCTTCTGGGTGGCTGGATTCATCCGCCGTTGCATTGGCGCTATGCATTCCTGTCTGCAGCGCTGCTCATGATTATCGCGACGATAGCTGCCGTGCGCGGACTGCCAGCTTCATCCGCACATGCGGAGCCGCAGGCGCAGACAGGCGGGTATCTTGAACTGCTGAAACGGAGGGAATTATGGCCCTTCTTTTTGTGCGCGGCAGGATGTTTCTCCATTTTTTCGTCGGTTTTCAATTACCTTCCCTTTCGACTTGCCGCGCCGCCGTTCAGCTTCTCAACCGAGTTGATAACAATGATGTATCTTTCCTATATCGTCGGCATCTTCATGGGGCCGACAGCAGGCCGCATCAGTAACCTGTACGGCAGCGGAACCACTCTGGTCGGCGGGGCTGTCGTACTCGGCCTCTCGCTGATGCTTGTCATGCTTCCCTCAATTGCTGCTGTCGCAGCCGGACTCCTTGGCATCTGCGCCGGCTTCTTTGCGGTTCATGCTGCAGCGGTCGGCGCTCTGAATCGACGTCTTTCCGGCGGACATGGTCGTGCAAATGCTCTCTACGTTCTGTTTTACTATATAGGCGGCTGGAGCGGCATTACCCTCTCAGGATTTGCCTATCAGCAGGAAGGGTGGACCGCTGTCGTCGTTCTCTGCCTTGCCGTGCTCATCATTCCGCTTGCAGCAGGAATCGGAGAGATGAAAAGCCGGCGAAAGAGATTATCTCGTCATACGTGAAAAAGCCGCCCGGCAGTCTCATTTCAACAATGCCATGAGTGCGCCTGATTCCGAATCTTTCTGAAGGGGCCGGCTCTCTGTCGCCCTCCTCAGCGACGATCTGTTCTGTGGGAAGCGGATTGAGAATCGGACGGCAAGCTTTCGGCAAACTTGAATAACCCAAGGGATACGATGACTGCAAGAAAGGCTATGGTGAATGCGAGGGTTCTCCTGTGCCACAACCCGACAAAGCTCTGTACAATTTCATTTGCAAGCACATTTATCCCAAAATTGTCATTAGAGAAGCGAAGGGAAAGAAGCGGGCAGGTTGAAAGACTTGGACCAGCCCCATAAACCTTCAAACCACTGACGACGCTTCATGGCAAGGCAGAGTTTCAGAATGCGCCTGTTGCCGTCTTTGACCAAATACCCGCTTGTGGCAAAAATCCTGCAGCGCAGGGTTTTCAGGGTTGGGTACGTCTTGCTGCATACCACCACATGTCGGAACAGGCTCATCAGGGTATAGGCAAGCATGACACAGCTCATTGT
>DATIKF010000255.1:0-1754 GCA_035477855.1 Dissulfurispiraceae bacterium
CTGAAGAAATAAACAACGGCAATTTCAGGAAAACATTTTTTTTCCAGTGCTCTTCCTGCTTTTGGAGAACCTATTAACTACCAGCAGGACCACCTCTCGGACCCCTGGAGGCCACAGCACTTACAAAGATGGAGCATGCAATGTACACGAAAGAGGAAATCAGGATCCAATGTCATTAACTTAAAGCCCAGTTAATCGTGATAAATATTGTAAATACAACATGTTAATGTTATATTTTATTTGCTTCGTTAACCCTGTCAAATCTACCCACCAGAGGAGGATATTATGCCTGATACATTTAAAAATCTTGAGCAAACTGGCACGGGACCTGCTTTCCAAAACATGTGCCAATCTGATTGAATTTATTCAGAAAATCATCTTTTCTCAAGATTTCATCGCACGAAACCGCTGCCAAACATCAGACTTCACCCGCAACAGAAAACTGCCGCTCCCCGCACTGATCCTGTACTTTTGCAACCTGATCAAAAGCTCCTACCAGCCCGAACTCAACAAGTTCTGGAAGATCCTTTCAGGGACAGTGGTGGCCCAGAATGTTGTCTCCAAGGCAGCTCTTTGCAAAGCAAGAAAAAAACTCAAGTCCGAGGCGTTCGTCGAGCTCAACACCAAAACGGTCAAGTATTTCAACGAACATGCCAACCCACTGACATGGAACGGTTTCATCCTGAAGGCCGTTGACGGTTCGACGGTGAAACTGCCAAATTATCCCGAGATTGTTGAGCATTTCGGCGTATGGAACCCCAGGCTTGGCAACCCCCTCCCCATGGCCCGAATCTCTCAACTGTTCGACCCGCTCAACGGCGTAACCCATCATGCGCTCATCGCACCCAAAAGTATCGGGGAGAGGGAGTTGGCGGCCAGACATTTCCAACATCTCGAAGACAGCGATCTGGTGCTGCTGGACCGGGGCTATCCCGCATTCTGGCTTTTCTCACTCATTTTGTTTCATAAAGCCAATTTCTGCTCCAGGATCTCCTGCAAAAAATGGAAGATTATCCGCCAGTTCATGAAGTCGGGACATCGTGAACAGGTGATCATGCTTGATATCCCAGCCACTTCCATCGCCGCTTGCCGAAAGTTGCAACTCGATACGCTGCCGATCCGATTGCGCCTGGTACGTGTTGAACTCGATTCCGGAGAAACCGAAGTCCTTGTAACCTCCCTGACTGATACTGAAAAATATCCGCATCACCTCTTTGCCGAACTCTATCATGACCGCTGGCCCATTGAAGAGGATTACAAGGTCATGAAATGCCGGATTGAGGTGGAGAATTTCTCGGGAAAAAGTCCGTTATCCGTCTATCAGGACTTTCACGCCGCAGTGTTTTCAAAAAATATTACCGCAATATTGGTCGCCTCGGCCCGGGAGAGAGTCGCGAAAGCAACGGCCTCCAGAACATTTGCCTACAAAAGCAATTTCACCCAAGCTCTTTCAACGATGCGGGATACCATCGTTGTCCTCTTGCAAGGCTCCCGGAAAACCATTTTAAAAATCATCTCCGATCTGCTGGAAACAATCGCCAAAGCGGTGGAACCGGTGAGACCTGGAAGAAAATATCCCCGTAACCACAAGAGAGCGCAGAGAAAATGCTGTTTGAACTACAAACCGACCCTTTAAGTTAATGACATTGAACAGTGACCTGGAAGCGCACATCAAGAACCTCAAGCCCCTGCCGCCGACCCATGAACTGGTCGACAAGTGCATCGAGTGCGGTTTTTGTGAGCCGATCTGTCCG
>DATIKF010000256.1:0-1709 GCA_035477855.1 Dissulfurispiraceae bacterium
AGTGGAGATAAATCGATAATTTCTATAGCATGTGTAGTGCGTATCCGTTCTGCAGTTGCTTTGGAGAGATTATGTCAAGAGCTGTGATTCGGCTGGGAGATGACACCAGTCGGTCCTGCAAAACCCCTTCGGTCGTTTCAAGCAGCCACTGAAGGACGCTCAGCGCGGGCAAAGACTTCCATTTGAGCGAGGACAGCCTGGAGGGCCTTCCTGAGTTCCTCCGGAAGCAGGCATAAAAGGGCCCGCAGTCGGGCCAGGATCTTCCTCAGGTTATGCCCTGCGCCGCAAAGGATCGCGTTGATCGCGTCGCCCTGCATGCCTTTGAGGAAGTTCCGTCCGAGAAGCCCGTCGCCTTTCATGTGTCCGATTTCGGGTTCGATCGCGGATCGGCGCCGGAGATGGCGTTTAAGCGCGTAGCCGAGCTTCCGGGTGCCGCTGATGAGCACACGGCTGCGTTCCTCCGGCACACCGTGTCCCTTGTAGCCCCTGTCTACAAAGGTCATGGCGGGGAGCTTGCCGGTCAGCCGTTCCACCTGGCCCAGCTGTTCGTCCAGGGTGTGACCGTCGAAAGGATTGCCGGGGCAGGCCTGGATTCCCACCACAAAACCCTCTTTGTGAGTCACGGCCAGACTCACCTTCACCCCAAATTCGTAGGGCCGGTGAGCCTTCCCCTTCGCGATGCACTCCACTTCGGGCGCATGCAGGCTGTAGACCTTGCCCTTCATCTTGCGTTTCTGGCTGAGGATCAATTCCGAGAGGAGCATTGTGCCCTTGTGCGCTTCGAAGGCGGCGTCTGACATCTTGCGTTCAACATCGCGCACCACGCGGCCTGCCATGGTCTTCAAGCTCTTCAGGACCTTTCGGGCTCGCTTGAATTGCTTGGCCTTGGAATGTCCGCCGTGTTTGCGGAAGGCCCGCTCCATCAGTAGCCGGTAGCTCTGGCGGAGCTCCAAGCCTTCCAGCTTTGCGATGCGCAGCATGGCTGCGTGGACTTTGCGATACAACCGCGCATCCGTCGGATGCTGGACGGCCTTGGGCTGCACCGTGGTGTCCACGATGACCTTCTCGAAACTCTGTTCGGTGATGGTCTTCGTGGCCTTGCCCGCCTCGATGGTGATCTGGAGCAGTTTCTCCACGCCCTTCTCGCCGATCCGCTGGCGCCAGCGGGTCATCTGCGTGGGATGGATGGGCAGCTTGTGGCGGAAGAACTCCTCGCCGCAGAAGAACTGCCAGTAAGGGTTCTCGACCCACCCATGCACCACCTGATCATCCGACAACCTGAAGGTGTGCTTGAGGAGCTGCAAGCCCGCCATCAGCCGCGTTGGAACGGCTGGCCGACCATTGTCGGGGCAATACATCGGCCTGAATTCGGCCGTGATGGCGTCCCAGTTGATCGTCTGGGCCAACTGCACCAGCTCATGGTCCATGTCCAGGGCCAGATCCAGGCGCATCGTAGCGATCAGGGGCTGCTCGTGGGTCTTTGCCTTTGGTTTTGGCTTCATTGGTACACCGGATTCTGGGGGTTCATCCCTACCTTTCTGGTGTACGGTATATGCGATAGGTTCCCGGAAATCTGCAGCATGACTCGATTTTTTGGGTTTTTCAGGACCGACCACCTAGTGGGAACTAGACGCTCTGGTCGTGATAGAGGAAGCAGGCGACCTCGTGTCCAGGTTCCACTTCCATCAGCTTCGGCTTGCGCTCCAGGC
>DATIKF010000257.1:0-10113 GCA_035477855.1 Dissulfurispiraceae bacterium
AAAGAACTGGTCAGACGCATTGACGAATATGTGGAGAAGTACAATAAAGATTCCAGACCGTTTGTCTGGACTGCAACTGCAGATTCAATCCTTAAAAAAATTGAGAGGCTTTGTAAATATATTAATGGGACAGCACACTAGTCTAAGAACTTCACCCGCATATCGACCGGCTGCTTCTTCGGGCCGCGGGTTTCTCTCTGGGCATACCCTACCGGAACAACCGCCATAAACTCGCCTTCAGGTTCCCCGAGTTGGCGGAGAACGTCGTCTTTCATAAGGTAGAGGATTCCGAGCCAGACGGTCGCCAGACCGGTCGAGGTTGCAGCCAGAAGCAGGTTTTGCACAGCTGCTGCGGAACTCTGGATTTCCATGGTCCGGAAGAAATCAAAAGCCATCTCTTTTTCGACCTTGAACAGATCGGTTCCATGGTTCATAAGCTCTCCGGTATTTGCTACCGCAATGACCACCGGCGCGCTTACGATGCTGCGGGCGGCCATGCGAAGGAGCGCTGAGGAGGGGCGCGGAAAGTCGTTCGCGCGGGCGCTGACGAGATCCGCGAGTTCCTGCTTCTTCCGGTTTCTGAGCACAATGAATCTCCACGACTGCTGGTTATGAGCCGACGGAGCTTCGTTTGCGGCAGAAAGCAGAACTTGAATCTGTTTGTCCGTTACCGGCTGATCGGTAAAACTTCTTATGCTGCGTCGGTTTCGTATGGTCTTCAGGGTTTCATTATCAATAATTGATTGTTCATGCGGGGTCATGGACGCCTCCAGAAAGCGGATAATCTTGATTTTTAAGTATACCACTGTTGCTGCGTCTTCTTTGCGGTTTCGCAAAGCAAAGAGAGACTTTTCGCAGAATTGCAAAAAAAATCAAATAGAATATTCAATAAAAACAACGAATTAAGGCATGGCACGCAAGATGCAGATAATATAGATACATTCAATAATCCGGGGGAGGTCACCATGAAAAGTCAGAATAGCAGAGCAAGAAAGGCAGCATACTGGGGCGCTGCCGCAGGTCTGGGACTCTTTGCAATGGTTGGGTTACTGCCGAGTTCATTCATAGGCGGCGTACTTGGCCTGAAGTTGGCGGGGTCTCTTTTCGGTGGAACATTTGAGGCGGGGCTCGTTTCGCGGGTAGTCGTGGGCGCAAGCATGGTGTTCGGCGTACTCGTAACCGGCCTTGTTTTTGTCACGGGGTCTGCATTGATTGCCTGGACGACGGCTCTGCTTGCCACGCTGGTGCATCGTCGCCATGCACATGAAACCGCATAAGGTATGAGGAGAAAGGGAGGTCCGGTCATGAAAACGAAACATGCATTAGCGAAGAAGGGGTTGTACATCGGTGCCGGTATCGGGCTGGTGTTGTTCGCAATCGTAGGGCTTTTGCCGAGCTCATTCATCGGCGGCGTGCTTGGTCTGAAGATTGCCGGTCATATTTTTGGTCTGCCGCTCGGTACGGCGGTCGCCCCCCGGTTTGTCGTCGGCGTATTTATGGTGTTCGGCGTGCTGGTAACCGGTCTGGTGTTTGTGGTCGGGCTCTCCCTTATAGGATGGGCAAGCGGCACGGTAGCAGAGGCGCTGCGCGAGCCGAGGTACATCGAAGTCGACCACAACGAAGCAGGACACAAGAAGGCATAGCCTTCTTCAATAAAAAAAACGACACAAAGAAAAGGGAGGGCTACCATGGCTGACAATCTTACAAAAGCAACCAACGCCACCACCGATATTCGTCTGCTCTGGGCATGGCAGACAATTGCGAACCGGTTGAGCGGGGTAGGGAAAGGGTACTATGCCTGGCTTGCCATCAGTTCAGCTCTGCTGGTTACAGGGGTCGCTGCCGGCATTCATGCATTTGTGGTGGGGTACAGTCATCTTTATAATTGCACACGAGAAGTCCCGTGGGGCATTCTGATTTCGACCTATGTATTCTTTGTTGTTACATCCACCGGGTTGTGTCTGGTGTCGTCAATCGGACATGTGTTCGGTTCAAAGGACTTCATGCCGATTGCGAAGCGGTCTGTGTATCTGTCAATTCTGACCATCGTAGCAGGCTTTCTGGTCATCGGGCTCGAAATCGAGAGTCCGCACCGGATGGCGCTCTATAATGTTATTTCACCGAATCTTACGTCCAACATATGGTGGATGGGAACGCTGTATGGCGCATATCTCATGTTCATGGCTGTGGAATTTGCCTGTCTACAGTTTGATCGCCACAAACTCGCTATGTACGCCGGATTCCTCGGCGTGGTTTCGGGCGTCGCAGCACACAGCAACCTCGGCGCAGTATTCGGCATGCTGACGGCTCGACCGTTATGGTACGGCCCCTACATGCCTATTTACTTCATCGCATCTGCCATGATGTCCGGATGCGCTGCTATCATTCTCTTTACCTGGCTTGCATCGAAGGTAAATCGAGAGCCAATCAGAGGAGAAATGGCAAAGGCAGTTGATCTTACCCGTCAGCTCGGCATCCTGATGATCTGCGTTATCATGTTCTTCCAGACCTGGAAGATTATTACAGGACTTGTCGGCGGTGAACTGGAACGCGAAACTTTCCTGACGCTGCTGACCGGGCAGTATGCCTTCAACTTCTGGACGTTTGAGGTGCTTGCCGGCATGGTTATTCCGCTTTCACTGTATATCCTGTCGCGCGGCACTAACATGAAGATGCTCTTCTGGGGTTCTCTGTCGATGATTTTCGGCATCTTCTTCATGCGGTATGACCTGGTTGTTGTCGGACAGGTTGTCCCCACGCAGTTTGAGATGGGGGTCAATGAGTATGCATCGCTGCTCGCGTATACACCGTCGCCGCATGAGATACTCGTAGTGCTGGCTGGCTTCGGTCTGGTCGGAGCCTTCTTCCTGCTCGGCGAGAAAATCTTTGCTGCTCACCGTGTTGAAGAGCATGCTGAGGAAGTACATGCCGAGAAACTGACCGTGCTGGAAACCGCCGAAAAAACAGAATAGCACAGCCGGGCGGCATGAGGGATTCTCTCTCTGCCGCCCCTTCTGCGCCAAGAGAAAGAGAGGAACGACATGAAGATCAACGGAACCGAATTTGATGAGAAGGAAGCCAAATCTCCCGATCTCCTGTCGCCCATGGAACGGAGAGCTTTTCTAAAGCTTGGGCTCGCCGTAACCGGTGTTTTTGCCGGCGGGGCGATACTGTCGCTGATGTCGGCTGTGGAGAGCGCGTTTGCGTCAGGCGGGCATGCAAAGAAATATCCCTATAAGCCGCATTACAGCATGCTTGTCTATCAAAACAGGTGTATCAACTGTGACCTTTGTCTGGAAGCCTGCGTTAAGACCAACCATGTGCCGAAGTACGGTTATCGGACGGCGATTCTGGAGCGTGAAGCGCCAAAATCGACCGGCACAAAACGTGAGTTCATTCCGGTGCTCTGCAATCATTGCAACCGTCCTCCCTGTGTGCGGGGTTGTCCGACCAAGGCGACCTGGAAAGACGAGAAAACCGGAATTGTCATGATGACGTATCACAAGTGCATCGGGTGCAAGACCTGCATTGCGGCATGCCCCTATAATGCACGCTACTACAATGACGAGCGCACATCGGTCGACAAGTGCGACTTCTGTTTTGATACGCGCCTTTCAAAGGGCATCAAGACGACCGCATGTGCAGAGGCCTGTCCTGCAAATGCTCGTGTGTTCGGCGATCTTTCCAATCCGTCCAGCGAGGTCTACCGGATGGTGCATCAGATAGAAAAGACGGTTTGGGTCATACGTCCAGAGTCGGGTGCGGTTCCGAACGTTTTTTATACTCGGGAATAAGCGGCTATGAATACTCGATATCAGAAGGAGGGATTGCACATGAAACGCTGGGGATTGCTGACAGTTCTGCTTGCCGGTGCGTTGCTTGTTCTTGGCGGGGGACCGGCTGCTTCCGAGCTGACCGGACTTGGGGGAGACGTTGTCTTTACCAAGCCGGTAAAAGCCGTAGTATTCAGCCACAAGAGCCATGTCGAAGATTTGGGCATGAGTTGTAATGCGTGCCACGACAAACTCTTTTCAATGGACAGCGGCTCGACCGAGAAACTTGCAGACTTTAACCACAAAGCGTTCGACAAAGGCAAATACTGCGGGGCGTGCCACGGCAAGACAGCCTCGCCCATGAATGCGCAATGCACAAACTGCCATATCGGAGTGAAGGGGCATGCGAGGCTGATAAAAGCCGGGAAAACACCATAACAAGGTGCAGGGAACAAAGCAAAGCAACAAGGCTGCCGGATATCCGGCAGCCTTGTTGCTTTATGCTGATAACTATTCGGAAAGCAGAATTCTGAAAAAGCGGCGGACAATGCGGACAAACACCAGACCGGCTCCAGCGCCAATAACAGCGATGCTCAGAATCGCGAGTCCCGCTCCCGCTGCGGCAAGTGTGCTGTCAGCGGTAATCTGAGCATTCAACAGTGCACTCAGATCCCGCGCAACCGCCTCGCGCCAGCTGGAGCCCGCGGACTCGCCGAGCAACAAATCCATGCCGAGACCTATCCCCATGCCGATGAGCCCGCCGCATGCGATGCCGACCCCGTCCCAGCGACTCATTCGTCCTGGATCCCGTATTTTTTCAGTTTCCGATAGAGCGTAGCGAGATCGATGCCGAGGGTTTGGGCGGTCGACTCCTTATCGAAGCCTTGAGCTTTAAAGGCCGACTGCAGTAAATGGTGTTCATAGTTGTTCAGGGAGATCTTCAGCGAAGAGCAGCTCTGAGCATCTATGTGTGCCGCAGCCATTTTATCGGGGAGGTCCCTGATCGTAATGCTCTGACCTTCACTCATCACTACCGCCCGTTCGATGGTATTCTTCAGCTCGCGGACATTGCCCGGCCAGCGGTATTCCATAAGAACAGCAAGAGCTTCCGGATCGATCCCGGCAATTGATTTCTGGTGTTCTTCAGCGAAGGTCCGGACAAAGTGCTTTGCCATCATTGCAATGTCTTCCGGCCGCTCACGCAGCGGCGGAACCTTGATTTCGATAACATTCAGGCGCCAGTAAAGGTCTTCGCGGAATTTGCCGTTTTTTATATTGGTTTCAAGATCGGTATTGGTGGCCGACACAATACGGACATCAACCAGCCTCGGACGCGTGTCGCCGAGCGGATGGACCTCGCCGGTTTCAATGACCTTCAGGATTTTTGCCTGCAGTGCCGTCGGCATGTCGCCGATTTCATCGAGAAACAGCGTGCCCTGGTGCGCAAGAGGAATGAGGCCGAGTTTATCGGCAACGGCGCCGGTAAAGGCACCCTTTTTGTAGCCGAAGAGTTCCGACTCGAGCAGTCCCTCAGGGATTGCCGAGCAGTTGATCGAAATAAAGGGTTTGTCGCGCCGCGGGCTGTTGCAGTGAATGAGTTCGGCAAGCAGGCCTTTGCCGGTGCCGCTTTCACCGAGGAGCAGAATATTGCTCTTGGTAGGAATGACTTTTTCGAGCGTTCCGACGATGCGGATCATCGACTCCGCATTTGCGACGAACTCGCTGCAGTCCATACGCTGGCTGATCTGCTGCCGGAGGGCGCGGTTTTCGTTTGCAATGCTGCGCTGCTCAAGTACGCGCTGCACGGTGAGCTTGATCTCCTCGTTCAGAAAGGGCTTTATGATGTATTCAGCCGCGCCCTGTTTCATCGCATCGACTGCCGACTCAATCGTACCGAAGGCGGTCATGATGACGACCGGCATGTCAGCCGCAAGTGCACGGGCGCGCTTCAGCACCCTGAGGCCATCGACCTTGCCCATTTTCAGGTCGGTTATGACCAGATCGAAACGCTTCTGTTCGAGTCGGGAAATTCCTTCTTCGCCGCTAGCGGCGGAGGTTATCTGATAGCCCTCCCGGGCGAGCAGAAACTCCAGCGCCTTGCAGATGTCCGCCTCATCGTCGATAATCAAAATTCGTGGCTGCATATCGTTCAGGATATCCTTATCGGAAGCCGGACGGTGAAGGTTGTTCCATGGCCGACCTCACTCTCAACCGTAATCGTCCCGTTCATTTTTCTGACAATCGTATAACTGACCGAAAGGCCGAGGCCTGTGCCTTTTTCTTTTGTCGTGTAAAAAGGATCAAAAATGACGGAAAGCTCCTCAGCCGGGATGCCGATGCCGGTATCGCGGAACTTTACGCGTATTTCATTATTTCTGAGGGCGCTGCTCACAGTCAGCATCCCTCCTTCGGGCATCGCATCTATCGCGTTCAGGACCAGATTGACAAAAACCTGGGAGAGCTGGTTGCCGTCGACGACGATGCTCGGAAGATCAGGATCGAGATTCGTCGTGATTTCTATATCTTTCGCTCTCTTGTCGTATTGAATGAGATGAATGGAGGTCTTGATGATCTCGTTAATCTGGCATTCCTTCGGCTCGGCAACCGGCATTTTCGAGAAGCCCGACAGCTGCTTGAGGATCTCCGAAATGCGGTTCACATGGAAGCAGACGGTCTGGAGACTCTCTTTTTTGAATTCGTCATCCTCGATTTCCCGCAGTATCTGAACGAAGGAGAAAATGGACGTGAGCGGATTGCCGATTTCATGGGCTATGCCCGCAGCCAGTCGCCCGATTGATGCAAGCTTTTCGGAGTTGCTCAGCTGTTCTTCCATGCGGCGTATCTCGGTAACATCATGAATCATCCTGATGTATCCGGTTATTTCGCCGATATCGTTGCGAACCGGGGCTGTCGTAACCTGAAAAAGGCGCCCCCGTTTCCCGAACATGTCGGACATCATGTCCGTCTGGATATTGTTGTCCTCATGCGAACCGGATACCTGGCAATCAGCGCAGAGATCCTCGAACGACTTGCCGATGAGGGGCTCCCCGGCCATATCTTCAAGAAGCTGGTTCGTCCACTGCACAACCCCTTTTCTGTCCAGAAGCATTATGCCCGAGCCGATTGCACTCACAATGCTGTTCAGCTTTTCTTTCTCGCTGAACAGCTCCGATGTGCGCGTCCGCACCTTGTCTTCGAGCTCATGCGCGTATTGCTCCATCTGCTCCTGCCGCTTTTCGACTTCTTCCGCCTGCACGCGTTTACGGTTGAAATAGATGAGGGCGGTCGAAACGGTTATCGTTGTGACGAGAATGGCAATGATGAGATACGAATAAAAGGTCATGCTCTTGCGCGTCGACGCGGTTATCTCCGACACCGGTGCAGACACAAATACAATCCAGGAATCGGCCGCCGCTGGTTTTGAGAATGCAATCATGCGATCTTCGCCCGACGGAGCGACGAATCGTCCCTGCTGACCGAACTTGCCCCGCACGATATCCTGCCAGAGGTTGAAGCTGAGATGGCACTCGGTGCAGGACTTCTCGGTCTTATTAATGCTTTTGCCCACCATGTTCGGCTGGGACGGATGAAAGATGAGGGTGCCGGCGCTGTCCAGCAGGTAAAGGTTTCCCTTGCCGTGCTGGCGCAGTTCATTGATGTAATGAGACGCAATGCTGCTCATGCTGAAAGAGACCACCACGACGGCGATCCGGCTCTTATTGCGAATGACCGGGGCAATGATATGAATGAAGGGGTCTGCCTCCAGCATTCCGGCGCTCATGTCGGCAGTGTCGGCAGCGATGCTGAGAATCTGCGGCAGCGAACGATGTATCATTTCGGGGTCGCTTGTATGAAAGCGCATGCCGCCTGACAGCGAGAGAACGGCAACATCGATTTTGATGTTATGCGTGTCTGTAGTGATGCTTTCTGCAAGCGCACCGGCGTTTTTCAGCGAACATTCCGTCGCCTCGCAAAGCTGAGCGGCTGCTGCTATCGTCCGCTCCCGCAGAAGACGCACATGGTTGCTGACGTTGTTGGCGAGCGAGTCTGCTATCAGAAGTTGCTGCTTGTTGAATTCTTCCGCAATTTCCATCTGCAGGGACTGCTGGAAAAAAATATTCAGTGAAACGAGGATCGATACAATGAGGACAAGTACGCCGATGATGAGGACGTGGCCTTTCATAGCTACAACTATAACAGGAATGAGGATGCCGGGAAAAGATCAGAACTCACGGCACACCAGGCAGTCACCGGTTGAGGGAGGGAGGGGTCATGATTATCATCTTCGCGTCAGCTTCAGCAAGCAGATCGCCGGTTTCACCGTCTATAAGCCTGGCCGCCCCGCCGACAATGCGCGATGTCCGGCGCATCAGCTCTCCTTCGGCACGGACCGGACGACCAACGCGAGCCGGTTTTTTGAAGCGAACCCGCAGTTCCGCCGTTACAGCAAAAAGGCTCTCCGCCATCGCGGCATGAACCATTATCTCGTCGAGCACCGCAGAAACAATGCCGCCGTGGACAATATCCCGGTAGCCCTGGAATTGTGCGGAAGGAATGAATTCAGAAAATACCTTTGCGCCGTCGCGCTGAATGGTGAGACGGAGCCCGCAGGGATTGCTGCTTCCGCAGACAAAACAGAAGCTGTCGTCCTCGGGTTCCGGCATCGTCCTACTTGTTCATCATCTCAAGGAATTCCTTGTTGCTCTTGGATGCCTTCAGCTTGCTGAGCAGAAACTCCATGCTTTCTACCGTACTGAGAGGATTCAAGACTTTTCTCAGAATCCACATTTTGTTCAGCACATCGGCGTCAACCAGCAGCTCTTCTTTTCTGGTGCCGGAGGCGTTGATATCGATGCTCGGGAAGATGCGCTTGTCGACCAGTTTGCGGTCGAGATGGATTTCCATGTTGCCGGTGCCCTTGAACTCTTCAAAGATAACATCGTCCATGCGGCTGCCGGTATCAACAAGCGAAGAGGCGAGAATGGTGAGACTTCCGCCTTCTTCGATGCTTCTGGCGGTGCCGAAGAAACGTTTCGGACGCTGCAGGGCGGTCGCATCAAGACCGCCTGAAAGCACCTTGCCGCTGGCGGGGGTGATGGCGTTATAGCCCCGGGCAAGGCGGGTGATGCTGTCGAGCAGAATAACGACGTCTTTGCTCTCTTCGACAAGGCGTTTCGCGCGTTCAATAACCATCTCAGACACCTGGCAGTGGCGCTGCGGCACTTCATCGAATGTGGAGCTTATGATTTCAGCGCCCGGAACCTGACGCTTCCAGTCGGTCACTTCTTCAGGGCGCTCGTCGATGAGCAGGATAATCAGAAAAATCTCTTCGTGGTTCTTTTTAATCGCTTTTGCGATAGATTGCAGAAGCATGGTTTTTCCGGTGCGGGGTGCTGCGACGATAAGACCGCGCTGTCCCTTTCCGATGGGGGTGATGAGGTCCATGACCCGCATGGACATGTCGTTCTTGTCATGCTCAAGCATGATTTTTTCGGTCGGGTAGTACGGGGTCAGGTTATCGAAGAGCGGGCGAGAGGTATTTTCCTCAGGCGTCTCGTTATTTATCGTCTCGACCTTCAACAGTGCAAAATACCGCTCGTTTTCTTTAGGCGGGCGAATCTGCCCTGAAACGTAGTCTCCGGTCCGCAGGGAAAAACGGCGGATTTGGGATGGGGAGACATAAATATCGTCAGGAGATGGCAGATAGCTGTAATCGGGGGAACGGAGGAAGCCGAAGCCGTCGGGCAGGATCTCGAGCACCCCGGCTCCGTATACGCTGCCCGCTTTTTCAGACTGAGCCTGAAGAATCGCAAAGATAAGCTCCTGCTTCCGCATACCGGTGGCATTCTCGACGTTCAACCCCTTGGCGATGTCGGTAAGCGTTGAGATGGTCTTCTGTTTGAGCTCAGAAATTGAAATGTAATTTTCCATGTGGTGTCCCTCTCCAGGAAATGCTTTTCTTGAATGCTGCTCTGCGCGCATATTTGCGGGCGGATATTGGTTTGGATGTTCGATTGTACCGTTTAGATCGTTTTTATGAAGTATCCCTGAACAGGAGGGATTGAGCAGAACTCTTGTTTAGTAGCTTACACAAAGCTTTTTTGTTTGTCAATACGAGAAGTGGCTCATCTTAGAGCAACTTAGAAATGTCCTCTGCTAATCTGGCCACTTCAACCGAAGGAGGTTCAGATGGCGGGCAAGGACATTCTACAGATGAGTCAAAAAGAGCTGAAGCGGCTGCATATAATCCAGAAGCGTATCGATGGACAGATAGGTCAGGAAGAAGCAGCAAGGATGCTTCGGATGAGCGTTCGTCACGTTCGGAGAATGGCAAAGCGAG
>DATIKF010000258.1:0-4829 GCA_035477855.1 Dissulfurispiraceae bacterium
GCATCAGAATCAGCATGGACGGCAAGGGGAGGTGGATGGACAACGTCTTTATCGAGAGGCTGTGGCGGTCATTAAAATACGAGGAGGTGCATCCGAAGGCATACGGCACGATGATCGAGTTGAGACAGGGTATAGCAGCATACATGGAGAAGTACAATCATCGGCGTTCTCATCAGGCACTTGACTACAAAACGCCAGATGAGGTTTACTGGACTATGCTGCCGCATGAGCGGGCAGCCTGATGCTGAGCAGCTTCCCACTTAAGAATCGCGGCTCCTGTCCAAACGACCTGAGCCACTTCTGAAGATTCCTTGCATGGATAGTGACAGTGAAGACGGGATACTGGTTCTGGCCCTTTCGGACATTTTCGCAGCAATGCAGTCTCAGCAGACTTTGGAGTCTCAAAAGGCTGTGGACAAGTCCGTTCGGCCCGTTCCTCACAGCGTCGAAAGCCGTAAACATTGTGCCCAGTGCCATCTGCCGGGGAAAATCGTTCCCTATCCGGCGGTCACATTGGTCTGCCTGAGGATGGCTGCACGGGGTGTCACCGCGCCCCGTGACGTGCGTCAGAATAATCCAGTGAGGTGAAAATGGATAAATGGATAAGATGACGGGAAAGATGGAAAAAGGCTATTTTATATTCGTCGCCTTCATCGCGGGGCTGATTACATTACTCCATTTTTTTGTATTAGCGAATTATCCTCCGCTTATCGTCTTTGAAGAACTCTACTATATCCCTCTTCTCCTTGGTGCGCTCTGGTTTGGTTTAAAAGGTGCGCTTTTGACATATATGCTCGTTTCCTTGCTGTATCTCCCTTTCTTTTTCGGTGACTGGTCCGGCGATTCTTTCGCTGTGGCGAGCAGAGCGCTTCATCTGATATTTTCAGGAATATTCACCCTTACTGCCGGCTTTCTTGTGGATCGTGAAAAGAAACTGCGGCAACGGGCCGAGCGAGAACAGTATCTTGTAAGCATAGGTCAGGTTGCGACCACTATCGTTCACGACCTGAAAAACCCGATTATTACAATCCTTGGATTTGCAAGACGCATCCGGGAAGGAAAAGGGAACGTAGATATCGCATCAGAGACGATCATTGATTCAGCTCAGAATATGCAGAAGATAGTTCATGATGTGCTTGATTTTTCGAAGCCGGTTCAATTGAACTTGAAGGAAGAAGATATCAGGAACGTGGTCAAACAGGCAATTGACTCCTGCAGGAGAATGGCGAAAGAACGTTACATAACACTGTCAATTGATATGCCGGACTATCCGGTGAATATTTTGATGGACAGTTTCCAAATGGCGAGGGCGCTTGTTAATCTCGTCAATAACGCGATTGAAGCCTCTGGCAAAGGACAGCATGTCACTGTCACCTTATCCGCCGGGAAGAAACATTTGGAGGTCAGCATAAAGGATCATGGCTCCGGCATAGACAAAACTACTATCGAAAATATATTTGTTCCTTTTTATACAAAGAAGACTGGAGGGACTGGCCTTGGAATGCCTATAGCCAAGAAAATAATCGATGGGCATAAAGGAATAATTCGAATTGACAGTCAGCCGGGAAAAGGAACAGAGGTAACGATAGTGCTGCCTGAGCCTGTAAAATATTTTGTGTAAACAGCCTTCTGAGGGCAGGATGACAGACAGCCCCAACGAAGGAGAGACATGACTATACGGAAAGAACTGCTCGACGAGCTGCTGAAGGGCTACCAGAAGCCGGAAGACTTACTGGGCGAGAGTGGGATATTGAAGCAACTGACGAAGGCCTTGTTGGATCGGTGTTTGCAGGGAGAGATGACACATCATCTTGGCTACGCAAAGAACGACCCCGAGGGCAGGCATAGCGGCAACAGCCGCAACGGCAGCTACGACAAGACAGTAATCGGGGAGTACGGCGAGATGGCCGTCACCGTCCCGCGAGATCGTAAGGGAAGCTTTGAGCCGCTGATAGTACCTAGGGGGACGAGCCGCTTCACCGGGTTTGACGACAAGATCCTCTCGTTATATGCCCGAGGAATGACCACACGGGATATCCAGGGGCATCTGCAGGAGATGTACGGAGTCGAAGTATCCCCTGCTCTGATATCGACCGTTACCGAAATTATCGCTGAACTTGTGCTTGCCATTCTGGCTTCCATTGTTGTCTTTTACTTCTCAAGAAAGCGTGAATACAGGGCAGACAGCGGCGGCGCTGCTGCAATGGTCGGCAAAAGACCGATGATAGACGCGATTGAGGCGTTGAAAGCATCTATCCGCCGGCATCATCTGCCGGATAAAATGGCTGCCTTTGGAATCTCCGGTGCTAAAAGGTGCGGTCTGACAGCGCTCTGTTTATCCTGATCACAAATATAAGGAGGGTTTTTAGATGAAGAAGTTAGTATTGATTAGCGGAATAGGCATGCTGATAGTGGTTATTTTAGCCGGGTGGGCATTAATCGCAGGCATAGGGTTTGTCTCTGCGAAATTCCCGCAGTTGATAGAAGGTATTGAAAGGATAACAGGAATCACAATTGAAAAGGCGAAAGAGGCATTGCCCAGAATAGAGGAAAAGGCAAAAGAGGTGCCTCCTGAGATCGCGGAAAGGATAAAAGGCTTGATCCCCGACGGAGATATCCCAGAAAAGGATGTAGGCGGAGAGGACATAATCGGAATTCCCCGTCACTCTCATATGGTCAGGATCTCTTTTGCCGTGCAGGATGGAAAGAGAACAATTGGTTACAAAAGCAAATCGGAAATGGGGCCTGTCATAGATTTTTATGATCAGAAAATGTTGGCTATGGGTTTTAAGAAGAAGGTCTTATCCGCCTCCCCTGTCGAAGAGGTGCATGAATATAGAAAGGCAAAAAAGGCGATGGAATTCAGTTTTAAAGAAATAAACAGGTTCGGCGTTGTGACAACAGAGATGGTGATCCGTGAATTGTGAGTCTAAATCCGAGATATTGGCAACATGAGAACAGGGGATAAAACAATGAAGATTCCGAGGGTAATGTCCACACAGCACCCGGACAATGTACATCTGCCTTTTTTTGCAGAGAACCAGGACATGTCAGGTGATGACGAGATACAGGAGGCATACTACGCCTTTTCGCACCTGGGCTGCGATGAGCAGATGTGGGACTGCGAGGGCAAGGAGGTGGACGATTTTGTCGTAAGAAAGCTTTTGACGAAGTACGAGCATTTCTTCAGGAGCAAGCGGCTGGGGGATGATATCAGGCTCACGCTGAGGATTCCGAACCCTGACGTCGAAAAGAGCGAGGCAAAGGTCCTCCTCGAAACCTTGGAGAGCATTCCCCGTTCCTGCGATGCCGCCAGCCTCTTTTATGGCTGTGAAACTCCGCCTATCCATGAAGTCATCCTTCCCATGACCATGTCCGCAGCGAGCATAAACCGGGTCTATCACTACTACAGGGACTTTGTTGTCGGAAAGCAGTCGCAACCGTTTTATCCGGGAGATCTGACGATCTCTGAATGGATCGGTGATTTTAAACCTAAGGAAATAAGCGTGATTCCTCTTTTTGAGGATAAGGAACATATGCTTGAGGCCCATAACATCCTGCGGGAGTATCTCAAGGACAAGAATATTACCCACCAGCGGGTGTTTATCGCCCGGTCTGACCCGGCAATGAACTACAGCATGGTAAGCGCCATTCTCTGCAACAAGATCGCTCTCCAGAGACTCCGGAAACTTTCCGAAGAGACAGGCGTGAAAATATACCCGATACTCGGCGCCGGTTCTGCTCCGTTCCGCGGCCATCTTGCGCCTGACACGGTTGAAAAGGTCCTTGAAGAATACCCTGATGTGCAGACCTTTACTGTGCAGTCTGCATTCAAATATGATCACCCGGTCCCTGACGTTATTGAGGCGGTGAGAAAGCTCACCAGCTCGGAAATGATGCGAGGCTATGATATTGACGAGGAAAAATGTCTCGAAATCATCGAGAAGGTTTCGGATGAGTATCGTCGTGTCATCGAACATCTGGCCCCCATCATCAATTATGCAGCCTCATTTGTTCCGCGGAGGAGGATGAGGAAACTGCATGTCGGTCTGTTCGGATATGCCCGGAACATCGGCAAGACCACATTGCCGCGTGCGATCAGTTTCTGCGCAGCCTGTTACTCAATCGGGCTGCCGCCTGAGATACTGGGGCTTGGCGTGCTTTCCTCTGACGATATGCGCTGCATGAAGGACATGCATGTCAATTTCCCTTTTGATATGAAAACAGCGATGTCGTTCTTCAATGAAGAGGTGCTTGAGATTCTTCCTGAGGAGGCAAGAACATCCCTTAAGCTTGACTGGGGAGCATATGATATAAACCATGAGCATCGAGCTATAACATCCAGGATCATCAAGGCAGTGAATGACCGCAATGGTGCCAATATCCAGAGCATGCTGGTGGAAGCGGCTCATGTGCGCAAATTTCTCGGATAATGTGAAAAGGCGGATATTTCATGACAAAACCATTAGTCGGCATACTTATGGGCAGCGACAGCGATCTTACAATAATGGAGAAGGCAACAGACGTGCTCAAGGAAATGGGCGTTCCCTTCGAGATGGACATCAGTTCTGCACACCGGTTGCCGGACAAAACTGCCGATTATGCAAAAACAGCGCGTAAGCGGGGCATAGAGGTAATGATCTGCGGCGCAGGCATGGCAAGCCCACCTCGCCGGTGTTGTGGCAACAAGAGGTGGTCCAGCAAAATCGGACAGGGTGTAAAGTGGAGGGGAGCTGCTCTAAACTACAAGGGATAGAGAGGAGCAGCGGACATGGGAAAGAGGACGAGACGGAATCACGGGGCGGCATTCAAGGCTAAAGCAGCCTGTT
>DATIKF010000259.1:0-1840 GCA_035477855.1 Dissulfurispiraceae bacterium
TTTATCAAAATCGGCCAGAAAACCCCACGGCTTTGAAGCCTGGGGATGAATGGCCGCCCGGAGAGAAGCCTTTGGCTGAGCGGAGGTATCTCTGTGCATGCGTTATCTTGGCCGCAGGTCAAGGTTGAGCATGTTGAGGCCTCGAAGCCCCGGGCTTCAGACCGGGGAGGAGTTCACTAATTCGGAATTAAGCGATTCTTCGTTCTGTCATTCCGACTTGCCTGCCTGTGCGTTGCACGCAGACAGGTTCGGAATCTTTCTGAATTCCCCCTTAAAAAAGGGGGGCAGGGGTTGTAACAAAAGGATTCCCGACAAGTGGGAATGACACTTGTCGGGTGATTGTATTTTCTATAAATGCCTTGATTAATAAGGTTTTCACTAATTATCTCCCTGCCCCTCCTATCAAGCAGGGATTTTGTGAGTTAAAACTCCTTGTAAAAGAATGAATTAGCCCCCAATTGAACCGGACGGGTTTCTAACCTAACTAAGTTATGCAAGTAATAGTACAATTACTTGTGCACCCAAAGGGGAGGAAGAGTATGAATCCGGTGGAAGTGATAATGTCGGTGCAACGGCGTCGACGCTGGACGGTGCAAGAGAAGCTGGCCATGGTAGAAGAGAGCGACCGGTCAGGGATGAGCGTCTCGGTAGTAGCGAGGAAGTACGGACTGCATCCCAACCAGCTGTTTCATTGGCGGAAACTGTGGCAGCAGGGGGCTCTGTCGGCAGTGAGAGCCAACGAAGAGGTCGTGCCTGCCTCAGAAGCTAAGGCACTTCGTGCGCAGGTGCGGGAACTGCAAAGACTTCTGGGCAAAAAGACCATGGAAGTAGAGATCCTGAAGGACGCCATCGAGATAGCCCGTGAAAAAAAACTGATATCGCGCGTGCCGTTATTGCCCAAGGACAATATCCAGTGAGCCAAGTGGCGGAAGCAATGAATGTCTCAAGGTCATCCCAGTATGAAAAGAGACCGGCTGAGCGTTGTAACTACCGGATGCCCGATGATGAAGAATACCGCGTCCTCATACGGCAGGCAATAGATATGCGACCGAGCTATGGATACCGGAGAATAACGACTGTCGTCAATAGAATGCTCAGCCGGCAGGGTAAAAAAAGGCCGATCAATCATAAACGGGTCTATCGGCTGATGAAACTCAATGGATACCTGCTGCAAAAACACACCGGCAGACCGTCACGGAGTCATGAGGGAACGGTCATAGTAGCAAAGAGCAATCAGCGGTGGTGTTCAGATGCCTTTGAGATAAGATGTGATGACGGGCAGAGAGTACGGGTAGCCTTCAGTCTGGACTGCTGTGATCGGGAAGTACTGAGCTATGTTGCAACGACTGCCGGCATATCTTCTGATATGATCAAAGACATGATGCTGGATGCAGTGATAAACCGGTTTGGATCAGCTGACACAGTGCCCAACCCGATAGAGTGGCTCTCTGACAATGGCCCTGCCTACATCAGTCAGGAGACGAGAGAATTTGCGAAGCTCCTGGGGCTTGAGGTTTGCACCACTCCGTACCGGAGCCCAGAGTCAAGCGGCATGGCAGAGTCGTTCGTAAAGACGTTTAAGAGAGACTATGTCTCGGTGTATGGATCGCCAGATCCATTGACGCTCATGGAACAGCTGCCGAAGTGGTTTGACGATTACAATGAGAATCACCCTCATGGAGGGCTGAAGATGCTGTCGCCGAGGGAGTTCAGGAGGCAGCAAAAGACGTTAGAAATGTGTCCGGTTTAATAGGGGCAACTCCAAGTGCTCTGACGAAAGCATGGCGCTCCTGCTGGATAAGAATCCTGAGCATAGGTCATTGTGAATCCTTGACGAACA
>DATIKF010000260.1:0-3625 GCA_035477855.1 Dissulfurispiraceae bacterium
CGGATGGCGCCGTGATCGAGTGCTTGGTGTGATCCCGCTGAATGGCACGTGTATGGCGGACGCTGCTGGGCTTGCGAGGTTTGGTTTCATTGTTCATGCCGCCAGTCTACACGGACACATTCCGGAACGCCAATCTTGACACCTACATTTTGCGCAAATAAGGGTACCAGTGATCCGGGTGAGTGGACAAAGAGGCGGTAGTGCCTCAAAGTGTGCAACAGGTTTACCGTAACCAGCACATTAGGAGGTCTACCGCCATGGGACAGTATAGATCACGAATCACGCCACGCGCAAGCCTGGCCACGGTTGGGCTATGGATGCGGCAGGAGGGCATCTGGGAGGAGGTTGAGCAACGTGTGCGGGTGCCACAGAAACAGGTCAAGCATTCGACGCAGGACAAGTTACTGAGCGCTCTGGTAACCATCTTGGCCGGGGGGCACGGGGTGGTAGAGCTGGACAAGCGGTTGCGACCGGATGAGGGGTTGCAGAGGGCCTTTGGTCTGAATGGATGCGCGGATCAATCAGGGGTGAGTCGGACGCTGAGCGCCTGCAATGAGGAAACGGTAGCCCAGATGCAAGAGGCGCTGAAGATGATCTTCAGGCACGCAAGCGCGGCCTATCGGCATATCTATGAGCAAGGGGCGTATCAAGTCCTGGACGTGGATATGACGGGGCTGCCCTGTGGAGATCAGGGGGAAAAGGCGACCAAGGGGTACTTTGCGGGACGACGTGGCTGTCGTGGTCGGCAACTGGGGCGCGTTCTCGCGACGAATTATGGTGAGAGCGTGTACGAACATCTCTATACAGGCACGGTTCAACTGGAGCAAAGCTTGAAGGAGCTGGTCTGCGGGGCTGAAGAGGTGTTGGAATTGGACGCGGAGCGATGTCGCCAGACGATTGTGCGCGTGGACGGGGGCGGAGGCACGGACACCGACATCAACTGGCTGCAGGAGCGGGGCTATCGCGTACTCGTCAAGGTCAAGAACTGGCAGCGCGCGGTCAAGCTTTGTCAGACGGTTGAGCAGTGGGAGCCTGATCCTCATATTGCTGGCCGCGAGCTCGGTTGGGTGACGAAACCGCATACCTACCACCAGACAACACGCCAATTGGGGATGCGCTGGCCCAAGGGGCAAGACGCCTGGCACTACAGTGTGATTGTGTCGGACCTCGATGATGAAACGCTTTGCCATCTGGCAGGCTGTCTAGACAAGCAGTCCTTGTCGAGCCAGGAGCAGATGAGGGTCATGATGCGCGCCTACGATATGCGGGGTGGAGGTGTCGAGACCTCGCTCCGAGGCAGTAAACAGGGTCTGGGCTTGGCTTCGCGCAACAAGCGCAGCTTCGCCGCCCAGCAAATGCTGACCCTTCTGGCTCAGTTAGCCTACAACATCATCGCTTGGGTCCACCAGCAACTGGCTAAAGCCACAGCCCTTTTCTGCCCCTACGGGATCCTGCGCATGGTGCGTGATGTGTTCCAGATCAACGGCAGAGTGCGGCTCAGCCTGAATGGGCAAATCCTCTGTATCGCGTTGAGCCAGGCTCACGGCCTGGCTCAACCGTTCCAGAAAGCGCTGCGCCTCTCCCTGGCGAGCAATGACTGTGTACTGATTTTGCGCAAAATGTAGGTGACAGCTCATCTTTCGCCCAAATGTAGACGAGTTTGGGAAAATGAGGTAAGCTCTCGGGATGAACGAGACACTTACCGTACAGAGCGAACGAGTGGATGACATTCCGTTGTTGGTAGCACAGCAAGTGCATATGGGCGTGCCAGACCTGCTCGACGCCTTCTTTCCCAGTCACGGGAATCGTGAAGGGTTGAGCGCGGGTTGGCTGACGACCTTGTGGTTGTGCTATGTGCTTTCGGAGGCCGATCATCGGCTGTCTCATGTGCGGCACTGGGCTGAACAGCGCCTGGAAACGCTGCGGCATTGCAGTGCACAAGGGGTGGAAGAACTGGACTTTACCGACGACCGGCTGGCTGATGTACTGACCATGCTGAGTGAGGATCGTGCCTGGCAAGGATTTGAGGGCGCGCTCAACCAGAACCTACTGCGGGTCTATGAACTGTGCCCCCAACGGGTGCGTGTGGACAGTACGACGGCCAGTGGCTATTGGACTGTCAGCGAGGAGGGGCTGTTGCAGTTGGGGCACAGTAAGGATCATCGGCCCGACCTGCCGCAAGTGAAGGTGATGGTGTCGAGTCTGGATCCCCTGGGTATGCCCGTGGTGACGCAAGTGGTGTCGGGTGAACGAGCGGATGACCCGCTGTATGTGCCAGCAATCGAGCAAGTGCGGAAGGGTCTGGGGCGGCGCGGATTGCTGTATATCGGGGACAGCAAGATGGGGGCTTTGGAGACGCGCGCCTTCATCCACGCTGGGGGTGATGCCTACTTGTGTCCCTTGGGGAAGAAGCAACTGCCCCCCGAGGTGCTGGACAGCTATCTGCAGCCCGTGTGGAGGCAAGAACAACCGCTGACGCCGGTGTACCGCCCTGGAGAGGATGGTTCGCCAGAGTCTCACATGCGCGAGACTCAGCAGATCGCGGAAGGGTTTGTGTTGAGCCAGGAACTGAGTGCAGAAGTGGCTGGTGAAGTGGTGAGTTGGACGGAGCGGCGACTGGTGATCCGCTCGTTTTGGCTGAGAGAGACGGGGCAACGAGGTCTGCGCCTTCGTCTGAACAAAGCACAGAACGAGTTGGCGACCCTGACGGAACGTAAGCGCGGCAAAAGGCGGTTCCATGACCTGGCCACACTGCGCCAGGCGGCCGAAGCCATCCTGGGACGCTATGAAGTGACCGACTTGCTGCGCCTGGATTGCCAGGAGATCATCCATGAGCGTGCGGTACGCGCCTACGGACAGCGACCGGCAGGTCTGCAACAGGAAAAGGAATTGCGCTTGCAGGTCCGTGTGGATGAGCAGGCCGCGCAGGCCGCGGAACGGGCTTTGGGCTGGCGCGTGTATGCCACGGATGCTCGAGACGAGGTGCTGCCTCTGGCCGACGCCACCTTGGCCTATCGCAGCGAATACGTGATCGAACGCGGATTTGGCCGCCTGAAGAACAAGCCTCTGTCGCTGACGCCGATGTACCTGAGAACAGACGAACGCGTGGAGGGCCTGGTTCGCTTGCTGACCATTGGCTTGCGGGTGCTCACGCTCCTGGAGTTCGAAGTACGGCAGCGGCTGGCGCAAGAAGGAGCCAAACTGGCAGGACTCTACGCGGATAGCCCCAAACATGCCACACCGCGTCCCACCGCAGAGCGCCTGCTGGATGCATTCAAAGACATCACGCTGACGACCGTCCATCTGGCTGGACAGATCCATCGTCACCTGACCCCACTGTCCGAGCTACAGACACGCATTTTGGCTCTACTCAGCTTTCCAGTAGACATCTATGCCAACCTGGCTGCAATATCTTCACAATCGCCATAAGAATGGGCGAAAGATGAGTGATGCGGTAAGCCCTAGCCTTGCGCCCGGCTCTGCCGGCCCGAACACTTTACACTGCGGAGGGTCCACTACGCGCCCACAAACCAATTTGCCGAATGTGGTAGATCCGCGCGCCGCCAAGATAAGGCATGATCGCCTCTTTCGACCCGTGCAACCCGCATCACTCGCGACTCTAGGT
>DATIKF010000261.1:0-2210 GCA_035477855.1 Dissulfurispiraceae bacterium
AATAATACCTCGGAACCAGCAAGCCCTTTGACAAGGCCGTCCATCGTTGTAATTGCCATATCTTTAATCCAGCGTCACAACCAAAGACCCCGTTGAAAACGTCACGGAATCACCAGTGGCTATTGTTTTTGAAACCGCAAGAGAGCTATACGCAATCATCGCACCGCCAGCCGAAGACGTGCATACCGCAAAATAGTCTATGGTGCCCCAATCACCAGTTGCCGTAGGAAACGCGATGGCCGTAGAGTTATAGGTATATCCGCTTGAAGCAGCCGTCCAAGTCGCCGCAGCTATGCGAGTATAACCACCGGTAGAAGTGACCTCGGTCCCGCTAGAAGCATCGGTTGGCGCGACCGTGAAAAGACCGATCCACTTAGTCGGCGTTGAATATGATGCGCCGTTGAAAACGTGATCCAACAGCGCATTCTCCAAGGTATCGGTAAAGCCAGCCATCGCCAGCCTCCTTAATGCTTAAATTGTGCCATCCAAAACTTCACGTCCTCAATCGCGCCGATGTGCTGCTGGATGGCCTGCTCGATCTGCCCGCGCTGCGCCATGAAGTTGTTAAGCTGAGTCTGGAGCCAGTTCATCCGGTCCGTCAATTTAACCATGATCTCGGTCTGATGCTCCTCGTCCTTCCCGTACAGAAAATAGCTTTTACACAAGTCGGATTCCTTAGGCACGTAAATCTTGACCCCACGACCTTTTGCGAGTCCGAGATAATACTCGCACGACGGCTTCTGTGTACCGTACTCAGAGTTGTGTGAAGCGAAACCCTCGGCGATAAACGTACCAGTGGTTGTTTTGAGCGCTATTACTTCACGCTCACCAAGAAACTCTGTTTTGACAAGCGCAACCTTGCTGCCAGTGAACCGCCCGAAAAGGTCGATGTCCAGTTTTTCCAGCAACCGCTTCGGCCTAATCGAACCGAGAAACCGTACGACATCCTTGCGCGTAGTAAGTTGCATCTTATTACATCCGGTGATGTCGCACTTACCGCTGAAATTGAATCCAAACTTGTCACAATATTCAAGGAACGCTGAAAGCATTTTATTGTCTTTTTGCGCGAACCCTATGCTACATGAGTTGTAATTTCCATTAGGATTCTTTTTGCGACGCTGGTTAAGATGGCCTTCTCCGTCGACGCTGGCCGCTAAATACCCGGCCTCATATCCACGCTCGGTATTCCATTTGTCAAACGGCTTAACCACATGGCTACATCTTCCGTCTACATAGTCGCCTTTGGCGATCAACTTCTCGGTTTCAAGCCAATACAGTTTTTCGCATCCCACAAGCCACCTGTGTTTTGCGGAACAGATTATTTCAGTCCCATCCTCGAATGTTAATTTATAGCATGGCTCTTTGAGCCTGGTTGCCATCTCGACTTTCGCGTTGCGAAATTTTCTTTCGTTGTTTTTGTCTGCATTATGTTCGTCAAACGCGACAATCTCGTCATCGATGCTTATGTCACCGGCCATCTTATACGTAAGGTCTTTCATGAGAACCATAGTTTCAGGCGCGACACAGTGGTGTGACATGTTGACGCCGTAAATATGAATCTCCTCGAACCCCTCATCCATAGCCAGCGCCATCATCCAGCTTATAGAGTTGGTCATCAACGGCTCTTTGCGATCGTCGAAAATGTTAAACTTGGCCGCGAGTTCATCAAACGGGAACGCGACCGAATTCAGCACATCAGGACGGGCCTCTATCAAGTACTTCGGAGCGGCCGGCCACATCTCAAATGCGCCGAGCGATCCCCACTTGACAACCTCATCCCATTTATGAATTTCAAAAATCCTGTCAACTCTCGGCAATGGATCGCCGAGGCAGGCATGAGCAATCGCCCAAATCTCGAACTCCGGGTCCCCGAAGGGAGCGAGAAGTTTATGCGGGACAGTCCCGAGCAGCGCAACCTTTTTGCGTTTCTTGGCCCTTTCGGCCTGCCTATTTTCTATCACCGGCTCGTGCTCAACCAAATCGATCTTACCACTTGAATCCTTATCCCGCATAAATCCCCCAAAATTTAGTAAACGGCGGGCATATTTCATCCCGCCGGTGATACGCTACTGAGTCGATCCGCCGTTGAGAACGATAACGCCGACGTACATTTTGGTACTCAGCGTTGACGCCACGACATAAATTTTCTCGTCCGAACTCTTAACGGTTCCAGACTCGAACGGACCGACATAAACAGATATGCCCGTGGA
>DATIKF010000262.1:0-17872 GCA_035477855.1 Dissulfurispiraceae bacterium
AAAGAACTGGTCAGACGCATTGACGAATATGTGGAGAAGTACAATAAAGATTCCAGACCGTTTGTCTGGACTGCAACTGCAGATTCAATCCTTAAAAAAATTGAGAGGCTTTGTAAATATATTAATGGGACAGCACACTAGGGGATTGTCTCTCATAGGCAGCTGGCGACAGGTAGGCAAGCTGAGCCTGTTTGAGCTGCTCGTATTCTACCCGAGACTTTGGTGTCCACTGTTTTTCAGCTTGCTCGGTCATTGTACGCACTTGCCCCGCATATGGTATTGTTTAAAAAAAAGGTCAGGTCATCGTCCAGCGTTTTATCCATTCCTTGAATCCGGGAGAACAATTGAATATTGAAAGATTTGATCATCTGGTTTTAACCGTCAAAGATATTGAAACAACCACTGCTTTTTACTCAAAGGCGCTCGGGATGGACGTTGTCACGTTTGCCGGTGGTCGCAAGGCACTTACATTCGGTGCTCAGAAGATCAATCTGCACGAGCAGGGCAAGGAGTTTGAGCCGAAGGCGCACCGGCCAACACCGGGTTCTGCAGATATTTGTTTCATAACGCAGACTGCGCTCTCAGAGGTTATCAGCCATCTGAACGCCTGCGGCGTCAGCATTCTTGAGGGTCCGGTTCGGCGAACCGGAGCACAGGGACCGATTGAATCTGTTTATTTCCGGGATCCCGATATGAATCTCATCGAGGTCTCCAACTATATTCAGTCCGAACGAAAGCAATCCCGTTTGCCTGTAGCACCTTCGTGGCTGAGCAGGCCGCAATGAAGACCCGGATATCCTGAGTTAATGGGTGGTTGTTTTTTCACCCATCCATTCTGAAGTTGCCAAAAAGTCTTCCCATGGCTGATACTATCCTGTCACAAAACGCCTGATGTTTCTCTGTCCGTAGTGCATCGGAATTCATGAAAAAGGAGAAGAAACAATGGCATTTCTGAAGAAAAACTGGTTTTTTGTCGGCATTGCGGCGATGATTTTTCTTGCTTACACGCTTCCCGATCTTGGTCGTTGGGTGCGGGCTTACAGCATTCTGGATATCGGAGTTTTCCTCGCATTTTTCGTTACCGGCCTGATGCTCGAAACATCGAGCATCGGCGGTTATTTGCGCCAGATCAAGGCGCCGGCGGCTGCCATGATTTCATCTCTCGTTCTGTTTCCGGTGGTTGCATGGCTGCTTGCGCGCATGGTGCTCTCTCCGGAATTTGTGATTGGCGTCTGCATTATCGCAACTGCGCCGGTGACGGTGGCCTCAGGAACGGTCATGACCGCCATCGGTCGCGGCAATGTGCCGCTGTCGCTCTTCATCTGCGTGCTCGGAAATTTTCTGGCGATATTCACTATTCCTGTATCACTAAGCCTTCTGGTGAGTATCGGCACGAGCATTGAGCTTCCGGTATTCAAGATGCTCTCAGGGCTTCTTCTAACCGTTCTCGTGCCGACGGTGCTCGGCCAGATCGTCCGCCCGTCTGTGAAAGCAAAGCTTCCACCGTACAAAAAACTGTCCTCAATCTTCCAGCAATGCGTTGTGCTGCTTATCATATTCAACGCTATTGCAAGTTCAACCGACCGTATTGTTCAGGCCGGTTCAGCAGTCATTCTTGTTCTTGCCTTCATGGTTGTCCTGCACTCACTGGTGTTGGCCATGAACTACGGCATATCAAAAGGAATCGGACTCGACCGGGCGTCCACGGTCGCTTTTACCATTCATGCTTCTCAAAAGACGCTGACTGTTTCTTATCTGGTCTGGGCAGGCTATTTTGCCGCCCAGTATCCGATGGCGCTCATTCCGGCCATCGGATATCATCTGACGCAGATGATTATGGATACGGTAGTGGCGGAAAAGTTCAGAAATGCTGCGGACAAGGTTGAGAATGCGGCCTGACGGCAATTTGACAGAAGCGACTTAGTTTACTTCAATCATATTTGAGAAGACCTGCTCCGGCATCTGCACAAACGGCCGCTTGCAGAATTCCGCCTTGACTTTATATCTCCCGGCAGCCAGTTCCGGCGGGACGGTAATAAAAAGAAAACGGGAGGCTTTTCGGTTGTTGATCATAAAACAGTCAGAGCCGCCGCTTGTTTTTAACGGTGCATTGGCAGACACAATCTCCGTCTCCGTTGAATCGTAAAAGGAGATCCCAGTCCTGATGCCAAATCTGAAATCGCTTGCTCCCGAGATCGAAATCCGCATTGTGTCGCCAGGCTTGTAGCGGTCAAAGTCGGAAGAAATGTATATATGGCGGTTGTAATCAGGCTCTTTTGCGCGGGTTCCGGAGGTTGCGGCTTCCCAGAAGCGAGGACGACCGGAATCAAGGTGAACCGTTTTGCCGCCGTAATGTCCGATCCCGCAGCAGTTACTGCTTCGGATCAGTTCCCAGAGTGCCTTGCCGTCGATGCCTTCAATCCAGAAATCTATCCCCATGCCGTCGATATGGCTGCTTGTCCGCGCGGCATTCGCTCCCTTTTTGCGGATTCGGTTGTTATATTCCGGGCTGCGGTAGCCGGACTCGAGATAAATAAGCTGTCCCGGAGCCACCAGATCCGAAAAATAGCTCAGCATGAAAAGCATGCGCGGAGATATATGTTCCCCTCTCTCAGATGTTGGAAAACCGAAGACACGGTCAATGCCCGAAAAAGCCGCGTCATTCAGGGAGCCGTCGCGATTCAGCAGTGAAACGCGGGCTTCCTCGCCGTTACGCAGGCTCTTGATATGGAGATTCCCGCTGCCCATCCAGAAGAAGCGTTCAGTCACCGGGTCGGCTGAAAAAACCCAGGCGGAGAATACAAGCGAAACAGCGGCGGACCATAGAAGGGATGTGCATATTAAAGAGGTTTTTCGGATCATTCGGGTGTTACCAGCCCTTTGCAAAGATCGCTGTCCATACAAATATGATTACGCTTGGTTGATAATGCATCATCAAGCGATATCCGGCAGACCTTTTCGCTATAGCCGGGGTCGGCAGTTTTCAGGTAAAGCTGCGGACTTCCCTTTGGCGGAACCGAAACCAGCCATGTCGCAAGGGTCTGTGTTTTCAGCGCAGTGCTTCCGGTGCGCCAGATGCTGTTATCGGGACCACCGTGCTTGTCCACGCTGAAGCGGATAAAGTCAGCCACAGTGAGGGGATGAGCCTGCGCTTTCAGGAACTGCTCAATCCTTTCAAGTCGGACAAAGCTGCCGGCGTCGGGCTGACGATGCACCCCCTGCGCATCTGCAGACAGGTAATGATTTGTGTGGGCGAGCGTCCCCGTAACTCTGCGCTCAACATGAACCCGTCCGTCGGGAGCGACTTCAATGAGTGCTATGGCTGTGCGATCCGCGACAAGATAAAATACGGGACGACGGAACTGGTCGAGGCGATTGAGAACATCAGCGACCGTTGCACATTCGGCCAGAAGTGTTTTTACCAATCCAGGATTCTGTTGCACACGATTTCTGTCGTCACGAGAAAGCTGTGCGGCTGTCGCACTGACAATGACGAGCCCTTTCTCGTTCAAGCCGGCCTTCGTGCCCGGTTCGTCGCCGCTGACCGCAACAAGCACAAGAGACGCATATCCTCCTTCAGGGCGCAAGACTCTCAACTCCTGGCGATGGCCTGGTCTCCAGTCACGGTTCTTGACGATAAGAGTTCCCTTCCCCTCAACGGAGGAGCCGGCGGCAGCCCAGAGGGTGCAGGCTTCGGAATTGGAGGCAATTGCAGGACAGCAGAAAAAGAACAGGCCGAGCAGCAGTGCACGGCCTGAATATGGCGCTGTGAACAGCGGTCTCGTGGTAACGCTAGCAGAGGCCCATCGCATGCCTGACCTCTTTCATCGTTGCTTCAGCGACCTTCGCCGCTTTTTCAGAACCCAGTCCGGCAATATCATACAGGCGATTCGGATTGCTGATAAGATCATTCCGCTTTTCCCATACCGGCTGAAGTGTGTTCAATACATTTTTGATCAGTATCTTCTTGCAGTCTATGCAACCGATGCCGGCAGTTTTGCATCCTTCTGCAACTTCAGCCAGCTCTTCAGGCGACGAATAAACCTTGTGGAGCTGATAGACCGGAGACTGCTCAGGATCGCCCTTGTCGGTTCTGCGCATACGCGCCGGATCGGTCT
The DNA here is from genome assembly GCA_035477855.1 of Dissulfurispiraceae bacterium. Lineage (GTDB taxonomy): Bacteria > Nitrospirota > Thermodesulfovibrionia > Thermodesulfovibrionales > Dissulfurispiraceae > JAAYUK01. Next base: position 4,119 of record DATIKF010000262.1, read on the forward strand.
TCATGGTGCGAAGAATCTTGTGCTCAACAACGTCAGCCGTGTCGGAAAGGTAAATCGCGTTGTCATAGCTTTTGGACATCTTGCGGCCGTCGAGTCCTGTCACTTTCGGGAACTGTGTGAGAAGGCCCTCAGGATCGGGGAAAACATCCTGCTTGTAAATGTGATTGAAGCGCCGCGCTATCTCTCGTGAGAGTTCGAGATGAGGCATCTGGTCGATGCCGACCGGCACGTGTTTTGCTTTGTAAATTATGATATCGGCTGTCATCAAAACCGGATATCCCAGAAAACCGTACATGGAAAGATCGCGATCTTCGAGATTGTCCTGTTTCTCCTTATAGGTCGGCACCCTTTCAAGCCATCCGAGCGGTGTAATCATCGACAACAAGAGATGCAGCTCTGCATGCTGCGGCACCATCGACTGAATAAAGATCGTCGATTTTTCAGGGTCAAGACCGGCAGCGATAAAGTTCACCAGCAGATCATTGGTGCTGCTCCGGATCTCCTCGGGGTGTGCATATCCGGTGGTCAGAGCATGCCAGTCGGCAACAAAGTAGAAACAGTCATATTTCTCCTGCAGCGCAACCCAGTTGCTGAGCGCACCGGCCAGATTGCCGAGGTGCAGTTTCCCGCTTGATTGCATGCCGCTGAGTACTCGTTCTTTCTTCACAGACACCTCACTAAAAGAGACTGAAAATGGCCAGGATCGTTTGGATAATCGGCAAGACCAGATAATTGGTAAGTCCGGTGGCGACAAGCGCAAGGACGATGAAAAAACCGTATGGCTCAATTTTTTCGAGGGCCGCAGCCTGGTGCAACGGGAGAAAGCCCATCAAAACCCTCCCTCCGTCGAGCGGCGGAATCGGGAGCATGTTGAAGGCTGCAAGAACAATATTCATGATAATACCCGCCTTGAGCATAAGCATCAGCGGGGTAAATATTACGGAAGCATCACTTCCTGCCTCCAGCGCACCCGCAGAAGCCGCTTTCAGCAGCATCAGGCTGATGAAAGCAAGCAGGATGTTCGCAGCGGGGCCGGCGGCGGCTGAAATCGCCATGTCCCGGCGAGGGTTCTTGAAGTTGTTGGGATTAATCGGCACCGGCTTGGCATAGCCGAATACAAACTGCCCGTTGGTCAATACCAGAAGCAGTCCCGGCATCAGGACAGTTCCCCACAGGTCTATATGCGAGAGGGGATTGAGCGTCAGACGCCCCATCATTTTAGCCGTAGGATCCCCCAGCTTGTATGCGACAAAACCGTGAGCAACTTCGTGAAAGGTGATCGCTATCAGGATCGGCAGTGCGGATATCGCAATGCGCTGAATGATTTCTTCAGGGCCCATGAAAGGTTACCGGATACGGATCAATACTTCGTCAGGATTGACGACATCCCCCTCGGCAACATATATTTCCTCCACTGTTCCGGCTACCGGCGTGTGAATCTCGTTCTCCATTTTCATGGCTTCTACGATGAGAACGGTATCGCCTTCCTTTACAGTATCTCCCTGCTGGACTTTCATCTTCACCACGCTTCCGGGCATGGCAGTCGTAATGTCTCCGGGGGCCTCGGCTTTCGGCCGCTTTGAACTGCCGCTTGTTTTCTTTGGATCAATCATCCCCTCTTCGCTCGGCAGAACCTCGACGAGCGGTTCAACAAGCACTTCGACCAGCGTGTTGTCGACATACAGGAAATAGGGGCGCTTACCTTCAGACTTATGGCCCTTGCCGCCGACTTTGACATGGAAGTCTTCGCCATGCACATTAATCATAAACTCGGACGGCGCGAGGTGAGTTGCACATTCTGCCGGTGCGGCAGACGCAGGCTTTTCTTTCTGAGGCTCCGGCGGGAAGCCTTTTTCGCGCAACTCGGCGAACTCAAGAAATATTTTGGGGAAGAGCGCATATGAGATAACATCCTCATCGCTCTTTGCCTTTTCGCCCAATTCTTCCCGCGCCTTCGGCATTTCCGGCTCAAGCAGGTCAGCGGGCCGGGTCGTGATAATTTCTTCCTCACCTAGTACTTTTTGCTGCACATCGGCGTTGACCGGTGCCGGCGGCTTGCCGTACAGACCCTTCAGGTAGTTCCGTGTTTCACTGGTAACGACCTTGTATCGTTCACCGGTCAGCACATTCAGGGTTGCCTGAGTGCCGACAATCTGGCTTGACGGTGTTACAAGCGGAGGATAGCCGAAATCTTCGCGGACGACCGGCACTTCATTCATGACTTCAGCCATGCGGTGAAGGGCATTCTGCTCCTTCAGCTGATTGGCGAGGTTTGATATCATCCCTCCGGGCACCTGATAGATGACGGCTTTCGGGTCGATACCGGTGAATTCACTCTCAAAATGCGCGTAGTTTTTGCGCACAGCCTTGAAGTGGTCGTTAATCTGGTCGAGCGTCCTGAAATCAAACTCAGGATCATACTGCGATCCGCTGAGTACATTGCAAAGTGTTTCAAGTGCAGGCTGACTGGTTCCGGACGCCATTGAGGAGATGGCGGTGTCGACAATGTCGACGCCGGCCTCAATTGCCTTGAGCGTAGTGGCAACCGACATGCCGCTGGTGTCATGCGTATGCAAATGAATCGGAAGCGCAATCCGCGCTTTCAGCTTTGTGATGAGGTCAAAGGCATCCATCGGAGAGAGCAGTCCGGCCATATCCTTGATGCAGATCGTATCCGCGCCCATGTCTTCAAGCTTCAGCGCCAGTTCGACGAAAAAGTCATTCGTGTAAATCGGCCCAAGCGTATAGCAGAAAGCCGCTTCCACTTTTCCGCCGTGTTTCAGGGTGGACTTCACCGATTTTTTGACGTTCCGGAAGTCGTTAAGGGCATCGAAAATTCGGACGACATTGATGCCGTTCTCAATCATCTTCGCGACAAACGCTTCAACAACATCATCGGCATAATGGCGATACCCGACCACATTCTGCCCGCGCAGCAGCATCTGCAGGGGTGTTTTTCGGATATGTTTTTTGAGTTCGCGAAGACGCTCCCACGGGTCTTCACGGAGAAAGCGAATGCACGTGTCAAACGTCGCTCCACCCCAGACTTCAAGCGACCAGAAGCCGACCGAATCCATCTTTTCGGCAATGGGCAGCAGGTCTTCGATACGCATGCGGGTTGCCAGAAGGCTCTGGTGCGCATCCCGGAAGGTAGTGTCCATTACTTTAATCGGTTTCTTGCTCATGATCTCCCTCTCTTCTGGCCGCACTGCTTTTACAGTTTGCTGTTGGCGACAATGGCCGCGGCGACAGCGCAGACGATGTCAAGCTTGTCCCGCTCTTTCTGGTATGCAAGCACTTCAAAACGATCTTCAATATACGCTGTGCTGAAATCGCCGCTTCTGAATACCTCATCCTTTACGATGTTCCGGTAAAAAGGAATCGTGGTCTTGATGCCGCGTATCAGATACTCATCCAGGCAACGCTGCGCACGGGCTACCGCCTCGTCCCACGTTGCGCCGCGCACAATCAGCTTTGCAAGCATCGAATCGTAATAAGGCGGCACGGTATAGCCGCGATAGGCGTTTCCGTCAAGCCTGACGCCATATCCGCCGGGAGACTGATACTCAGTAATCTTTCCGGTTGCGGGCATGAAGTCGTTGAGCGGGTCTTCCGCATTGATGCGCCACTGAATCGCAAACCCGCGCAGCTGAACGTCTTTCTGGTTGAACCAGAGCTTTTCGCCCCAAGCAATGCGGATCATTGCCTGCACGAGATCAATGCCGGTAATCTCTTCGGTAATGGTGTGCTCAACCTGTATGCGGGTGTTCATCTCAAGGAAGTAGAAGTTCCGATCCTGGTCCACCAGAAACTCGACGGTGCCGACACTGTCGTAATCGACCGCACGGGCTGCAGCAATCGCCGCCTCGCCCATGCGCTGCCGGAGGGCTTCATCAAGAATGAGCGAGGGAGCAATCTCTATCAGCTTCTGGTGGCGGCGCTGAATTGAACAGTCGCGCTCGGCGAGGTGGACAATGTTGCCGTGCTTGTCGGCTACAATCTGAAACTCGATATGATGCGGTTGCTCAAGATATTTTTCGATAAAGATACTGTCGTTGCCGAATGCTTTGCGTGCTTCGGACTGAGAAATCGAAATCTGACGCCGCACGTCGTCACTGTTGCGGCAAATGCGCAAACCGCGCCCGCCGCCGCCGGCAGACGCCTTGAGCATGATCGGATACCCGATTGACTCGGCATATGCAACAGCTTCTTCCAGGTCAGACAGCTCTTCCGAGCCGGGGATAACCGGAATGCCGGCCCGCTGAGCGCGTTCGCGGGCCTCGATTTTAAGCCCCATATTCTTGATTGCTGCTGCATTCGGGCCGATAAAGGTGATTCCTGCCTCTGCGCAGGTGCGTGCGAACTCGGCATTTTCCGAAAGAAACCCATAGCCCGGATGAATCGCATCCGCCCCTGTCCTTCTGGCAAGCTCGATAATGCCATAAATATTCAGATAGCCGCTGACGGGGCCAGGACCGACAAGATACGCTTCGTCAGCTTTCCGCACATACCGCGTGACCGAGTCGGCCTCCGAGTATATCGCAACGGTCTGAAGGCCGAGCTCTTTGCATGCCCGGATAATGCGGAGAGCGATCTCCCCCCTGTTTGCTATAAGAACTTTCTTGACCATAAGGAAATTTATTATATCATAAATTAGCCGGTCAGATTGCGCACGACATCTTCAGGAGAGTGCTGAAATGCTGCAAACAATGAAACATGGTGCAGCGAATTATTGCATCATCTGTGTGATAGAATATTTAGATTGATCTGAAATACCAACCCCTAGGAGGGTTCCGCATGGAAAGTGCCAAAGCATTTCTCACCAGTCGTCTTGATGAGCAATCGTATCAACGCCTCAAAGCTATCCGGAGTCCTCAACTCCACGAGTTTCTCTCCCGGCATATAGAGTTCTGCAATCCTGCGACCGTATTTGTCAACGACGACTCTCCCGAGTCGATGGACCATATCCGTCAGGCCGCGCTGAAGAATGGCGAAGAGGGCATGCTGGCTATTCCCGGTCATACCTATCACTTCGACGCATTTGACGACCAAGGGCGCGACAAGAAAAATACCGCAATTCTTTTGCCTGCCGGAGAAAGCCTCGGCTCTGCAATCGACACGAAAGAGCGTGAAGCAGGATATGCCGAAGTGCATGAGATGCTGAAAGGCATCATGAGCGGGCGCGAGATGTATGTCTCGTTTTATTGCCTCGGTCCTGCTAAGTCTGTTTTTACCATTCCGTGCGTCCAGATAACCGATTCCAGCTACGTCGTCCATAATGAACATCTGTTGTACCGCCCCGGCTATGAAGAATTTGTCCGGCGCGGTGAGGCACGCGCACTGGAAAAGTTTTACCGTTTTGTGCATTCACAGGGCGAGGTTGATGAGCGGAAAGTCTGCAAAAACCTTGACAAGCGGCGTATTTTCATCGATTTGCATCACGATATCGTCTACAGCATAAATACACAGTACGGAGGCAACTCCATCGGTCTCAAGAAACTGGCGATGCGGCTCGCCATTCTCCAGGCGTCGAAGGAAGGGTGGCTGAACGAACATATGCTTGTGCTCGGTGTTCGAGGGCCAAATGGTCGTTTGACCTATTTCAGCGGTGCCTATCCGTCCATGTGCGGCAAGACTTCGACCGCCATGCTGGAGGGCGAAAGCATGGTCGGCGACGACATCGTCTATATCAGGAATGTCGACGGTGCCGCCCGCGTGGTCAATGCCGAGCGCGGCATGTTCGGCATCATTCAGGGCATCAACCCGAAGGACGACCCGCTCCTTTGGAAAGCGCTGAACAATCCGAATGAAATCATCTTTTCCAATGTGCTGGTGAAGGAAGACGGCGGCGTTCACTGGATAGACAAGGGCGGCGATCTGCCGTTGAAGGGGGTCAATCACTCAGGGGACTGGTATCGCGGCAAAACCGATGCAAACGGGAAGCCGATCCGCACTTCTCACCCAAATGCCCGGTTCACGCTTAGTCTCAAGTCGCTCGATACAGTAGATACTGGGCTTGATGACCCGGCAGGGTTCAATGTCGGCGCAATGGTCTACGGTGGCCGCGACTCCGACACATGGGTGCCGGTTGAAGAAGCCTTTGACTGGACGCACGGCATCATCACCAAGGGCGCAATTCTTGAATCAGAAACAACTGCGGCAACCCTGGGGCAGGAAGGTGTTCGCGAAATCAATCCGATGGCGAACATCGACTTCCTCTCAGTGACGGTCGGTACATATATCCGGATGAATCTCGCTTTTGCGAAGGGACTGAAAAAGACGCCGCTCATTTTCTCGGTCAACTACTTCCTCCGCGGAATAGACGGCGGCTGGCTGAACGAGCGGAGCGACAAGGCAGTCTGGTACAAATGGATGGAACTCCGCGTTCATGGCGACGTTCAGGCGATCGACACGCCTACCGGCCGCATACCGTTATATGCGGATCTGAAGCGGCTTTTTGCCGGGACGATTCGCAAGGACTACACCGAAACGGACTATGCAAACCAGTTTACCATCCGCATTCCTGAAAACCTGGCGAAAATTGAACGAGTGACGAAGTTCTATACCACACGGGTTGCTGATACTCCGAAGGTCTTCTTTGATGTGCTTGAAGATCAGAGGAAGCGGCTGCTCGAGTATCGTGAAAAGTACGGCGACTATCCTGACCCCGAAGTGCTTGGGGGATAGAAGTGGCTCAGGTTGTTTGGACAGGTGCAAGCGATTCTTAAGTGGGAAGCTGCTCAGCATCAGGCTGCCCGCTCATGCGGCAGTATAGTCCAGCAAACCTCATCCGGCGTTTTGTAGTCAAGTGCCTGATGGCTTTGGGGTCTACTATTGACAGCAGGGGCCAGTCTGAAATATAGCGGATTAGGAAGAACCATACTTATGTGGAGTGCGTCTTCCATGGCAGCTTAGCGGTTCGTGATCGCATACACCATGTCACTGACGAACTGCTTAAACGATTCGTTCTCGACGAACTGCTTGTAGAACTGGGTGAAATCCTTCATGGACCCCTGTGCAGCCTTGCCAAGCGCCTGATCGTGGGCGATGCGCGCGGTATGCGGCGTGTTGGTCTTGGCGTTCCGAAAGGCCGCGTCGGCCGCCACCTTCGGCGCGAGGTCGTCGCGAATGTGTTTGAAGATGCGGTCCGAGTCCGTGAACGTCGTCCCGAACTGCTCGTTGAAGGTCTTGAGGATGTTGCTCAGCCGATCCAACTCGGGCTCGCTCTTGCGTCCTCCCGCATCGGTCGGCGCCGGCTCGATCTCCGCGTCGTCGTCCGCCAGCGCGATCTTCATCGCCGCCTTCTTCTCGACGCGGTAGCTGTCCATGTCGATGGCTTCGAGGATGCCCTTCGCGAGGTCCTCCTCTCTCGGCGCCGGCAGCTTGGGCGTCAGCAGGTCGAGGAAGATCGAGAGCTTTTCCCATTCAGCGCTGCTGTAAGGGATCACCGACGAGAGGAAGGCATAGGTACGGCAGAACACCTTGGCCTTGCCCTTGAAGTCCACCTGGCCATCCTCGTCGAGCCGCTCCACATAGACGGCCACGCAGGCATCGAGGATCGGGGCGAGCTGATCGCGGTCCGCGCCGCTGAGGAACAGCTCCACCACCTGCCGCAACTGCTCGGGCGAATACACCTGCGCCGCATCCAGCGCCGCCTTGAGGTCGTGAAGCTTGTTCGGATCGGTCTCCTCCGCGAGCAGCGTGGTGCGATAGTAGTCCTGGAAGGCAAAGGTGATCGCCTCGCTGTTGTTCTGGAAGTCGAGCACGAAGCAGTCGTGTTTCTGCGGGTGTGCGCGGTTGAGGCGCGACAGGGTCTGCACGGCCTTGATACCGGAGAGCGGCTTGTCCACATACATCGTGTGCAGGAGGGGCTCGTCGTAGCCGGTCTGAAACTTGTCGGCGCAGATCAGGAAGCGGTACGGGTCGGTTTGGATCTTGGCCGCGATGTCGCCGCTCGAGAAGCCATTGAGCGACGCCTCGCTGACCCGCGCGCCGCCGTAATCGTGCTCGCCCGAAAAGGCGACAATCGCCTGATACGGGCTTTTCCGCTCCACAAGGTACGTCTTGAAGGCGTGGAAATACTGGATGGCCCGCTCAACGCCGCTCGTAACAACGATCGCCCGCGCCTGCCCGCCGATCTTGCCGGCCGCCATCACCAGCTCGTGGAAGTGGTCCACCATGATCTCGGCCTTGAGTCGGATCGCGTGGTCGTGGCTCTCTACGTAGCGCCGCAGCTTCTTCCGCGCCTTTTTGGTGTCGAACTCCGGGTCGTCCTCGGTCTTCTTGACCAGCTTGTAGTAGCTGTCCACCGGCGTGTAGCACTTGAGCACATCGAGGATGAAGCCCTCCTCGACTGCCTGCTTCATGGTGTAGCTGTGGAAGGGCCGGTGCTTGACCTTGCCCTCGGCGTCGGGCGGCAGCGGCTCGCCGAACATCTCCAGCGTCTTGTTCTTGGGCGTGGCGGTGAAGGCGAAGTAGCTGGCGTTGGTCAGCATCTTGCGCGCCGCCATGCGCTTCTCGAGGGCGGCGTTCACCGTGTCCTCGGGGTCCGGCCCGGCGTCCTCATCCTCCGCGGGGGCAGAGAGCGCCTGGCTCATCGCCGCCGAGGTCTTGCCGCCCTGGCTCGAGTGCGCCTCGTCAATAACGATGGCGAAGGTCTTGCCGCCCTCGGTGGCGATCTCGTCGAGGATGAAAGGAAACTTCTGCACCGTCGAGACGATGATCTTCTTCCCCTCCTCGATGAACCGGCGCAGGTCGCCGGAGCGCTCGGCGTGGCCCACCGTCGCACCCACCTGCATGAACTGCTTGATGGTCGTCTGAATCTGGTCGTCGAGTAGGCGCCGGTCGGTCACCACGATGACCGAGTCGAAGACCTCCTTCTCGTCGCGCTTCAAGCCGATGAGCTGGTGCGCGAGCCAGGCAATGGAGTTCGACTTGCCGCTGCCGGCCGAGTGCTGGATCAGGTAGCGCTTGCCGGCTCCTTTACTGCGCACGTCGGCCAGTGCCTGCCGCACGACGCCGAGCTGGTGGTAACGCGGCCACACTTGCTTTCGCTTCTTCTTACCCGTCCGCGGGTCCTTCTCCTCGACGATCTGCGCGTAGTTCTCGAGGATGTTGGTCAGCCCCGCAGGCGTGAGCACCTCTCGCCACAGGTAGTCGGTCTTGAGGCCGTGCGGGTTGGGCGGGTTGCCCGCGCCGTCGTTGTAGCCCTTGTTGAAGGGCAGGAACCACGAGCCCTTGCCGCGCAGCTCAGTGCACATCCGCACCTCGCTGTCGTCCACCGCGAAGTGCACCACGCAGCGGCCGAACTCGAACAGCCGCTCGCGCGGGTCGCGGTCGCGCTTGTACTGCTGGACGGCGTCCTCGACCGTCTGCTTGGTGAGGCTGTTCTTCAGCTCGAAGGTGGCGATGGGCAGGCCGTTGATGATCAGGCACAAGTCGAGCGCGCAGGAAGGTGAAGAGCTGCGGCACGTCGAGCGCGTGGGCGCGGTCGTAGTCCTGCGCGCTGCCGGCGATGTATCCGGTGCCGCCGTAGGGTGGCGGCCGCTCGGCGACCCGGTCCGGCGCGACGGCGAGGCCGTCCGTGCCGGTCATGTGCCGCATGATGAGGGTTTCGAGGCCCTTCTCGCTGGTGTCGGTGGTCATACGGCGGCCTCCTCGTCAGCGGTCTCGGTCTCGTCGCCCAGCTCGGCGTCGTCCTCGATGGAGTCAAGCGGCGCTTCATCAGGCAGCCCCGCCGCCGCCTCGCGCACATCGAGCTTGCCGGTCACCACGTCGGCGACGAGGCGGGTGCGGTACTCGCGGAGGAGTTCGATCTCGCGTTCGAGGCGGGAGATGGCGACGGTGAGTGGTTGCGTTTGCTTCTTGATGGCCGCAATGACATCCCGCTGCTCATTCCGCGATGGAGGAATGGCAACTCGAAAACGCGCCAACACGGTTTCTGCGATCCCCGGATAAGCTACGCCGATGGAATTGGCCGTAACTTGATCGACAAAACTGGCGTCTTGGAGAACGTGGTGCAGGTATTCCGGTTCGAGTTCAGGATTAGGGGAGAACACAGCGAAGCCGGTGGAGGCAATGAGATTCTCAGCTTCCTGGCCGACGAACCACACTGCCTTCAGATATGTGCGGACAGTAGAAACAATCGTGTCGCCTGCCACAAGAACTCGCCGTGCCCTAGATGGTGCTTTTGCAAAAGGCATCAGTTCGGGTGCTCGTACCAGATAGCCAGTTCTTACCGTGCTAATGTCGATGTATCGAAACTCGAACTCATGGTTTGTCGATTGTCCAAGTGTCCGTACATTTACCTTCGTCCAGTGCTTTATTGGCCTTGTCTCCCAATGCTGTGGAATGTCGCCGAGCCAGGGGATGCCGGAGGGTTTGAGGGGGACGGAGGGGTCGAGGCCGCGGGTGACGGCGCGGTGGATGATGGCCTGCTTCTGCTCGCCCAGCAGCGCGATCACCTTCCGCTTCGCCCGGATCGCCCGCTCCAGCCGTCCGTTCGCCCAGTCCAGAAACCGCACAATCGCCGCCTGCTCGTCGGGCGAGGGGAGAATCGCCTCGATGCGACCGAGGTCGTCGGAGTAAAGCCGAAGTCGGCTCTCTACGACGCCAGTCGATGACGCCTTAATGCGCGCCTTGTAGGCCGGCGAGCGCAGTAGATTATGGCAATACCACGGATGCACGTCGCAACCGAAGCGGTAAACGCAATAAGCCGGACTTGCAATGCCAGAGTACCGTGAAACGCCCATGCTTCCGTTCCACGCAAGCATGATGTTGATCACCAGGTCATTAGGCTCAACACGCTTGTAACCGACCAACGAGTCGGCGCGCGTGTCTGGTTCGTCGAGACCGTCAGCTCGACTGCGTTGAGTGACGCCGGTGTATTGTGAGATGCGGAGCAACTGCTCTTTACCGCTCGATGAGCGCGAGTCCGTCTCCCGCACAACGTATTTCATACGGCGGACCGTCCAATGCGACGGGATCTCGCCGAGCCATTTCCCCTCTGCTGGACGGTATGTCGGATACGGCTTGAGGTCCGCGATCACGGCTGCCTTCCTTTCAGCAGCCCATCCAGCAGCCCCTCGGCCTCCTTCTCGATCGCAAGGATGTCGGCGCTGATCTCCTCCAGCGTGCGCAGCGGCTGCGGCTTGTAGAAGTGGCGCGTGAAGCTGACCTCGTAGCCGATCTTGGTGGCGTCTTCCTTGATCCACGCGTCAGGCGTGTAAGGCAGCACCTCTCGGCGAATGAAGGTCTCGATGCCGCCCTCCTCGAGGAGCGGAACCTGCTCGGTGTCTCGAAGATCGGAGTCGGGCTCGTATGCGACGATCGCCAGCTTGCCGTCCACCGTCGCCTCAAACAGGCCGCGCAATGGGTCGGCCGCGGCCTTCCCGGCCTTATGTGCCTTGGCAATGACCGGAGGCGCCGCCTCGACGCGCCAGCTCACGGCCTTGAGGATCTGCTTCAGGTCGGCGGCAGCGAGCTTGATGCCGGCCTTGTTCAGCGCGCCGTCGACGCGGTCGCGGAAGACGTTGTGGTCCTCGAAGAGTTCGTCGCCAAGCACCGCGCGCAGGCTCGTAGCAACTTCGACGAGGCGGCCGTCGCGCTCCCAGGTCTTGGGATCGAGCAGTTTCTTGCGCTTCTTCTCAGGCAGGCCCTTCTTCGCGCCGCCACCTTCTTCGTCGTCGCCCTCGTCCTCGTCGTTGCCCCAATCGGCCAGGCGCTTCTCGAGCGCGGCTGAAACCTTTGCGAATCGGGTGAAGAGGTCGTCGCCGAATTCCTCGTAGAGCGCTGCGCGAAGGTCTTCGTCCCCCGAGGTGAAGCGCAGCGTCTCGATGGCCTTGAGCGTGAGCCGGCTGTTCAGACGCAGCGGGCGCTCGACTGTGACTTTCCAGTAGCCGAATGCGGCGTTGGCGAAGATCTTGGACTCGGGAGTCTCCTTGAAGTCGAGGAAGGTGCGGCTGATGCGCTCGATGTCATCGGCCGACAACTCGCAGTTCTTTTTGCCGAGGTTCTTGCGCAGCGGCTTGAACCACCGGCTGGCGTCGATGAGCTGCACCTGCCCCTTGCGGTGCGCGGGTTTCTTGTTGGACAGCACCCAAACGTAGGTGGCGATGCCGGTGTTATAGAAGAGGTTGAGCGGCAGCGCGACGATGGCCTCGAGCCAGTCATTCTCGATCAGCCAGCGGCGGATGTTGCTCTCGCCCTGGCCCGCGTCGCCGGTGAAGAGCGACGAGCCGTTGTGGACCTCGGCGATGCGGCTGCCGAGCGCCGACTTGTCGTTCATCTTCGAGGCCATGTTGGCCAGGAAGAGCATCTGCCCGTCGCTGGAACGGGTGACAAGCGACAACTCCTCGCCCTGGTGCATGACCTTGAAGCGCGGGTCGCGCATGCCGTCCTTGCCGCCCATCGCCTCGAGATCCTTCTTCCAGCTCTTGCCGTAGGGCGGGTTGGCGAGCATGAAGTCGAACTCTTGGGCGGGGAAGGCGTCGTGCGAGAGTGTGGACCATTCCGCGCCGCCGACGATGCGGTCGGCGCTCTCGCCTTCGCCCTTCAGCAGCATGTCGGCCTTGCAGATGGCGTAGGTCTCGGGGTTGATCTCCTGGCCGTAGAGCAGGCACCTGACCTGCTGGCCGCGCTTGTTGCCGATGGCGGTGAGCGTGTCCTCGGCGACGGTGAGCATGCCGCCCGTGCCGCAGGCGCAATCGTAGAGCAGGTAGGTGCCGGACTTGATCCCGGCCTCGATCGGCAGGAACACGAGGTTCGCCATCAGGCGGACGGCGTCACGCGGGGTCCAGTGCTCGCCCGCTTCCTCATTGTTCTCCTCGTTGAACTTGCGGACGAGTTCCTCGAAGACCGTGCCCATCGAGTGGTTGTCGATGCCGGCCGGCGAGAGGTCGATGTCCGGGTCGAGGAACTTGTTGATCAGGGTGCCGATGGCGTCAGCCTTCGACAGCGTCTGGAGTTGGTTGCGGAACTTGAAGTTGTCGAGGATGTCCTGGACGTTGGGCGAGAAGCCGTTGAGGTAGTCCTCGAAGTCGGAAAGCAACTGCTGCTGGCTGCCTCGGGACTTGAGGTCGCGCAGCGTGAACTTCGAGGTGTTGTAGAGCGCCTGGCCCGCAGCATCGCACAGGGCGGCGCGCTGCTCGGTGATGCGCGCCTCGTCGAGCAACTTCTTGGTCTCGCGCACCTTCTGCTTGGTCGGCTCCAGCACCGCGTCCATGCGCCGGATGACACACATCGGCAGGATCACATCGGGGTACTTGCCGCGCTTGAAGAGGTCGCGCAGGACGTCGTCGGCGATGCCCCAGATGAAGGAGACGATCTTGTTGTGCGTTGCCTGGTCCATTAGTCAGTTGTCTCCTTCGCATTTCTGTGGGTGCGAGCGGGCTCCATTGCTTCTAGCAGACCGACCGCCGCATTCCCCACGAGCAGAGCGAGCGAGGAAGCAATTATTAGAATAGTGTTTCGATAATAACAGAATAATTCGAGTGTGTCCAGAGAAAGATACGTGAATATTCCGGCATAACTCTTTAATTAATCAGGATATTTCTCAGGGTGTAAGTCGGCGTCCAATTTTGACCCGACTTTCGCCAATTACGGATCGCCGAAGAACGCAACAGTCTGTAATACCAAGGGGAAATGCGCTTAGAGAGTTGCTACCTAACTCTCTTGAAGGTCAAGGCCGAGTTGGTTGAGTAGCACCGATTGGCTTTCGCTTAGGCTGCACAGTTGGCGATGTGGGTTCTTTGTTC
>DATIKF010000263.1:0-64416 GCA_035477855.1 Dissulfurispiraceae bacterium
ACTCTTGATGCAAAATGCACTGCCAAAAACGACTCTCTCAGAGGCTCAAGCACCGAAAAACTCGGGTCAATCCATGTCAGAACATCCCCCGAAATTGACCCTGCTGAGCCGCAGAGGGACTTTTTCAGCAGCCTGCTAAGCTATAGGCGGGCACAGATGAACGGCTGCAAAAAAGGTATCGAGAGCTTTATGCATGACTTGCGGGGTATACGGTCGGCGCTGCTGTTGTACCCGGGAACAAAGAACCCACATCGCCAACTGTGCAGCCTAAGCGAAAGCCAATCTCTGCTACTCAACCAACTCGACATTAACCTTCAAGAGAGTTAGGTAGCGGCTTCCTGCGCGCTCTTTCCCTTGTTATTACAGACTGTTGCGCACTCCGTCGGTCAGTATCTGAGCATCAGATATGCTGCGTAAATGTTCTCTTCTGATGCCAGGTTAATAATCGGATTTTACGGTAAACGAGCGCTCAATTCTTTCAGCCTGCACAACATGAACAGCACAGGACATGCATGGGTCGAACGAATGGATAACCCGCAGAACTTCTATCGGCTCGGCGATGTTTTTAACCGGCGTGCCGACCAACGCCATTTCGATAGGGCCTTCAATATCTTTATTATCACGCGGAGATGCGTTCCAGCAGGTCGGAGTGATGACCTGATAGTTCTGGATTTTACCGGAAGCAATCGTGAGCCAATGTCCGAGCGCACCTCTCGGTGCTTCAGTCAGTCCGATCCCGCTTGCCGATGAAGCCGCTGTCGGGTTTGTGTATACAGATTGCCCGATTGAGAGTCCACCCACCCATCCGTTGAGCGCATCTGCAATCTTCTTCGCTTCCAGTGCCCTGGCGACATGTCTATCCATAACGGAAACACCCTTGCGATAGTCGCCGTTGATCCACATGCGCGACAACGGACCGCATTCATATGACTCATTCAGATAGCGGGGAGCCTTCAACCACGAGTAAGCGTTCCCCTTCGGATAAGCAGGAGCGGTCTGTCCTTGGGCAGGATTTAAATTGTTGGTGTTGTCAGCATACCATGAGTTGGCTACATGCTCTGTAATTGCGTCGGTAAGTATCGTCTGGACGGAGGTTGCCCCAGACAAAACGCGACCTCTTTTGAGAAGTGTTGTTCTGCCGTTTTGGTCGAGCGGAAATGCCCCGAAAGCAAGCAGGTTGCCGAAGCCCCTGCCGATGCTGTAATAGTCTGAATATGCTGAAGCAATGTAGTTGACATCTGGAATATAGACATTGTTAATGAACGCTTTAACTTCAGTGAGGTACGTATTGAACTTCGCCACGTCGGCACTGGTCGGAGTTTCGGTAAACCCGCCTGCAACATAGGCGGGAGAATGCGGCAATCTGCCGCCGAAGACAGCACCCATTTCCTGACTTTTCCCGGTGATGTCGAGTGCCTTCACATAATTGCTGAAGAGTTGCTGCTCTTTCACGGAGTCTAATCGTTTGTCGGATGACCATCCCGGTCCCCACGGTGCCATGTTTGCGCCGTCGACAAAATCTAGGAGGCTCAGATGATAGAAGCTCAGTATATGTGACTGGATGAAATTGCAGGCAAGTACGAGGTTTCTTAATACCCGGGCGTTGCTGGGGACGGTCATTTTATAAGCATTTTCAAGCGCCTGGGTCGCGGCTACTCCATGCGGAGTAGGGCAAACTCCGCAGATGCGCTGAGTGATATGCTGCGCATCCCGCGGGTCGCGTCCGACGAGCAGTTTTTCAAAGCCTCTGAAGAGCGTTCCGGTAGCCCATGCGTCCACAACTTGTTGCACGCCGTTCACGGTCTCAATTGCTACTTCTATCGAAAGGTGGCCTTCAATTCTGGTAATCGGGTCTATTCTCAAGGCAGTCGCCATAATTATCCTCCTGTTTTATAAGCATTCATTACTGGTTAGCCTGCTTTTACAGAGAAGCTGGCCGATCCCGGAAATGTCGGCTCTGTGCAACCGAGGCATGGCGCGTTGGCGCCGATGCACCAGTTCGTACCGTTATTCCATTTGAGTGTCGGACAGACGGCCTTTGTCTCTGGACCGCGGCAACCAATCTCTTTATAGCAGCCAACGACGCCGAGTGTTTTTACCTTTTGCATGTCTTTATTCGGACAGATGTCATGAATCTTCTTATTGTAATACTGGGACGGTCTGCCGTAGCTGTCAAGGGATAGCGTCTTGCCTGCAATCAATTGTGCAATCACGCCGACAATCCAGTCAGGGTGAGGGGGGCAGCCGGCAATGTTTATAGTCGGTTTGCCGGTTGCTGCACTGACGCTCTTTATGCCGGTCGGATTGCCGCCCGATGCCGGAATACCGCCAAAGGCCGCGCATGAGCCGACGGACAGAATCTTCGCTGCTTTCGGAGCCAGCCACTGCACAGCCTGAAGAAAGGTAGTATCCATGTCTTTATATGTCCACGCCCAGCAGGCAGCTCCGCCGAATGCGGTCGGAACACCTCCTTCGACCGCGAGAATATAATTCCCTTTGCTGTAGGCCTGCTCAATTACCTTATATACAGACTCTCCTGCAACGGCGGACAGATTCGGGTGGTATACAAGGTTGACCGAATTGGTTAATACGTTCGCTGCTGTTGAGGGAGCAGATGATGAAATCCTGTTCATAAAGGAAATCGAACAGCCGGTACATGCGGCACCCTGAAGCCAGATGACCGCTGGGCCGCTGGGATTGGCAAGAGCGTCTTCAAGGTGAATCAGGTCAGTCGCACTCAGTCCGAGTGCTGCCGACCACATGCCGGCATATCTCAGAAAGTCTCTCCGTGATATCATACTACCCCCTTTAATTCTTTCTCGAAATCACTGCACTCTTATCAGTCTAAGTCTACGAGAGGAAAGTGAAGAATTCATGAAGAAAAAATGAAGATTACTTCATGAGGGCAGGATCGGAAAACGTCCGTAAAATAGTCAGGGCAGTGCGATGAGTGCTTCTAACGGGCAGCGCAGGAAGCGCGAGAACGCCACATAACTGATGCTATTTCTTATCCTTTTTCGTCAGATACCAGAGTGCCGCCGCACCGGCAGCAGCTGCACCGGCTCCGAGACCTATCTCAAGCGCTGCTCTGCGCTTGCGGGAATCCACGGCACGCTTATAACGAGCGGCAATAGCGTTGCATGAACGCTCATCCTTGTGAGAGAAATCGAAAATGCTCCTGAAGAGATCCGCCCGCTCCTCAATGATTTCCTGCAGTTCACTCCAATACTTCACCTTGTCCATCAGACGTTTATGCAGGCGCAGTTTCTTTTCTTTTTCGATATTCCTGATAAAAGCGCTGAGCAATTTCGGATCTGCTCCGTCATAGACAGGCAGATTCGGATCATCAATAAGCTGCAGCACCGTCCACTGATAACGCTCTTCCTGCTTGAAAACTTCAGGCAAAAACGCTTTGCCCAGTCGCAGAAGGATTACGGTCTTTTTGATTGAGTGGTAAAAGTCTTCGAGCGCTGCACGCTCAAAGTTTGTGTCTTTGAATATCTTAAGAAATGTATTGAGACTAATCACGGATTTCGCCCCCTGTTGAAATTGTGATTGTTCGCGCTGTCGAATCACAGGACTGCGGAAGATGCTTAGAATCAGCCCCGCTATCATTGATGAAACATTGTAGCTGATGAAGCAGGGAAGGGGCAATATAGTCGCCGGTCTGTCCATACGGCAGATTCCGAAGCCGAGCCCGTCCGGTTCAACAGCATTTTTCCTGCCGGATTGAATCAACAACCCGAACGGCCCTCGCCGCCTCTTTTACATCATGAACGCGAATGATATTTGCACCATTATAGACTGCAACTGAGACGGCTGCGAGAGTTCCTTCAAGCCTCCCGGATGCCGGCGCGTCGTCAAGAATCTTGCCGATAAATGCTTTTCGGGAAACACCGACGAGCAGCGGCCTGCCGAGGATCGTGAATTCCTCAAGTCGGTTAAGTATCTCAAGGTTCTGAGTGAACGTCTTTCCAAAGCCGATGCCCGGATCGACGATGATGTTCTCCAGGGCAATCCCTCCATCCAGGGCAATTCCGATACTCTCTCGCAGGGAGTCCATGATTTCAGGGATGAGCGCTTCATATACAGGACTCATCTGCATGTTCTGTGGTGTTCCCCTGATATGCATCACGCAGACCGGAACACCGGCGGCAGCGATGACCTTTGCCATTGCGGGATCAAAGCGGAGCCCGCTGATATCGTTTACCATTGTGGCTCCCGCATCAAGAGCACAGCGCGCCGTTTCGGCTTTGCGTGTGTCGATGGAAATGGGAACCGACAGTTTTCCGGCAAGCGCTGCAATCACCGGGATTGTCCGGCTGATCTCCTCATAAAGTGGAACCGTGTCCGAACCTGGGCGAGTCGATTCACCGCCGATGTCGATGATGTCGGCGCCGTCGGCAACCATCTGCTGCGCATGATTAAGGGCTCCGGCAGGATCAAGGAAAAGGCCGCCGTCGAAAAAAGAATCGGGGGTGACATTGAGCACCCCCATGATCAAGGTTTTTTGAGAGAGATTACAGATGCGGCTGCGGAAGCGAAGAATCAAGCAGCAGGCTGCCGGGCCGATGCGATGATGGCATCGATATCGCCGCCCTCGATGGTCTCGCGCTCAAGCAGTGCCTGGGCCAGCGCTTCAAGAAGGTCTTGATTCTCTGTCAGTAACTGCTTTGCGCTTTCGTATGCGCTGGTCACGATGAGCTTTATTTCGTCATCTATTTCCACAGCCATCTTTTCGCTGTAATCCTTATGCCTTGAGATCTCACGGCCAAGGAATATCTGTTCGTCTTTCTTGCCGAAGGAAAGCGGCCCGAGGCGATCGCTCATACCCCAGTCAGTAACCATTTTCCGGGCGAGGTCGGTAGCCCGCTCGATGTCATTCCCTGCACCCGTTGTCAGCTGTTTGAGCGCTATCTCTTCAGCACAACGCCCCCCCATCAGCACCTTCAGGCGATCGATAAGGTACACACGGGTATAGGTATAGCGGTCATCTATCGGAAGTTGCGTTGTGACCCCGAGTGCGCGGCCGCGCGGTATGATGCTGACCTTATGCAGCGGATCCGTGCCCGGCGTCAGTTTGGCAACGAGCGCATGCCCCGCTTCGTGATATGCGGTGTTCTTTTTCTCCTCGTCGCTCAGCACCATGCTCCTGCGCTCAACACCCATGATAACCTTATCTTTCGCAAATTCGAAGTCGACACGGTCCACCTTGTCCTTGCCCTTGCGCGCAGCGATGAGTGCTGCTTCGTTCACAAGATTGGCGAGATCAGCTCCCGAAAAGCCGGGCGTGCCGCGGGCTATTTTATCAAGGTCCACATCAGGGCTGATCGGAATGGTGCGGGTATGCACATGTAAAATCTGGATTCGCCCCTTGACGTCAGGTGCCGGAACAACAATCTGGCGATCGAATCTGCCCGGACGGAGCAGCGCAGGGTCGAGGACATCAGGGCGGTTCGTCGCAGCGATGATAATGATGCCGACGTTGCCTTCGAAGCCGTCCATTTCGACGAGCAGCTGATTCAGCGTCTGTTCGCGCTCATCGTGTCCTCCGCCGAGGCCGGCACCTCTGTGGCGGCCGACCGCATCGATTTCATCGATAAAGATAATGCAGGGGGCGCTTTTCTTTGCCTGCTCAAACAGGTCGCGAACGCGAGATGCACCGACGCCGACGAACATCTCGACAAAGTCGGAGCCCGATATTGAGAAAAAAGGAACTGCTGCTTCCCCTGCGATGGCCTTGGCCAACAGGGTCTTGCCTGTTCCAGGGGAGCCGACCAGCAGAACGCCTTTCGGTATCTTGCCGCCGAGCTTCGAGAATTTTTGCGGGTCTTTCAGGAAGTCGATAATTTCTTCGACTTCGGCTTTGGCTTCTTCAATGCCTGCAACATCCGCGAAGGTTATCTTGACTGATTTGTCCGAAACCAGCTTGGCCTTCGCCTTGCCGAACGACATCGCCTTGTTGCCGCCCATCTGCATCTGGCGCATGAAGAATATCCAGACGAGAACGAGAAAAATAATGGGACCCCACGAGAAGAAGAAGTTGACGTACCACGGATTCTGATCAATCGGTTTAACCGTTATTTTCACACTCTTCGCCCGCAGGTCATCAACGAGATCCGGATAGGTCGCCGAAAAGCTCCGAAACTTGGTTCCGTCTTTCAGGCGGCCGGTAATGTTATTTTCCTTGATAGTGACTTCGTCTACGTCTCCCGCTTCGACCTTCGAGAGGAACTCAGAGAAGATTATCTCCTTTTCACTCTTCTGGGGCACGCTGAAGAGATTAAAGAGAATAATCATCGACAGACCGATCATCAGCCAGATAAAAAGACTCTTATACATACCTTTGTTTTGCATGTTTTTATTTTACCATATCAGCGGCTAATGTCTCAGACTGAATCTGCGTCAGCTTGAGTATGCCGAGTTCTGCAAGGTTTATCAGATGATCCAGTTCAGCGCGGGAGAACGGCTCTGCCTCAGCGGTGCCCTGAACTTCAACGATTTTGCCGCTTCCGGTCATTACGACATTCATATCAACTTCCGCATCCTTGTCTTCGACATAACAGAGGTCGAGCGTCGGCGTTCCGCCAACAATCCCGACGCTGATGGCAGCAATGCTGTCCTTCAGCGGATTTTTTGTAATGAGTCCTTTTTGCATTGCAGTTTTGACAGCATCCGCCAAGGCTATATATGCACCGGTAATAGCTGCGGTGCGCGTGCCGCCGTCAGCTTCAATAACATCGCAGTCTATCCAGAATGTCCGCTCTCCCAGCGCTTCAAAATCAACAACCGCGCGAAGCGCTCTTCCGATTAGCCGCTGAATCTCCATTGTTCTGCCACTGACTTTTCCGGAGGTCGATTCTCGCTGCATGCGGGAAGATGTCGAACGCGGCAGCATGCCGTACTCTGCCGTGACCCAGCCTTTTTTCTGATCGCGGAGAAACATCGGGACACGCTCTTCGATGGATGCCGTGCATATAACCCGCGTGCCGCCCATCGTTATGAGGGCTGATCCCTCTGCATTCCTGATGAAGTTCCTGATAATAGTAACCGTGCGCAGCGCATCGTTTTTTCTGCCGTCAGACCGCATATAATCCTCCAAAAAATAATCAGTAATCAGCTGCAGTGAACAGCAGTCAGGATATTCTGAATCCGGGACTACTATATTCTGCCCGCTGCGGTAGCCGTGTCCTGGGCAAGAGACCGAAGCGAACCGGCAATCGAGATATGACCGGCAAGCGTACTGCTGTCCTTTCCGTCGATGAGCAGCCGCACATCTTTCACTGCGGAAATGTTCGCAGTGAGCGAGAGCACGAGCGATTTCAGAATGTCATGTTCTTTCCGCGCATCTCCGGCTGCAGCAGAGCGGAGTGCACCCGAAATATCGACATACAGGATATTATTTCTGTCACGGTACACACCGAGCAGTTTCGGCGGATCGGTGCCGGCGGGCAGTTGTTTCAGAAACTCCGTCATGATGGATTCAGCGAGCCTGACCGCAAGCTGATCGCTCTGCACTCCTATTTCTGTGACCACAACACCCTGCGCAGAAGGCTGAAACAGCTTGATGAATTGAAGGTTATGGGTTTGCGGTGCAGATGACGGTGCATCAGCCTTTGCAGCAGAAAGCGGTGCGGGCTGTGAAACTGACGCGGGTTTTGTTTCAGGAGATTCAGTATAGACATACGCGAACCACCCGGCTCCTGCAAACATCGCAGCCGCCGCGATGACGCCGCCAGCAATCAACATGCGGTTAGATTTCATCGCCGATTCTCTTTTTCACCGGCTTTTGCAGGTCCTGCTGCGGAGCAGGGCGCTGCTGTTTGACCGCCGTTTCAGCTTTTGCAGGCACGGCAAGGACGTTCAAAATTGCTTTCACAACGCGTTCCCGCATTTTTTTGTCGTAATGAACCAGCAGCGGCGAAGGCAATTCAATAAGCACCGCGGGGCCGGCCCATTGCGCAATATAAAGACCCGGCAAACGATCAAAGCGGCCAGGAACGTCCAGTTCCTTTCCCAGACTGACCGCAAGTGCTTGCGCTGACGTTTCAGAGCGCTCCGCATAGGCATTCCCTGCAGCCGTATAAACGACCGCTTCCTTGCCGGCACCGGCATGAATACTTATATAGAGAGCACCCTTCTGACCGACGGCAATTTTTATGCGATCATCCAGCGACAGTGTCTGGTCGCCTTTCCGGGTGAGGGTGATCTTTCTTCCCTTCTTTCCGAGCGCGGCAGCCATGTCGCGAACAACGCCAAGAGCAATCTCACTTTCAGACGCCGAATTGCTGAAAATGCCTTTGTCATCCCCCCCATGTCCTGCATCGATAACGAGGGCATCCGAAGGCACTGAAGCGTCGTCAATTACCGAAGCAGCCTCTTCTTTTTTCGCAACACCGTTTTTTGCAAAGGAAGCATCGATAACAAGACGGGCCGGATTTGAGAGTCTCAGGGTTTTTGTTTCCGTCACGTTCTCGATTGAGACGCTGCAACTGTAAGGACGTGCCGTTACCAGCACACCCTTCATGTACTCAAGAGGTTTTTTTGCCGTCGTATCGACGCGAACCGGGTTGCCCTCAGTATCTTTCCGGTTCAGCTCAAGCGACACGGCTCCTCCGAATTCCACTCTCACCTCGCCGTTTTTTTTTGGTGCAAGGAATGCTTTCTGAATGATTGCCTCATCAGCGGTGAATACAATCCGGTAGTAATCAGCATGTTTCGCAATACGAAGCTGTACTTTTCCTGAATCAGGCCGGCCTTCTGCGGCGAAAGGGCTGTGGACAAGCAGGATGACAGCTAATAACCATGTTGCTGGAAAGCAAAGAAAAACATATTTGCGCATGACGTTAAAGAATACCGCATAGCTCTTTGATGATGCAAGCATTGCGGATAGGCATATAAATAGGGTAATCTGAAATTGAGATTTGATCTCAAAACGGAGGACATATGGGGATCTCCCCTCACTGTAAGCAGCCGGCTCAGTCCAAAAACAGCCCTGCAATGGAAAAAATCGCACTGGTCGGAAATCCCAATGTCGGGAAAAGCGTTCTTTTTGGACTACTGACCGGAAAATACACCACTGTTTCGAACTATCCGGGAACCAGCGTCGAGGTGATGAGCGGCAACTGTACGCTGGGCGGCAAGAAGTTTCTGCTGCTCGACACTCCTGGGGTGAACAGCCTCATTCCGATGAGCGAAGACGAAAAGGTTACCAGAGACATTCTGCTGCATGAGTCTCCCAATGCTGTTATCCAGGTTGCTGACGCAAAAAACCTTCGTCGTTCCCTGCTCATTACTTTGCAGCTTGCAGAGATGGGGCTTCCGGTGGTCCTGGCTCTCAACATGACTGATGAGGCGATGGACAAGGGCATTACCATCGATGTTGAGAAGCTGAAGACGTTGCTCGGCATTGAGGTGGTGAGCACCGTCGCGCCGCAGAGGAAGGGAATGAAGGCGTTGCGGGAGTCGGTGCGCACCCCACGTTGTGCAAATGCCGTACTTACCTACCATCCGACCATTGAGGAATATGTCGCTAGGATTGCGTCCCTTGTTCCTCATTCAGGTCTTTCGCAACGCTCGATTGCGCTCATGATCCTTTCCGGGGATATAAGCCTCCGTGAATGGCTCAAGGCGAACATGAATGATGCACACCTGCGGGAGATAGAGCGCCTGCGTGATGAATGTCAGGCAAAGCTGCGAGAGGCGGTATCCCTTATAGTAAACCGTTCTCGTATTGAAGCCTCCGAGCAGATAGCCGTGACAGTCATACGCAAATCGGGCGGCGAGGGCGGCAGAGCACTTGACTGGTTCGGTCGTATGAGCATGCACCCGATATACGGCGTTTTCGTGCTCCTTGGCGTGTTATATCTTCTTTATCAGTTTGTCGGCAGGTTCGGCGCCGGAACGCTGGTCGATTTTGTGCAGAACCAAATTTTTGGCCAATACCTGAATCCGGCCGCAACGAAGCTCGTGACTTCGCTGGTGCCCGTTCCTCTCGTGCAGGAGTTGCTCGTTGGCGAATACGGATTGATTACAGTCGCAATAACCTATGCAATCGCTATAATACTACCGCTGACCGTAACTTTTTTTGTCGCCTTCGCCCTGCTGGAGGACAGCGGTTATCTGCCGAGGCTTGCCATTATGAGCAACCGACTCTTCAACCTGATAGGCCTGAACGGCAAAGCGGTACTGCCGATGGTGCTCGGTTTGGGGTGCGGCACCATGGCGGTCATGACCTCCAGAATTCTGGAGACGAAACGGGACCGTATCATCACCACTTTTCTGCTTGCATTGGCTATTCCCTGCTCTGCGCAGCTCGGCGTTATTCTCGGCATGCTCGGTGCTCTCTCGGTGAAAGCCACGATTGTCTGGATGGCGAGTATCCTGGTGGTGCTGTTTTTATCAGGGTTTCTCGCCTCGAAAATCGTCGGAGGGGAACGAACCGAGTTCTTTCTGGAGATTCCTCCCATTCGCGTCCCGAATGCTATGAATGTGCTGCTCAAGACGGTGGGCCGGGTCGAGTGGTACCTGAAAGAAGCTGTTCCGTTATTTCTGCTTGGAACATTCATTCTCTTTGTTTTACATAAATTGAACCTTATTGACGCGCTTGAAAGGATAACCTCCCCGGTCGTTGTAACCCTTCTCGGGCTTCCTGCAAAAGCAGCAGAATCGTTCATTCTTGGTTTTCTGCGGCGTGATTACGGCGCCGCCGGTCTCTTTACGATGCAGCAGGCGGGAGAGCTCGATCCCATCCAGTCTGTGGTGAGCCTTGTCACCGTAACGCTGTTTATCCCCTGTCTGGCAAATTTCTTCATGATCATCAAGGAGCGGGGCATAGCAACGACCGCCTGGATTATCGGCATTGTTTTCCCGGCGGCGTTTCTCTTTGGCGGCCTGCTGAACTGGCTGCTTCGGACGTTGAACGTTGTTTTGTGAATACAGTAAAACCATGAGATAGCTATGGACGATCGTTTTCGGAATTTTATAGCCGGCAAAGGGCTCAAGGCGACTAAGGAGCGAGCTGAAATTCTGCAGGAGATAATCGGCACGGTCGGACATTTTGACCCGGACGAGCTTTTTTTTCGCCTTCGGGCAAAAGGATCAAGGGTGTCTCGCGCTTCGGTCTATCGCACGATTCCGCTGCTGATTGAAGGCGGCTTTATTGATGAAGTTGAGAGGGTCGACAAGCACGCGCACTATGAGTGTGTTGTTGGCGGACAGCATCATGATCATATGATCTGCATCAAGTGCGGAGCGGTTCTGGAGTTCTACTCACCGACGCTGGAGGATCTTCAGGACGATCTCTGCCGGCAGCACCGATTCAGCAAGGTGCGTCACCATCTCGAAATCCTCGGCGTCTGTTCCGGATGCGATGCCGGTGAAACACAGGAGTGAAATCACGTTCTTGCGTTTGCTGCCATGGGCTTTGATGCCATATAATTGCATATGACCGTTTTAGCTCTTATCCTTGTTGTTGCGCTGCTCCTGAACATTCCCTGCGGATACCTGCGAAGTCGTGAGCCGAAATACAGCTGGAAGTGGTTTCTCTGGGTTCACATCCCGGTCCCGATGATAGTCGCACTGCGCATCTTTATGCATACTGAACTGAAATACATTCCGCTGATTATCCTGGCCGCTGCCCTGGGCCAGTTTCTCGGCGGGCGAATGGGAGTGAATTAATGCTTGCTGCGTACCTTGTCGGGCGTGGACACATAGAAATGAGGACCGTGCCGGTTCCCGAGCCGGGAAAGGGTGAGGTTCTTCTGAAGATTGAAGCAGCGCTCACCTGCGGTACCGACCTGAAGGCCTTTCAGCGTGGTCACTCTCTGATCCCGATGCCCGGTCCGTTCGGTCACGAATTCAGCGGCACGGTTGCAAAACAAGGGAAGGGCGTAAAGGGTTTCCGGGAGGGCGATGCCGTGATGTCAACGCATTCCGCTCCTTGTCTCTCGTGCCGTTACTGCAGGAAAAAACTTTTCAACCTGTGTGAAAAGATTATGCAGACAAAAGTTCTCGGCGCGTTTGGCGAGTACATCCTTCTCCCCGAGCATATTGTCCGTCAGAACATGTTTTTGAAGCCTGATCACCTGAGCTTTGCCGAAGCTGCCATGCTTGAACCGCTTTCGTGTGTTGTCCACGGTCACAGCGGAGTAAGGATCAAAAATAATGATACTGTCCTTATTATCGGGACCGGACCGATAGGGCTTTTGCATATGATGCTTGCAAAACGGCGCGGCGCACGTGTTATCGTGACCGGCCTTGAGCGCAAGCGGCTCGCACTTGCGCACGCTCTTGGTGCGGACGTCATCTGCGAAGCATCCGCGCTTCTGATGGCTGTCGAAGAAAATACACATGGACTCGGAGCTGATGTGGTCATCGAGTGCACCGGCCAGCTTGATGTTTGGGAAACAGCCATAAACTATGTCAGACGGGGCGGCATGGTCTTGCTCTTCGGCGGCTGCAAGGCAGGATCGATTGTGACCTATGACACTCATCGCCTGCATTATGACGAAATACAGCTGAAGGGTATCTTTCATTTTATGCCCAAAGATGTAAAAGCCGCACGCACATTGCTCGCTGAAGGGTTTGACGTCAAGCCGCTCATTACCGGAAGCTATCCTCTGGCGTCGCTGTCATCGGCTTTTTCACGTCTTGCGCTTGGCGACGGCATCAAATACGCTATAATTCCCTGAAAATTCTTCTTGACTGATTTCCAGTTCCTGCTATTCTTAAGCTATAGGACGTGTCCGGTAATCCCGAATGCCGAGGTTCGCTCGTTTTTTTCCCCTATTTATAGGCATTGCCTATAAATTCGATATTGTCCATAGAAAGGAGTGTAGAGGTGTGAGGAAGACAGTATTTGTATTATCCATGCTTTTCGGCCTGATGCTCATCTCAACAAGTGCTTTTGCAGCAGAAGCCGGCAAGGTGAATGCAACGCTTAAGAACCCTGAATATATAGGCTCTCAGACCTGCATAAAGTGTCACAAGACGGAACATGAGAGCTGGAAGCTCACATATCACAGCAAGATAATGGGCATCAAGGACGAGCGGATGTTGAAGGACGCTGTGGAGAAGTGGGAGACCGACGGCTTTAATCCTGGCCCGACCAAAGGCAACGCAACGGGCAAGAAGTTCGCCCGGCAGGATGTGCAGTACACCATCGGATCAAAGTGGAAACAGCGCTATCTTGTGAAAAACGAGGATACCGGCGGGTATCAGTTCCTCGACAAACAGCTCAACCGCATGAGCGGAAAGTGGGAAGGCTACGGCCAAAAGCACGACTGGAATACTCAGTGTGCCACCTGCCATACCACCGGCTACCGCATTCTTGAATACGATGCAAAGAACCCGAAGGCCCAGAAGACGACTTGGAGCGAGACGAGTATTGGCTGTGAAGCATGTCATGGGCCGGGCGCGGCGCATGTGAAAGGCCCCAAGAAGGGCAGTATCTTTACTTTTGCGGGCAAAACGCCGCAAGAACAGTCCAGAGTGTGCGGTTACTGTCACATCCGGCTTGAGAATGAGCTGTACAAGACGGCTCAGGGCGGCAATCGCGAAGACTTCCCCGCGCCGAAAGTGGGCGACAGCTTCAAGCCGTCAGATGACTGGACCACGTGGTATCCTGAGCATGTGATCATCCCCGGCGTTCAGAAGAATAATCCGTTCGACAAGGAATACGTGGGCGACCTGAAGGGTCTGTTCATTGTTGATGACATATCAAAGAAGAACGGCGTTTATGAAGAGGCGAAGCACCACCAGGAGTACCAGGGTTTTATTCAGTCCGCTCATTACAAGTCGGCCGGCATGAGCTGCCTGTCCTGCCATACCCCGCATGCCTCAAAGAAGAAACCGATGATGGAGGCTGCAAAGAGCTGTGCCGGTTGCCACGACGCATCGTATACAATTGACAAGTACATGCCGGGTACGGGCAGGACTGCTGAGAACCTGTTCGTGCGTTCGCATACGTTTGTCAAGAATCAGCAGAGGAAAGGACTACCGACCGTAATCGGAGTGCCTGTCTTCTATAAATAGCAGATAAAAGCTCTGTCGGGGGGCGGGCCTCCGTATTTGCCCCCCCTGTTCAGCAGCGTGCTTTTGCTCCATAGTCCTCATGCGAAAAGGAGTAATCGATGCAGAGAGAACTCGTATTTTTTCTTACCACCACTCCATACAGCTTTGAAAACACCCACACCATTATCAAACTCGCCGATGCTGCCCTGACAAAAGGGCATGCTGTACGACTCATTGCTTCGGGCGACGGTGTTTTTTCGATCATTAAGGGACAGGTCCCGAAGTCGCTTGAGGCTCTTGAAAATCTGGTGGGCCGCGGCATGAAAGTGGACATATGAACCGGCTGCATGCAGAGCCGCGGTCTTGCGGCTGACGACTCGGTCGAGGGTGGTGAGATGGGCTCACTGAAGGGACTGTTCACGGTTATCAGCCGTCGGCCGGTATTCCTCAGTTTCGGCACATAGGAGGACATTATGGAAACCGTGAGTATTCTGCTTCGACGTCCGCCGTATGGGTCAACAGACGCTGCTGAGGCCGTCCGTCATGCGCTCGGCGGAGTAACGAATGATTTTGTGGTTAATCTTGTTCTGGTGGACGGCGGCATTCATGCAGCCCGCAAACAGCAGGATGTTTCATCCACTGTGTACTCCTCCATCGGCTCCGAAATCGCCGACTGCATTGACATGGGTGTCAGCGTGTATGTTGATGGCGCGTCTGCTGCCGCGATGAAGCTGCCCTCTGCCGACATCATCGACGGCGTCGTGATTGAGTCGCCGGAGAAGCTTGCGGAAGTTCTCCGGAACTCAGACACGGTCATGATCTTTTAGGAGGCACACATGCTTGTTCTGGTAAAAAGCGCTCTGGACACGCCTGAAGGAAAGAGGGGAGTCACTATCGCCCGTTCTCTCGGCGCTGATCTTGCTCTGCTGCAAAATGCGGTGTTTTTCTCTCAAGACAGTCTGATTGATGCATTCCCCGCAGCAATCCATCTGCTGGGAGAGGACATGCAGATGCGTGGATTGGCAACCGATCAATTGCCCTCATCATGCCGGATCATCAGCTACGGCGGGCTGGTCGATCTTCTCGCCGCCCACGAACAGGTAACAGGTGTCTTTTAGACAGATGTCCTATAGGGAGAATATCTGTGGCTGATGCATCCGGAGGGCCGATTTACCTCGACTACAACGCCACAACACCGCATGACTCCGAGGTAATTGCGGCCATGTGGCCGTTCGTGCAGGAGCATTTCGGCAACCCGTCAAATTCCTATGGGTACGGATTGTGTGCCCGATCGGCAGTGCGGACGGCCCGCGAGCAGGTAGCAGCAGCACTCAGCTGCCAGGCTGATGAAATCTTTTTTACCGGCTGTGCAACGGAATCCAACAACTGGGCTCTCAAGGGTATCGCATATGCCTCAAAAAACCGCGGGAATCATATCATCACCTCACAGGTGGAGCATCCGGCGGTGATTGAGGTCTGCCGGTATCTGGAGCGGAGCGGCTTTGCGATAACGTATGTACCGGCAGACGAATATGGGATGGTAGCTGCTGCTGACGTAGCAGCTGCGATAATTCCACAGACGATATTGATTTCTGTCATGCACGCCAACAATGAGGTAGGTACGATTCAACCGGTCGAGGAGATTGCCATTATTGCGCGGGATCGCAGAATCGTTTTTCACAGCGACGGCGCGCAGGCGGTCGGTAAGATTGAGACCGATATGCAGCATCTCGGAGTTGACCTCTATACGATTGCGGGACATAAAATTTATGCTCCAAAAGGAGTAGGCGCCCTGTATATCCGAAAGGGAACGATGGTGGAAAAGTTCCTGCATGGCGCCGGGCAGGAAATGGAGATGCGTGCCGGTACGGAAAATGTGCCGCACATCGTCGGGCTCGGCATGGCATGCGAAATAGCTGTTCGCGATCTTGAAGCGAACATGGCACACCTGAGGGCCACTGCTGATGCGTTACTCGCAGGGCTCTCCGCTTCGCTGGAAGGCGTGCTTCTGAACGGTCATCCCGACCAGAGACTGCCGAATACGGTCAGTGCGAGCTTTGCCGGCATTGACGCCAATGCACTCCTGGCCGAATTGCGTGCTGAAGTCGCCGCTTCCGCCGGAGCAGCATGCCACTCCGGCGGCCGTGCCATATCTTCAGTTCTGAAGGCGATGAAGATTCCCGAAAATCGCGCCTTCGGTACCGTCCGTTTTTCGACGGGCCGCCCGACCACGTTCAATGACATCGATCGTGCCGTTGCCCTGATAGCATCAGCCGTCAAACGGCAGAGAGAAAAAATCCCGCCGACCTGCTGGTGATTTTTTGCTCTGTCGGAACGCTGGTTGAATCCATTCAGTTTCAGGCAGATATGTTTAAATGTGTGGTAAAATATTTTTCAATGTATGGGTGTGATGTGTGCGGACAGCCTCAGGATGGCTGCATTTGCTGTGAAGGGTGCGGACATATTTGTCTTCGGGATGAGGGAGAACTTTACTGCCCGGTCTGTCTGCCTGCACCGACGGAAATCAAAAAGAGACCATTGAAAATCGAGGAGGAGAAGCATGGCAGTTGATGAACATTTTTTTGATGTTGTCTGTGAGGTTGACATACAGGAGGCTCTGAATGCGGTTAACCAGGCAACGAAAGAAATCGGGCAGCGCTTCGACTTCAAGGGCAGCAAAAGCAGCATCGAACTGGATAAAGGGAAACATACCCTTACCCTTGCTTCAGACGATGATATGAAACTGAAGAGCGTTATCGACATACTCGAGGGCAAGATGGTCAAACGGGGCATTTCGCTCAAAGCACTGAGCTATGGAAAAATCGAGCAGGCCTCTGGTAATACGGTCCGGCAAGTCGTGACGATTCAGCAGGGCATCCCGCAGGACAAATGCAAAGAGATTGTCAAGCTGATTAAAGAGACGAAGATCAAGGTCAATGCAGAAATCCAGAAAGATCAGGTTCGTGTGAAAAGCAAGAAGATCGATGACCTTCAGGCCATTATCCAGATGCTCAAGGGCAAGGACCTCGGGATTGCGTTGCAATTTTCCAACTACCGATAAGATTAGAGAGTGCCGATAACGGGGGAATAATGGTAACGAGAACATATGTGAAGTCTTTTTACAGCGGCATGCTGGTAACCTGCTATGAATATAACGGGGTCAAGTATGTTGCCAATCAGCATGGTAATTATGACGTTTATGAAGGCGAATGTGAGCGCGGCGGGAAGAAGCGAGTTGCGCATGCAAATTCCGACGAAGTCAAAAGCCTTATCGCGCTTTATAAAAAAACTAATCCCGATAGATAGGAGACTGCAGAGCCATGGAAAAACTCTATAAAGGCATTCATCATTTCAGTCAGGGATTCTTCCGTGATCAGAAAGAATTCTTTCAGCGTATTTCTGAAAGCCAAAGTCCTGAGGTGCTCTTCATCACCTGCTCCGACTCCCGTGTTGATCCGAATCTCGTCACGCAGTGCAGGCCGGGAGAGTTGTTCATCGTGCGCAATGTCGGCAATATCATCCCTCCTCATGACGCAATCCGCGACAAGAACAGCATAGCGGCCGCACTCGAATTTGCGGTTCTTGTTCTGAAGGTGAAAGATATCGTTGTCTGCGGCCATTCAAACTGCGGTGCAGTGCGGGCGATTTTTTCGGATCCAAAGCAGTTGGAGCACTGTACGCATTTGCTGAACTGGTTGTCGCTCGCAGAGCCGCTGCGCGATATTATGCGCAAGTATTATGACACGACATCCCATGAGGCTTTTGTGCGCATCGCGGAAGGAGAGAACGTGCTCTTGCAGATTGAGAACCTCGAAACCTATCCCTTCATCAGCGACGCACTCCGGGCCGGCACTCTCCGTCTGCATGGCTGGTACTACGACATCGGCAGCGGACAGGTCCGCTCCTACAATCCTGGCACAGAATCATTCGACATTATTCACTGAATCCTTGTTCTCACGGTCTTGCAGGGTGAGCTTCCCTGAAGCCGCACACTCGACATTCCCTGCTGATGCCCTGCTTATGCAGGCGCTGAACAGCAGCGCATGCTACGGCAAAACGCTGCTCCTTCGGAATCCGGTCGCCATAATCCGCGCCGATGCAGTTGATGCTGTCGTCAGCGCACTGAATGAGGCCGAAGCGTGGCTCTCCCGGGGCTTTCACATTGCGGGGTATGTTGCCTACGAGGCTGGTTATGCCTTTGAAGAACGGTTTTCCGGATACCGGACTTGCCCTGATGACGGGCCGCTCGTCTGGTTCGGTGTATACAGATGTGCGGAGCCTGCTGATGCCGTTTGTCGGAATGCGGCGGATCTCCGACGGCGTGCCGGTGCTGTACATCAGGATATCCTCGCTTACGCGCATGCTGTCCGGCGTATTCGCGACTACATAGCGGGCGGCGACGTCTATCAGGTCAATTATACATATCGTGCATTGCTCGATGCTGTTCATGATCCTTTCGCCTTGTATACAGCACTTTGCCGATTGCAGCGTTCCGAATATGCTGCGTATGTACGCCATGATGAGCGCAGCATTCTCAGTCTGTCGCCTGAATTATTTTTTCACGTGACCGGAGGCACAATCACCACCCGGCCCATGAAGGGAACAACAGGCCGCGGCAGGACTGCATCCGAAGACGGCGCTCTGGCGGCTGCACTGAGCTCCTGTCCGAAAAACCGTTCCGAAAATACGATGATCGTCGATCTGATCAGAAACGACCTTGGCAGAATCTGCAAAACCGGAAGCATCGGCGTACGGTCAATGTTCGACATAGAGCGCTACGAAACCCTGCATCAGATGACGTCGACCGTGACAGGTGTCTTAAGAAAGAACGTATCGCTGTCAGGCATTTTCCGGAATCTTTTCCCGAGCGGTTCTGTGACCGGTGCCCCGAAAATGCGGGCGATGGAGATAATTCATGAACTTGAAGAGACGCCGCGCGGTGTCTATACCGGCTCTATCGGCTATGCATCGCCGAACGGAGAGATGCTGTTCAATGTTGCAATCCGGACGCTTGTTGTTGATAAGGGAAAGAGTGTGCTTGGTATCGGCAGCGGTGTCGTATGGGATTCCAACGCCGGGGATGAGTACAGAGAGTGTCTTCTCAAGGCTGAATTTCTTCTGAATGCCGGGGCCGAATCTCCTGAATTCAGGCTTGTTGAAACACTCCGGTACGAGAACGGATTCCCGCTTCTCTCTCTTCATCTTGACCGTCTTGCCGCTTCAGCTGACTATTTCGGGTTTATTTTTTCCCGTGAAGGAGTCAGCGCTGAGATTGAGATATTCGCAGAGCATCTGGATACTGACACTCCCCTGAGAGTGAGAATGCTGCTTTCACGGGACGGCTCCGTTGTCCTGGAATCCGCGGAACTGAAAGAGTTGCCGCAGCTGCCAGTCCGTATCGGATTTTCAGGAAAAGCAGTGGATTCCGGCAACGTTATCCTTTATCACAAAACCACGCTGCGAGAACTCTACGAAACGGAACTCGCGTCAGCCCAGGAACAGGGCTTGTTTGATGTCCTTTTTCTGAATGAGCGCGGAGAAGTAACCGAGGGCTGTATCACCAATGTCTTTATCGAAATGAACGGCAAGCTCCTGACTCCGCCGGTTGCCTCCGGTCTGCTCGGCGGTGTCTGTCGCAGACATGTGCTTGAGACAAATCCCTATGCGAATGAGTCAGTACTGAAGCCGGATGATTTGCTCACGTGCGATAGTATTTTTGTATGCAACGCTGTGCGCGGCATGGTGCCGGCTGTTCTGACGGGCGCTGGTGCTCTGGAGCGTCTTTAATTGGCGGTGTCAATCACACCGTCACGGATACGGATAATGCGCTTAGCATATGATGCAATATTTCCGTCATGAGTTATTACGAGTACCGTCGTTCCCTGTTCATGCATACGCGCCATGAGGTTCATTATTTCAGACGCTGTCTGAGAGTCGAGCGCACCGGTCGGTTCGTCGGCCAGAAGGAGTTCCGGCTTGTTGATGAGAGCCCGGGCAATTGCGACACGCTGCTGCTGACCGCCTGAAAGCTGGTTTGGTCTGAAATTGGCGCGATCCGCAAGCCCCACCAGCGTGAGCAGTTCCAGAGCGCGCTGACGAACGCCTTTTGCCGGTTCATCCATGTAAAGAGAAGGCAGGAGCACGTTTTCCAAAACGGTTGCATACGGAAGTAGATAAAAGCTCTGAAAGACAAACCCGATATATTCATTGCGAACAAGAGACAACTCGTCATCAGTCATGTTCGACACTTCGCGGTCGGCAAGCATATAGCGGCCTGATGTCGGCGTGTCGAGACATCCGATAAGGTTCATCAGAGTAGTTTTCCCGGATCCCGAAGTGCCCATGATAGCCACAAACTCACCGCGGTCTACGGAAAGGTTGATGCCTTTGAGAACATCAACATCGTTGTCGCCGATGCGATACGTCTTGCGGACATTTTCGAGCAGGCAGAGCGGCATTTTACTTCCGCTGCGAACCTTGCTGCTGCGGCTGGGGCTGCTGATCTGCTGCTTTTGCAAAGGGAAGAATAAGCTTTGTAGCTATTTCATCGCCTTCGTTGAGGCCGGAAAGAATTTCGGTCCTGTCCTCTCCCCGAATCCCGGTCTTGATTTCAACCTTTTCGACCGTGCGGTCATCGGCGATTCGATAGGCGACCTGCCTGCCCTTCTCAAATTTTATCGCAGCATTCGGAACGGTTAGGACATCTGTCTTTTCCGAAAAGACAATCTTGACAGTGGTCGTCATTTCCGGCTTGAGCAGTGCCGCATCTTCCGCGCTGATCTTGACGATGGCAAGATAATAGACGATATTTTCTTTCACCACCGGCTGCGGATAGACCTGCGAGATGGTTCCCTGAAAAACCCTTTCCGGGAACGTATCAACACGGTACTCGGTTTTTTGGCCGGGCGTTACCCGGGAAATATCAGTCTCATCAACATAAATCCACATTTCAAGGCGCGTCGGATCGAGCACGGTTATCAGGTTTGCGACCTGAAGACCAGCGACCACGGTTTCGCCTTCCTGCGCCGTCACGTCAGAAACAACGCCGCTGATCGGGGTATGAATTCGGGTATATGAAAGCTTTGTTTCCTGCTGCTTCATGAGGGCTGTGATGTCGGCAATCCGGGCAGAAGTTGCTTCATACTGGCTTTTCGCCCGATCCACCGCGTCTTTCGTGGTGTATTCGTCTTTCAGGAGCTTACGCTCACGCTCATAGGTCAGCTTTGCGTAGTGGTGGTTCGCTTTTGCCTCAGCCAGAGCCGCTCTCTGCTGTTCAACGGCTCTGGAAAGTTCCCTGTCGTCAATGAGTGCGACAAGCTGATCTTTGCTGACTCGATCTCCAACCTTGACCATCATTTTCATGATGGTGCCGGTTGCACGAGCTCCTATCTTGACTACTGCCCCCACCTGTGGTTTGATGATTCCCGTTTCAACGATTATTCCCCTGAGGTTGCCTTTCCCGGCAGTTGCCGTTTCAAGAATCTGAATCTCTTCTTTTTTGAAGAATAGGGAATAGACAAGAACCCCCGCAAGAAGCAGGACAACAACACCGATTACGAGAAGAAAGAGTTTTTTTCTGCTCATTTCAGCACCTCAGGAAGGCTTGATGACGGGTCTGAGGGCAGGGCCTCCAGGCGAGGGACTGCGGCAGCACGTTCAAGAACAGCTCTTGCTGCATGAATATCAAGCCGGGTCAGAATGAGCTGATCGCGGGCATCAGCCAGAAAGCTCGCCGCCTGCACGAGAGAGAGAATGTCAGCCTTGCCGACCTTGTATTCGCCGAAGGCCTGTTTATAATTGTATTCGGCTTGTTTCAGCTGTTCCCGGGCAACATTCAGCTTGCCGTGGGCGGTGATGAGCTCTTCAAACGATTTTTGCACGGACAACAGCAGTTCGCGCTTTACATCCAGGAGCCTCTCTGAGGCAACATCAGTTTCGATTGCAGCCGCCCTCGTCTTGAAGAACCTGCCGAGTTCAAAGATGTTCCACTTTGCCGAAAGCCCGACGATTCGGTCCTCGGCACGGGACAATGAAGAAAAGCCGCTTTTGCTCCATGCGTAAGACGCGTCAGCGCTCAGTATCGGCCAGAAGGCGCTCATTTCGATCTTCCTGGTATTCCGTGCAATCGAAACAGCATTCTCAGCCTGTCGTATCTCCGGCTTCTCCATCACAGCTGCATGCAATGCGGAGAGAGATGGAATGCCTGTCGGCGCCTCGAGAGTTCCTTCAAGGGTCAGTTTCGCACGGAGACTGTCGCCGATGAGCGAGTTCAGTTCCGCCGCCGATTTGCGCAGAGCGCCGTCGGCGTTTATGACATTGAACTTCGCCTGCTCCAGGCGGACTGATGCCTGCAGGGTGTCTGAAATCTTTGCAACGCCATGTTTATAGCGACCGTGTGCAACCTCATAGTCCTTCTCTGCATCTTTGAGTTGAAGCCTTTTCTGTTCGAGCGAATCACGTCTGGCCAATGCAGTGTAAAAGGCTATCTTCACGTTGAATTCAAGGTCAATAAGCTGTTTTCTCGCCTCTTCGGTAACGGTTCCAAAATTGAGGCCGGCACTGTTCCGGTTTGCATATCTTTTCCCGCCGTCAAACAGCAAATAGGAGAGCATCAGGTTGTAGCCGCGCTCGGTATAGTCGCGTCCGACAAGAGAGCTGTCATAGTGGCGGTCATAAAACGCAGCCGCATCAAGCGACGGAAAATAGGGTTCGAGAGTCGCATCATACAGGGCTTCAGACGACCTGGTCTTCAGCAGTGCCGCCTTGTATGCCGGAAGTGTCTCACGGGCGCGGGCAAGGGCTTCCTCGAGAGTAAGTGCGTCGACAGTCGACGCAATCAGCATTGCGGCAAGTGTACAGACAGCGGTGAGTTTCCGAATCATGAGGTACCGTCCTGAAGCAACCTGATTTTTAAGGTTAATGTAACCTCTGTACGTTAGCATATGCAAAAAAATGAAGACAATAACAAGCGGAAGGTATTTGTGATGATGTCAGTGCTTTTTCCGGGCAGACGGACTATCCGGAAAAGCCCGAAGTGCATCAGCTGTGATTTTTTTTATCGGAATGCCTGTCTTGCCTGACAATACTTTGAGGTCGGCATACTCAAAGGAAGTGTTCATGACAGCATCGCCACGTCGTCCGACTTTCGCACGGATCGTGCCATACGGAAGCCGGATGCTGGTAATCGTCCGGTCCAGAACAATCCGGCCTACGGGATAGACGCGCACTCCAAGTGTGGTTGAGTTGATGAAGAGAATCTCGGCGAGCTTTGCAATCATCCCGCCGTCTGCAAGGATGCAGATCTTGGCAGCAGGTCTGCTTTTCTTCATGATCACCTGCTCCAGCCAGACATCGAGGGCTCCTGCATCAAGGAGTTTATCCATCACATCATCGAATATCTGAGGGTTCATGTCGTCAATGTTGGTTTCCAAGACCATCGTTTCAGCGGGTTCTTCAGCCCTCAAAACCGAACCATGCGTGTGAGCAAGCATCAGCCGAAGGACATTCGGCTGGGTCTGAAGATCCTTGTTTCCTGCCCCGTAAGCAGTACGGAAAGGAATGCTGACAGGCATGGGGCCGCTTATGGCGGAGAGTCCGTTCAGAATTGCGGCACCGGTCGGCGTCGTAAGTTCACAGGGAACATCCGATCCGTATGCGGCAAAGCCCTTCAGCAGTTCGGCTGTTGCCGGGGCAGGAACCGGCAGGATGCCGTGGGCTGTCTTTACGGTTCCACTCCCCATATTAATTGGAGACACGCTCAGTCGTTCAACCCCAAGCATGTGAAGACCTATTATTGACCCGAAAATGTCGACAATGCAGTCCACGGCCGACAGTTCATGAAGATGCGCATGTTCAAACGGCATCCCGTGAACTTTAGCCTCTGCCTGGAAAAGCAGCTCAAAGACATGAAGCCCCTTCTGCTGTAAATCCGGGGAAACCGCTGAGCTTTTGATGAGCCGACAGATATCCTTCCACGTCCGGGCGGGGTGCGCAAGTTTTGTAAGATGGACATCAACCTTTGTAGCGGTAATGCCATGACGCATAACCTTCTTTGCAGAAAGGCTATAACCGTCAATCGGGATCTTTTTCAATTCCCGACGCAGAGATGCAAGAGATACTCCCGCATCGACGAGCACTCCGAGCAGCATGTCGCCGCTCAGTCCGGAAAAGGCATCGAGATGTGCAATTTTCATTGAAATAGTTTACAGTATCCGCAGAAATTTGGTCTTTGGCCTGCTCATTCCAGCTGAGCAGCACTGCACCGGAGGTGACAGCCATGAAAACTGTATCAGAGAAAAACATTGACGGCAAGGTACTGCAGCTTGTGCTTGGTGACATTACTGAGCGCGATACAGACGCCATCGTGAATGCTGCAAATAAAAATCTGCAGCACGGGGGCGGTGTTGCCGGCGCGATTGTGAGGAAGGGGGGGGCAATCATTCAGGAGGAGAGCAACCGAATCGGCTTTGTCCCGACCGGCAATGCGGTGATGACGTCGGCTGGGAGCCTCAAGGCGAAGTTTGTCATTCATGCCGTCGGTCCCCACATGGGTGAAGGGGATGAGGAAATGAAACTGACGCGTGCCGTGCAGCAGACACTTCTGCTGGCATCTGAACGGGGGCTGAAGAGTATTTCAATGCCTGCAATCAGCTCCGGCATCTTCGGATTCCCGAAAGAGCGCTGTGCAAAGATATTGGTGAGCGAGTCGAACGCATTTCTGAAGAAGCATCCGGAATCTTCGCTCGGCCTTATTGAATTCTGCATTTTTGACGATGAAACCCTTGGATTTTTTCAGCAGGAATTTGCTAAACTTTAAAGCTTATGGTGATGCTGTCGGTGTCACCCCAAGCTGCCGGGATAGCACAGTGGTAGTGCAGCTGATTCGTAATCAGCAGGTCGTCGGTTCAAATCCGATTCCCGGCTCCAGCACACCCAGCGGGTTATGAGACTTCTCATAGCCCGTTTTTTTCATTATTTTCTCTCTGCCAGATAATTTCCGCCGATCTGCGACTAATGGTATACTATATTTCATCGTGCTGAAGATCACTATTGATCTGAAGAACGACCTCTGCCCGGGCAACTATTACTGACGTGAAGGATGAAATATGGAACCCCTCGCCAGTTTCACCATGCCTGCTCTGATTGATCGCAGCGTCCGCTTATTCGGCAAACGTGCCGCACTCGGCTTTGTCGGCGAAACCCCGGTTACCTATCAAGACATGAAAAAGCAGATCGAAGAGGTGTCCGGCTTCCTGCACGACAGAGGCATCTCTCCGGGCGACCGGGTTGCGATTCTTGGCGAGAACAGTCCGCAGTGGGGGATTGCGTATTACGCAGTTACCTGCATGGGTGCGATCATTGTTCCCATTCTTCCGGAGTTTCATGCCTCTGATATTCAGCATATTATCCGCCATTCCGGTGCCAGTGCGATCTTCGTCTCTGAGCGTTACTACCAGAAGATAGAAGAACTTGAGATCAAGGCGTTCAAGACGGTCGTATTGCTCGATACGCTCTCTGTTATCGAGTCGAACATTACCCGAACTGCACTGCGACGCATACTGGCGGAGGGCGGGAAGGGACTGAGCATGATTGGCGCCTTTGTGCGCAGAATTGCCGGTGTTTCCCCCGCAGTGGTAAAGGAAGACGATATCTGCTCGATTATTTACACTTCCGGAACAATGGGGAGATCCAAGGGTGTGATGCTTACCCATCGCAACGTTATCTGGAATGCCGATGCCTCTGCGAAAATCCCGCCCGTCACCGAAACAGATCGCCTGCTCTCGATTCTGCCGCTTGCTCATGTGTATGAATGCACGCTCGGACTGGTTCTGCCCGTCATGCAGGGCGCGGTGGTCTGGTATCTCCGGAAGCCGCCGACACCGACTGTTCTGCTTCCTGCGCTTGCCGAGATTAAACCGACTACCATGCTGACGGTTCCGCTCATCATAGAAAAGATTTATAAAAACAGGATTCTGCCTGAGCTGGAGGGGAAGCGCTTGCTCCGGGCACTCTGTTTGCTGCCAGGGGTGCGCGGAGCTGTTATCGGAGCCGTCGGCAGAAAACTGCGCGCCATGTTCGGCGGACACCTGACTTTTTTCGGTGTCGGAGGAGCAGCGCTCTCTCCGGAGGTGGAAAAGTTTCTTCGTGAAGCGAAGTTTCCTTATGCAATCGGATACGGGCTTACCGAAACATCGCCGCTCATTGCGGGCGCGAATGCGGAGTTTACACGTTTTCGCTCCACCGGTACTGTCGTTCCGGGGCTTGAGGTGAAGATTGATTCGCCCGACCTGCAGACAGGAGAGGGCGAGATTCTGGTGCGCGGCGAAAGCGTTATGAAAGGGTACTATAATGATGCGGCTGCAACTGCTGAAGTCCTGTCTGCTGACGGATGGCTTCGCACTGGCGATCTTGGGCACTTTGACAAGGATGGGTATCTTTACATCAAAGGACGGCTGAAAAATGTAATTCTCGGTTCAAGTGGTGAGAACATCTATCCTGAGACGGTCGAAGCGGTGATCAACAGAGCTTCTTTTGTCGTTGAGTCCCTAGTGCTGAAACAGGGCAAGCATCTTGTCGCACGCGTGCAACTGGACTATGAGAAGCTCGATGCGGAATACTCCCGCGACCATCTGAGCGAACCCGAGATTCGCAAGCGGATCGAGTCGCTGCTCGAAAAGTTACGGAAGGATGTCAACCATCAGGTAGCATCGTTTTCGCGCCTGAATATGATAATTGAGCAGACTGAACCCTTCGAGAAGACCCCGACCCAGAAGATTAAACGTTTTCTTTATACCTGACCGGGGAAGAAAAGAAAAACAGCCACTTTCACATTCCGGCTCCTGTTTCCGTAAAGATGCCCGTCTCTGCATTGCGCGCTGACGGGCGAAGAATCCTTCCCGAAAAACTGCCGTCTATGCGCAAAGACGCGGGAAAATATTGCTGCCGAAAAACAGTGGTCAATTTTTGAAACTCTGCACCGGTGCCGGAATGCGTCCGCCGAGTGCGATAAACCCTGCTGAACCGCCATCGTCACGAACATTCATAATTGTTGCCTCCCCGAGCAGCCCGCCGAATGATGCTTTTTCGCCCGCTCGTTTGCCGGGCACCGGAATAAGCCGGGCAGCGGTTGCCTTGCTGTTGATGACGCCGATTGCCATCTCATCTGCTATGATTCCGGAAATCGTTTCAGCAGAAGTATCACCCGGAATTGCGACCATATCGAGCCCCACTGAACAGACGCTGGTCATTGCTTCAAGTTTGTCAAGGGAGAGGCTGCCGTTGCGGGCCGCTTCCGCAATGTTCAGATCCTCGCTGACCGGGATAAAGGCTCCGCTCAGACCGCCGACATATGAACTTGCAAAGATGCCGCCTTTTTTGACAGCATCGTTCAGCATGGCAAGAATTGCTGTGGAGCCAGGATTTCCGATGCTCCTGAGTCCGAGGCTCTGGAAGATTTCGCCGACGCTGTCGCCGACATTCGGGGTCGGAGCAAGTGAGAGGTCTGCAACACCAAAGGGAATAGTGAGTTTATCGGCTACCGCCCTGCCGATAAGTTCTCCGACGCGGGTTACTTTAAAAGCGGTGCGCTTGATGACCTCGGACAGGCGGCCAAGATCCATGTCCGGATGAGCTGCACGAGCGCGGTCTATCGCTTTTTTGACGACGCCGGGACCGCTGACACCGACATTGATGACCGCATCCGGTTCCCCGATGCCGAGATAGGCTCCTGCCATGAACGGAACATCCTGCGGGATGTTTGCAAATACCACGAGCTTGGCACAGCCGATGCCGTCGCGGTCAGCCGTAAGCTCAGCCGCGAGCTTGATGGTTCTGCCCATGAGAGCAACCGCATCCATGTTGATTCCTGCATGTGTAGAGGCGACGTTGATTGAGGAGCAGATGCGGTCGGTTTTTGCCAGAACTTCAGGAATTGCCTCTATGAGGGCATGATCTCCTCTTGTGAACCCCTTTTCAACCAGGG
Source organism: Dissulfurispiraceae bacterium (assembly GCA_035477855.1). Taxonomy (GTDB): domain Bacteria; phylum Nitrospirota; class Thermodesulfovibrionia; order Thermodesulfovibrionales; family Dissulfurispiraceae; genus JAAYUK01. Next base: position 27,995 of record DATIKF010000263.1, read on the forward strand.
CGCTGAAACCGCCGATGAAGTCGATCCTCAACTGACGCGCGATGTCGTCGAGCGACCAGGCGATGCGGCACATTTCTTCAGCCGAGAAACCGCAGGCAGCGACCGCAATGGGACTGATGGAAATTCTCTTGTTCACGACCGGAATGCCGTACTTCAGGCCCACCTCATCGCAGACTTCAACAAGGTTTGCGGCCACGCTGGTTATTTTTGCCCGGACATTCAGGATGAAACGATCGGCATCGTGGCTTGCACAGTCAAAAAGGCTGATGCCCAGCGTTACCGTGCGGACGTCAAGGTTTTCATTTCTGAGCATTTCAAGGGTTGCGATTACTTCTCGTTCTGTCAGCATTATTTTATACCCTATGGATTTGTTCGAAGATTTCCCGGTGCTGGAGGCTGATGTCCAGTCCCAGTTCATGAGCCCGGTTATACAGGGCTGTTCTGAATGAGTGCTGATCGAGCGATTGCGGAATGTCAATTTCGTAAATCATGACATTATGGCTCGGATTTTTTGTGCCCCTGAACACTGCCTTCAGGTTCGTGATGTTTACTGAATTCATCGCCAGTATCTCGGTAATGCCGGCAACAAGGCCGGGTCTGTCTGGGCCAATAGTCGTGATGACGAACGATTCGCTGAGCGGCAGTTCACCAGCCGACTCCTGCATCAGGCTGAGATGAACAGCGAGTCCCCCCGGTTCGACTTCCGCCCGCAGGGCGGAAAGGACGGTTTCTTCGGACTGCATTTCATTCATAGTGCCGATGAAAATACCGACAAAAGCAGCCTGCAAAATTGTCTGGCTTACATCTTCAAGATTGCAGCCGTACTCAAAGAGTGTCTTGGAGACGGCTGCAATAATTCCGGGCCTGTCAGGTCCCATTATGAACACTGCAATCTTTTTCATGCTTTTCGTCTCCATGAACGCGTTGTATGAACAGCCGGAAGATACAGCAGCTTATAGTTCTGTATTACTGACGTTGGTCGGGTTATGAATCCAACAGCACCTGAGCGGAGGCATAACGGTCCGGAGCTTCGGTGCTGAGAATTGTCAGGAAAGTTTTTTTGCAGCTTCAAGCGCTGCATCGTAATTCGGATGTTCGGTGATTTCCTTCACATACTCGGCATAGGAAACAGTATCGTCTTTGCCGATGACGAAGATAGCGCGGGAAAGCAAGCGCAGTTCCTTGATGACCACACCGTAAGCGTTTCCAAATGATAAGTCCTTGTGGTCTGAAAGCGTCTTGACCTTGTCGATGCCGGATGCAGAGCAGAAGCGGGCGATTGCAAACGGCAGATCAACGCTGATGTTCATGACGACTATGTCGTCTCCCAGCTTGGCTGCTTCTGAATTAAAGCGTTTTGCCTGAATGTCGCAGACCGGTGTGTCGAGTGACGGGGTAACGCTGATAAGCTTCACCTTGCCGGCGAAATCTTTCATGCTGACCGGCGCAAGTCCCGCGTCGCAGACGGTAAAATCCGGCGCTTTTTGTCCCGCCTTGATTTCCGGACCAGCAAGCGTGAGCGGCCCTCCCTGAAAAGTAATGACTCCTGTTCTTTCCATAGTATGCCTCCTTATTTTCTGGTCGTATAGTGATTTACACTGACAAACTCTTCCGTCTTCCTGCGGAACGCCCGCGGCAGCAGCGTGATGCCGGGTTTCAGGTAGCCGACGGCAATAAGCATCGGAATAACGCAGTTGTCAGGAATGCCGAACTCCCGTTTCACTGCAGCTTCGTCAAACCCGTCCATCGGATGCGTCTCAAGTTCGAAGCCGCGCGCGGCAATCATGAGGTTCATTGCAAATAGTGCCGTGTTCTTCACAGCGAACATCTTTCTTTTTTCGGTGTCCCGGGCTTCATAAAGAGACGAGACCATGCCTCGGTACGTTTCTGCAGCTTCAGGCTTTATATAGAGCAAATTTACCCAGCTATCCAGAACTCTGCCCAGATTGGCTTCCACAGCGCCGGGGTCAGCAATCATGACGAGCATGACCGATGCCTCTGCAACTTTCGGCTGATTGAATGCGCATTGTTTCAGTACGGCTTTTCGCTCAGGGGTGTTTACGACAAGAACCCGCCACGGCTGAAGGTTCATCGACGATGGCGCAAGGTTGGCGGTCTCAATCAGTGATTGAAGAATATCTTCCGGAACCGTTCGGGAAGAGTCAAAATAATTGATCGACCGGCGTTCACGCACTGCATGCAAAACATCCATAACGCCTCCCTTTTGTGTTTTCTTTCACGTTGAATTATAGCATAGGGAATCGATTGGACATGCGCATTTCCGGTGCTTTGGCGTCTGTCATGCTGTTCTCAGGAGGAAATCATGGTCAAACCTTTCATGGCGTTGTCATGCCACTGTAATATTCATGTAACATCCGGCTGGTACGATAATCATCAGTAACAATTGATTCTGTGTTGAACGGCGATGCATGCAATTTTTGCATGACAAGCGAGATTGGGAAAGTACAAGAGGAGGAAAAATGATTCGGACGTTTATTTCAGCGGGCATCGCAGCGGCGATGGCATTGGCACTTGCATCTGTTCCGGCGACGGCAGCTGACAAGATTATCAAGATCGACGGTTCCAGCACTGTTTATCCGATATCGGAGGCGGTTGCTGAGGAGTTCCAGAAGGCGAAGAAGGGCGCGGTAAAGGTCACGGTCGGCATTTCCGGCACCGGGGGAGGATTCAAGAAGTTCTGCCGCGGCGAGACGGATATCGCCAATGCCTCCCGCCCGATTCTGAAGAAAGAAATAGATGAATGCGCAAAAGCTGGTATCGAGTTTATCGAACTGCCGATTGCGTATGATGCGATTTCTGTCGTCGTCAACCCGAAAAACGACTGGATAAAGTACCTGACGGTTGCCGACCTCAAGAAGATGTGGGAACCTGATGCGGGGGGCAAGGTGAAAACCTGGAAGGATGTCCGGCCGGAATGGCCTGATGTGAAGCTGAGGCTGTATGGACCGGGCGCCGATTCCGGCACGTTTGACTACTTTACTGAAGCGATCAACGGAAAGTCAAAGTCATCGCGCAGCGACTTTACCGCGAGTGAAGATGACAACGTATTGGTCAACGGGGTCGCCGGAGATAAGGGGGGACTTGGTTACTTCGGATTAGCATATTATGAAACAAACAAGAACAAGCTGAAGCTGGTCGCAATTGACGGCGGCAAGGGGCCGGTAAGTCCGTCATCAAGGACAGTCATGGACGGCACGTATACTCCGCTTTCACGTCCTGTCTTCATTTATGTCAGCAAAAAGGCGGCTGAGGCTAAGCCGGAGGTGAAGGAGTTCGTTGATTTCTATCTGAAGAACGGCGGCATGCTGGCCAGGCAGGTCAAATATGTGGAACTTCCTGCCAACGGGTACAAGCTTGCTCAGGAGCGCTTTGCAAAGAAAAAGACCGGCTCGATGTTTGTTGGCCAGGAAACGGTCGGCGTCAAGGTCGAAGATCTTCTCAGGCTGGAAGGCAAGAAGTAGTACTTGTCATACGATCTATGTCGGGGCGGAAGACAGGCAGCCTGTCTTCCGCCCTATTTTCTGTCACATTACCGTCACCACATTGTAATATTCCTGTAACATTAATGCTGGTAAAGTACCAAAGATCAATAAAGGCATTCCGGGAGCACGTATGGCACAAGCAGCACAGAAAATAAAAGAGCGCGTCATCGAATCATTTCTGTTCCTGAGCGCCTTGGCCTCAGTACTGATAACGCTCAGCATAGTAGGTGTTCTCCTCTATGAATCATTCGGTTTCTTTCAGGAGATTCCAATCTTCGATTTTCTGACCGGCACAGAATGGACACCGCTCTTTGCAGAACCGAAATTCGGCATATTGCCTCTTGTAACGGGTACACTTCTCATTACATTCATCGCCCTTTCGGTTGCACTGCCGCTCGGACTTTTCGTTGCCATCTACCTGAGCGAATATGCGCCGCACCGCCTTCGGGAGATAATCAAGCCGATCCTTGAATTGCTGGCAGCAGTGCCGACGGTCGTATATGGTTATTTTGCGCTCCTTTTTCTGACGCCGCTTCTGCAGGAGATATATGCCGACCTGTCGGGCTTCAATGCGCTGAGTCCGGGCATTATCATCGGAATAATGATTATCCCCTATGTCAGCTCGGTCAGCGAAGATGCCATGCGGGCCGTCCCAATGCACATTCGGGAGGGTTCATTTGCGATGGGTGCCACCAAGCTGCAGACCTCGTTCAAAGTCGTGATTCCGGCTTCTTTTTCCGGTATTGCAGCTGCATTCATCATGGGGATATCCCGGGCTATCGGCGAAACCATGGTGGTTGCCGTTGCCGCCGGCATGATGCCGAATCTGACCGCCAATCCGACTGAGTCTGTGCAAACGCTTACCGCATATATCGTCCAGGTCAGTCAGGGCGATTTGCCGCACGGCACGCTTGAGTACTCAACCATCTTTGCTGCCGGACTGACGCTGTTTTTCATGACCCTTTTCTTTAATATTGTCGGATTCTGGCTCAGAAAAAAGATCAGAGAGGCATATTAGCGATGAACGGCGGCATAAAAAAACGAATACGATTCATAAAGGCGATGAATTACGGCTTTGCCGTTGTCGGGCTGTTATCAACCTTTGTAGGCCTGATATTGCTCGGAACCCTCCTGCTGGATCTTTTTATGGACGGACGTGAGCGTCTGACATACTCATTCCTGACCTCGTTCCCGTCACGCTTTGCGGAAGAAGCAGGCATTCTCTCGGCATTGGTCGGCTCGTTCCTTATCCTGGTCGTTACTGCCGCCGCTGCCATACCATTGGGCATTGCCGCCGGCATTTTTCTTGAAGAATATGCTCCGAAAAACTGGTTTACCGATATTGTCGAAATAAATATAGCAAATCTTGCCGGCGTTCCGTCGATAGTGTACGGATTGCTGGCGCTCGGTCTGTTTGTGTATGCGCTCAAGCTCGGACAGAGCATTCTGACGGGAGGACTTACGCTTGCCCTGCTTATCCTTCCCATGGTCATCATGGCGACACGTGAGGCTATCCGGGCGATACCGAATGCCATCCGCGAGGGTTCCTATGCCGTCGGCGCGTCGAAGTGGCAGACGGTTCAGTATCATATCCTGCCATACTCAACCGGGGGCATATTGACCGGCATCATTATAGGCCTCTCCCGTGCCATCGGAGAAACTGCTCCGCTTATTACCATCGGATCGCTGACCTTTATAGCGTTTCTGCCGGAATCGCCGATTTCTGCAGAGTATCCCTTTATTTCGTTCCAGTGGCTGAGCGCGCCGTTTACGGTTCTCCCGATACAGATGTTCAACTGGGTCTCCCGACCCCAGCCTGAGTTTCAGATAAACGCAGCCGCGGCAGGTGTTATTCTCATGCTTATGACCCTTCTGATGAACGGGCTGGCAATTTACATCAGATACCAATTCAGGAAGAAAATCAAATGGTAAACGTACCGGCATTACAGACACCAAAGGCAGAGGCAAAAAATCTGAATTTTTTCTATTCAGCCGTTCACGCGCTCAAGAACATCGACCTGCCGATTATGCGGCGCAAGGTCACGGCGCTTATCGGGCCGTCCGGATGCGGAAAGACGACATTTCTCCGCTGCTTTAACCGGATGCACGATCTCTATCCCGGCAATCGGTACGCCGGGGAGATACTGCTCTATCCGGAAGGCAGGAATATCGTTTCACCGGAAGTTGACCCCATCGAAATCCGCATGTCGATCAGCATGGTCTTCCAGAAGCCGAATCCGTTCCCGAAGTCGATATACGAAAATGTCGCCTATGGTCTCAGAATTCGCGGCATCGGTAAAAAAACGGTGCTTGATGAGAAAGTCGAAAAATCATTGCGCGGGGCTGCGCTGTGGGATGAGGCGAAGGACAGACTGCAACATTCTGCTTTCGATCTCTCCGGAGGGCAGCAGCAGCGTCTTTGCATTGCGCGCGCACTGGCTACGGATCCCCGTATCCTGCTGTTCGATGAACCTACGTCGGCACTGGACCCGACTGCAACAACAAAGATTGAAGAACTGATCATCGAATTGAAGAAAGAAGTTACTATTCTTATCGTTACTCACAATATGCAGCAGGCGGCCCGGGTATCCGATTCGACGGCATTCATGTATCTTGGAGAGATTGTAGAGTATGATAAAACTGACAAGATATTTACCGCTCCGTCGCAGAAGCTGACAGAAGAGTATATTACCGGGAGGTTCGGATGATACGTCCATTTGATGAAGAGCTTCAGGCGCTGAACGAAAAGGTTCTGCGCATGGGTGCGATGGTCGAAGCATCCATTCGGGATTCTGTCCATTCGCTCGTTGACCGCAATGATGCGGATGCTCGTGCCGTTATCAAGAATGACCGCCTTGTCAACGCGCTCGACGTGGAAATCGATGAGGATTCCATTCGTCTGATTGCGCTGCGCCAGCCAAAAGCCGTCGATCTTCGCTTCATTACCACTGCGATGAAGATTACGGCTGATCTGGAGCGTATGGGCGATTTGTCTGTCAATATCGCCCAGCGGGCGCTTGAGCTGAACAAGGAACCGCTTATCAAGCAGTATGTGGATATACCGCGCATGCGGGATCTTGCGCAGGGAATGACGCGGGATGCGCTGGATGCCTTTGTGAAACGCGATCCGAAGCTGGCGCGCGATGTAATAATGCGCGATGATGAGATCGATGATCTGAAGCGGATGGTTATCAGCGAGCTCATGATCTTCATGACCGAGGACCCCGCCCTGGTCTGCCGCGCCATGAGGATTACGTTTATTGCGACCTATCTTGAGCGGATTGCAGACCATGCGACGAATATCGCGGAGATGGTCATCTATCTCACGGAGGGCAAAATCATTCGCCACGGGAAGGATGATATTCGCGATGAAGGGTATGACAAAATCAGGGGCTGCGGACCCGCGAAGTAAGATGAGTTTGGGCACCTAACGTTGACGATGCAGCGCATTCTTGTTGTCGATGATGAGTCGGATATTCTTGACCTCATTTCTTATAACCTCAGAAAGGAAGGCTTTGAGGTCGATACTTCCTCTGACGGCAGAGCGGCATTCGAAAAGGTTCGCACGGGAGGATATGCGCTCATTGTGCTCGACCTGATGCTGCCCGGCATTCATGGCATAGAGTTTTGCCGCATGGTCCGGAGCGACCGGTCACTATCCGACCTTCCGATTCTCATGTTGACGGCAAAAGGAGAAGAGGTGGACAAAATCGTCGGGCTGGAGGTCGGCGCTGACGATTATATGACAAAGCCGTTCAGTCCCCGCGAGCTGACTGCGCGGGTGAAGGCAATTCTCCGACGCAGTTTTTCCCTGCTTGCTCCGCCGAAAGGGGATTCTGAGCAAGGCGGTGTTCTTGCCATAGGCGATCTGATCATCAATCGAGAAGAGTATTCCCTGGTCATTGCCGGCAAACCGGTGCGTCTGAGTGCCACTGAGTTCAAGCTCCTGCTCTATCTTGCCGAACGACCGAGGAAAATCTTCAGCCGTGAGCATCTGCTCGATACTGTCTGGGGGACCGATGTATATGTCGAGCCGCGCACGGTTGATGTTCATGTGCGTCGTCTTCGGGCGAAGATTGAGGAAGATCCGAATAATCCCGTGCATATAAAAACCATGCGCGGGGTCGGATATTTTTTTGAAGGCTAACGGGTGAACACAAGCATTTTTCGCCGCATTATTTTCCTCTACGTCGCCATCATCGTTGTTACGGCCGTATTTTCTGAAGTCTTTATTACCTCTGCAGTGCGAAGCAATATTGAGTCGAATCTTGCATCGGGCATCCTTACACAGATTCGCCTGGTAGCCGATGAGGTTCCGTTTGACCGGGGTAATCAGGACGTTCTCTGCCGTTCAATCAAGGAAAAAAACGGAGCCCGCGTCACGATCGTCGCGACTGACGGGCGGGTAATCGGCGATTCCAATTACGATTCATCGACGATGGGGAATCGCGGGGATCGTCCTGAAATTCAGCAGGCGCTCCTCTCTGACTACGGCATGATGGTTCGCATGAGCGATGCGCTCGACTATGAGACGATTTATGTTGCCAAGCGGATTGAGCGCAACGGACGGGTTGCCGGCGTTGTCCGGATGGCACTCCCCCTGGCCGAGGCTGATGCCATGGTTCGCTCTCTCCGTATTCAGATGTTCGCACTTCTGGGCGGTTTGCTGCTCGTCACATCCCTTTTCTCGCTGCTCCAGGCAAAGCGTCTTCGTCAGCTTCTCGGACAGCTGACCGAATTTTCGGACTCACTGGCCAAGGGGGCCTTCGGCAGGAAGATGTTCATGGACAGGACAGCGACCGGAGAGTTTGCCGATATCGCCGAAAACCTCAACGCCATGTCGGACGAACTGCAGAAGTCGCTGTCCCGGAGCGTGGAGGAAAACGAACGAATGAGTGTCATATTCCGCAGCAATCCTGACCCCCTCGTCATCATCGATGGAAAGGGAATTATCCAGATGGCGAGCACTTCCGCCAAAAACCTGTTCGGAAAAAAGATGATCGGCAGGCCGTACTTTGAGATTGTACGGAACAATGAGCTTGCCGCGCTGATCCAGAAAGTGAGCCGGACGAGGACTCCCGGAGAGTCTGAATTCGCTGTGCAATCTCCGGTCGAAAGCATCTTTTCGGTTCTGGTCTCGCCGTTGTGCTACAGGGACAGCGAACTTGCCGGTTTTGTCGTTGCGTTCCATGATATGACCAAGATACGCAGGCTGGAGCAGATGAAAACCGACTTTGTGGCGAACGTCTCGCATGAATTGCGCACCCCGTTGACTGCAATCAGGGGGTTCTCCGAGACGCTGCTGGACGGAGCACTTGATGACCGCGAACATGCACTTCGTTTTTTGACTGCGATCAGGAACCATGCGGAGCGACTGGACAGCATTGTTGATGACCTGATGACGCTTTCCCGCATTGAATTCGGCGACATCTCGGTCGTAAAAACCGACATATCGCCTGCCGAGGCGATTGATGCGGCGATTATGGTGCTGAAGGACAAGGCGCGGCAGAAGGGGCTTTTCCTGAAGAGCGATGCTGCCGAAGCCGATACGATGATTTCGGCGGACAAGAACAGGCTTATTCAGATACTTCTGAACCTGATTGACAATGCCATCAAGTTTACGGAGAAGGGCGGCGTCACGGTCCGTTTCAGGATTGAGAACGACGCACCGGTATTTTCCGTGCATGATACCGGCGTGGGCATCCCAAAAGAGCATATTGATCGCGTCGGCGAGCGTTTTTACCGCGTCGATGCTGCTCGATCCCGCGAGCTCGGCAGCACGGGTCTCGGCCTTGCCATAGTGAAACACCTCGTCAGGGCTCATGGCTGGGAGCTTTCCATTCAGAGCGAACCTGCCAGGGGCACGACGGTATCGATTCTCGTGCGTTAACATTTTATCATCTTCAATCAAGAGGCAGTGCCTCGGGGCTGACCGAAGCAATTTTTGGTAAAAATGCGGATTTCGGTGGTATCATCAAACATGCGCCGAGGTTCAACCAGACCGAAACTTGCCCTGTATTGGGCCGCATCCTGCGGCGGCTGCGAAATGGCCTTCCTCTCTCTTGATGAACTCCTCTTTGCGCTGAACGACTCTTTTGAAATCGTTTTCTGCCCTTGCCTTGTCGATGCCAAACGAGCCGACCTCGAAGCTTTGCCCGATGGTGATATCGCAATTGCGCTCTTCAACGGTGGGATCAGAACGAACGATGACAAAATAATGGCGCATCTGCTGCGGCAAAAGTCGCGCATGCTTATAGCATTCGGCTCATGCGCCCACGAAGGCTGCATTCCGGGCCTGGCAAATCTCCTGACTCCACATGAACATATCAGCAGCAGTTTTCTCGAAAATCGCACCACCGAAAATTCGCGGCGTATCATCCCGAAATCATCGACGCCGGTAAAAGAAGGAACTTTGCGCCTGCCTCTTTGGAATGATCGCCTGACAACGCTCGCACAGAACGTGCCGGTAGAGTACTTTCTTCCCGGCTGTCCTCCTGAACCGCACCGCGTCGCGGAACTGTTCCGGATGATTTCGGGAGAGGCTGAAATGCCGTCGGCCGGCAGCGTCATTGGAGCGGGCTCGTCAACGGTCTGCGCTGAGTGTCCGCGGGAGCGGGGCGGAAAATACGTAACCAGGTTTTCCCGCATCCATGAAAAAATTACTGTTCCCTCACTATGCCTCATTGAGCAGGGCATCGTCTGCATGGGCATTGCGACCAGGGACGGCTGCGGATGTCGCTGCCCGGGGGCGAATATGCCCTGTTCAGGCTGTTACGGCACGCCTGAAGGAGTATCAGACCAGGGGGCGGCCATGATTTCGGCTCTTGCTTCCGTTATCGACATCGGGCATGTCGAGGGCGTATCCTCAGGGGAACTGTCCGGCCGAATCGATGCTGTAATCAATACGCTGCCTGATCATGTCGGAACCTTCTGGAAATACAGCCTGGCCGACTCTCTGCTTGCAGGTCTGCTTGGGAGGCAGAGGTGAAGCGCATATCGATTGACCCCATCACTCGGCTCGAAGGGCATGGCCGCATCGAGATTTTTCTGGATGACGGCGGCGACGTTGCAAATGCGTATTTTCAGGTGCCCGAGTTCCGGGGTTTTGAACGTTTCTGCGTCGGACGTCTTGCCGAAGAAATGCCGATCCTGACCAGCAGGATTTGCGGCATCTGTCCGGAGGCTCATCATCTGGCATCGGTCAAGGCGCTTGATGTCATTTTCGGCGTGAAGCCGACAGAGACCGCGCAAAAAATCCGTGAACTCGTGTATACGGCTTTTTTCGTGAATGATCATGCCACGCATTTCTTTGCACTCGGCGGCCCTGACTTGCTTGTCGGCGCAGATGCACCGCCGGGAGAACGGAATCTTTTCGGTGTCATGGCGAAACTTGGCCGCGAGGCTGCCGTGCGTTTCATTGCGTGCAGAAAACGCAACCACCATGTACTGCAACGGCTTGGAGGGCGTGGTATTCATCTCGTTGCCGGAGTGCCGGGAGGATGGAGCCGACGGCTGGGAGAAGAAGATGTTGCAGTGGCGCGCGATGCTGCGGCTCAGAATATCGATTTTGCCCGGTTTGCGCTTGACCTGTTTGAACGGGCGGTGCTGCGGGACAACCGCTTCTCGGAGATGCTGCATGATGCGTGCTTCATTCATAGAACCTATTCGATGGGAACGGTTGATGCACAGAACAAAGTGGGCTTTTATGACGGGACTCTGCGCATCGTCGACCCTGACGGTGCGGAATATGCGCGCTATCAACCGAAGGATTACGTCGATCACATTGCCGAACATGTCGAGCCCTGGACCTATCTCAAATTCCCATACCTTCGTACTGTCGGCTGGAAAGGACTGGTTGACGGCACCGCAAGCGGGGTCTATTGTGCTACGCCGCTTGCCCGCCTGAATGTTGCGGACGGCATGGCTACGTCGCTTGCTCAGGAGCACTATGAACAGCTGTATGATTATTTCGGTTCACGGCGGCAGGGCGGAAGAAATCAGCCGGTACACCACCGGCTCGCGACACACTGGGCCCGTCTGATAGAGCTTCTTTATGCTGCTGAGCGCATGCTTGAGCTGGCGAGCGATGAAGACATCATGTCGTCCGATATCAGAAACATGCCCCGAAAGAAACCGCGCTCCTCCGGCGTCGGCTGTGTGGAGGCCCCGCGCGGAACGCTGACCCATGATTATTCGGCAGATGAGAATGGCGTGATAACGAAGGTTAACATCATATCGGGCACGACCAACAATCACGCTCCCATCGCCATGTCCATCAAACGAGCTGCTCAGCGCTACATACGGCGCGGAGTGATAGTTGAGGAAGGGCTTCTGAACAGAATTGAGATGGCATTCCGGCTGTATGATCCCTGTCTTGCATGCGCCACGCATGCCGACGGCAGTATGGTAAGCGTCGTCGTCAGGGACGGAGACGGCGGGGTGATCCGGGTGATCCAGCGATGAAATCCGGGGTTTATCTCTGCACCTGCAATAATCTATTGTCGGAAAGGCTGGATATTGCCCGCATCAGCAAGGCGCTCTCCGAGGTTCCCGACGTTGCCTATGTGAAGACATCGGCCATGATCTGCAGCGAAGAAGGCATTGCTGTGCTTACAAAGGATATCCTTCAGGAGAAGCCGGCCCGTATCGTTTTTGCAGGCTGCTCTCCTCGCAGCCACGAGCTGGTATTTCACAAGGTTCTTGAAGAAACAGGCATCAATCCGCATCTCATGCAAATAGCGAACATACGGGAGCAGGTTGCCTGGGTGACACCTGAGCGAACGGCTGCAACCCGGAAGGCTTTGGCACTTATTCGGGCGGCTGTTGCACGGGTGCGGCATCACCATCCGATTGAGAAAATTTCGGTTCCTGTTTGCGCCGATGTCATGGTCGTTGGAGCAGGACCTGCCGGACTGAGCGCTGCATTTACTCTTGCCAAAGCAGGCCGGAACGTCGTCCTGGTTGAGAAATCGGCGTCGCCTGGCGGCATGCCGATGCGGTTTGATGAGATTTTTCCTGACAGATCCTGCGGACCCTGCCTGATGCAGCCGTTGCTTGATGCAATTCTTTTCGATGAACTGCCGGGCACGGTCGAACTGCTCACACTGTCTCAGGTCCGTTCTGTGCGGGGTTCATTCGGGAGGTATGAGATTACGGTGGAGCAGCTGCCGCGCTTTGTTGACAATGTGCGCTGCATCGGCTGCGGTGAATGCGTGATCGCCTGTCCCGCGTCTGCTCCATCAGTATTCAATTTCGGTCTCGGCAAGCGGAAGGCAATCGATTTCGCATCTCCGGGAGCACTGCCGCATGTCCCTCATATTGAAGAAAAAGCCTGCCTGCGCGGCAGAGGCGCATCATGCAGTGCATGTCGCGACGCCTGTCCTGTGGATGGTGCCATCATATTCGATGACCCTGTTCAGATACATCAGCGGGAAGTCGGAGCTGTGGTTCTTGCGACCGGGGCATCGCTGCTGGAAATCTCTGCTCTGCAGGGACTCGGGCAGGGGAAAATGCCGGACGTGCTGACAAGTCCGGCATTTGAACGAATGCTGGCGAATGACGGCCCGGTGAAAGGCAAAATCCGGACAAAGTCGCGCAGAATTCCCTCACGCATTGCAATCGTTCATTGTGTCGGCAGTCTTGATGAAATGCACAAGCCGTATTGCTCAGCGGTCTGCTGCCGGTATGCGCTGAAATACCGGGCAATGATTCGGGAACGCCTTCCGGAAGCAAAAATAATTCATCTTGTGAAAGAGTGGTGCCTGCCGGGACAGACAGCGCAGCGCCTCTATCTGCAGGCTGGGAATGACCGTAATACCAAAGCATTCAGATATCGTTCCCTGTCGTCGCTGAAAATAACCCTGTCCGGCAACATGAAAAAGCTTTCCTTTGAGGACGACGCCGGTAAGATTCATCGCGTATCGGTCGACATGGCGGTTCTCTGCCCTGCCATTGTTCCGAAGGACGAGGCGGCGGCGCTCGCCGCAGCGTTCGGTGTCAGAACCGACGAATTCGGCTTTTTTAACGACGAAGGCGTGGATGCCTGCGGCAATGGGGCTGCCGGTCGGGGGATCTCGACTGCCGGCACATGCCGCGCTCCCGTCGACATCAGCACTGCCATGGAGCAGGGGCGGGCGGCGGCCGGCCGCTTGCTTGCCGAGCTTCGCCAGGCCGCGACGCTTGTGATCCTGCCCGCAGGGGTGCAGGTTGATCAGGCGCGCTGCTCCGGCTGCATGCTCTGCATCCAGCTCTGTCCGGCGCAGGCGATCGAGCAGGACAGAGCTGGAAAGAAAGCAGTCGTTCGTGAACTGCTCTGCACCGGCTGCGGCATCTGCGTTGCTTCCTGTCCGGCAGGTGCTTTGCATGGAGGTGTTTTTTCTTCCGAGGCGTTGTCGGCTGAAATGAAAGGGGCTCTTGAGGACCGTGAAAGGTAAGCGGAAGACGTTTGAGCCCCGGGTTGTGGCATTCCTTTGTCAATGGTGTTCATACGCCGGTGCTGATCATGCCGGCATGGTGCGTGAGGAGTATCCGTCCGGCATCCTGATTGTAAAAGTCATGTGCAGCGGCCGCGTTGATCCTTCTCATGTTCTCGACGCTTATCGCAAAGGTGCTGATGGTGTTATGATACTTGCATGCCATCCCGGCGTCTGCCATTACCGGAGCGGAAACCTGATTGCGATGAAGCGCTACCGGCTTCTGGTAAGGACACTGCAGCAGGCAGGAATAGCAACAGAGCGCTGCATGTTCGACTTTGTATCTGCTACAGAGGGCAAGCGCTTTGCCGGGCTTGCCAAAGACATGGCTGTGCGATTGAAGCGGCTTGGGCCGCTCTCGCTTAAGTGACGCATACCGAAGGAGGAAGATGGTTATGGCGGTTGTCGTGATTGATGCAAAAGGGCTGAAATGCCCCCAGCCGACGATTCAGATGACGATAAAGGCCCTCAAAATGAAGAAGGGGGATATTCTTGAGGTTGTGGCTGATTGCATGACGTTTGAAAATGACGTGAAGAACTGGTGCCGCCGGAATACCCGACCGCTGCTCTGGCTCAAAGATGAAGGCAACGGCGTGAAACGTTGCCAAGTGCAGTTCTAGGCCGTTTGACGTGTAGCCGAAATTCCCTCCAGGGGGTGGATACAGATATGACGCTGTTCCGAAAGAGTGCACTTGTCGTCCTGTTTTTTTTGTGCAGCTTTTTTTCGTCTGCCGTCGCATCCGAAACGATCGACATCGGCATGTCAGCTGCATTCAAGGGTCCGACGGGCGGCATCGGCAGCGAGCTCTATCGCGGGTCCATGGCATACATCAGGAAAATCAATGAAGCGGGGGGCATCAACGGCAAACAGATTCGCATCATCGCGTATGATGACGGATATAATCCGACCCCTGCTATCCACAACACCATTCAGCTCATCGAAAAGGACAAGGTTTTTCTGCTTTTCAACTATGTGGGAACTCCCACGGTCGCGCGCGTCCTGCCCATTCTGAAAATCAACAGCGACAAGAATATTTTTCTCTTTTTTCCCTTTACCGGTGCGGAGCCGCATCGTCTCCCCCCGTATGAGGAGTATGTTTTCAACCTGCGCGCCTCCTATCATCAGGAAACGAGCGGACTCGTCGAAAACTTCATGAAGGTCGGCCGCAGGAAGATTGCGGTGTTTTATCAGGCTGATGCATACGGACGAAGCGGATGGAACGGCGTGCGGACAACTCTGGCGAAATACGGATTGAAAACAGCCGCTGAGGCGACCTATCGCCGGGGGACGAATTTCAGCGACAGCCTCGCTCAGCAGGTTGCCCTGCTCAAGAACTCCGGAGCTGATGCGGTAGTCTCGATTGGCGCATATGCCGCATGTGCCGCATTTATCAGAGACGCACGCGATGCCGGTTGGGACGTTCCCATCGCAAATGTATCGTTTGTGGGCAGTGAATTCATGATAAAACTGCTTCTTGAGGCAGGGCGATCACAAGGGCGCGATTACACGACCAATCTCATCAATTCGCAGGTTGTTCCAAGCTATGAGGATACGTCGCTGCTTGCCGTGCGTCAGTATCGCGAATACATGGATTCATACAGCCAGTTACCTCCTGAGCATCTCATTGAGCCGAACTACACACCGCTCCGGTACAGCTTTGTGAGCTTTGAGGGCTTTCTGAATGCCAAGCTTCTGGTCGAGGTGCTCAGAAAAGTGGGTCCTCGCTTTGAAAAAGAACGTATCAGGCCGGTTGTGGAAAGCTTTCGCAGTCTGGACATCGGCATCGACACCCGGGTTTCGTTCAGTCCGACACGGCATCAGGGACTTGATCGCGTCTATTACACAACATATAGCGAAGGCCGCTTTGTCCCGATCAAGGACTGGAGCAGATGGCAACAATGATCATGTCGAAGCTCTTCAAAAAGACGCTTCTCATCATCATCGTTCTCTTTGCGGTCATTGCCCTGACGACGCTTTTTTCATCCGGATGGAACCTTTACCATGACCTGACTCAAGAGTATAAAAGCAAGGGAACCGCCATTGCGCGGAGCATTGCCGGCTCGAGCGTTGATACGCTCCTGAACCGCGATGTGTCGACCGTTCAGGCCATGATCGATCAGTTTACCGAGATTATCGGTGTCTCGTATGTTTTTGTTGTAGACGTGCAGGGCGAGCTGATTTCTCATACCTTCATTCCGAATGTTCCGGCGGAGATCCTGAAACTGCAGACCTCCAAGAACGCCGAGCCGACGGATATTTTTATCAAGGGGCGCGGCGATTTTATTGATATTTCCGCTCCAATCGTCGAAGGCGCGGTCGGATTCGTTCATGTAGGTATGGACAAGGGCATTATCATGGCCCAGCTCAAGTCTGCCATGATTCGCCAGATGTATCTGCTTTCCCTGATTTTCGCTTTAAGCGTTGCAGCTGCTTATGTTCTGGTCAACCGTGTCTCTCAGCCGCTGAATAATCTGACGGAGTATTCCCGGAAACTCGCGCAGCACGAATTTACGGCGCAGGTCGAAATCCACTCCAAGGACGAAGTCGGCCTGTTGGCTGATACCATGCAATCCATGGCAATTGAGCTTTCCGAGGTTTTTGAGCGTTATGAACTGGCGCTCAAGGATGCGATTATCGAGCTGCAGAACACGCTGGCTTATCTGACGACGGTCATCGATCACATGGCGGACGGCTTGCTGGTCCTCGATATTGACGGAATTATCACCCATGTGAACCCGGCGCTGTCGGCAATGTTCGGCTTGCGGGAAAGCGATCTCATGGGCAGAAGCTGCCGTGATATTTTCGGCGACGACCTGGCCGAGATCGTGCTTCGGAGCAGACACGACCCCAAAGCGGTCTTTACGACTGAAATCGCTCTTGCCGGAAGCAGAACAGGCAAGGCGGTAGCGACCGGCATCCAGCAGGAATATTTCCCGCTTGAAGGCACCGAAAAGGGCATAGGGTCGGTTGTGATTATCCGCGACATTACCGCGGAGAAGGAAGTCGATCGCATGAAGACCGACTTTATTTCCACGGTATCTCATGAGCTGCGCACGCCCCTTACCGCAGTCAAGGGCTTTACCGAAATCATCAAAATGAAGCTTGAAGAAGACATTCTGAAGCTTGTGCAGGCACACGACAAAAAAACCGAAAAGGCGATTATGCGCGTGCGTGAAAATATTACCATCATTCTGTCGGAGAGCGAGCGGCTGACAAAGCTCATTGATGACCTGCTTGATATTGCGAAGCTCGAATCCGGCAAGGTGGAGTGGAAAAATGAGCCTCTCTGGATTGCGGACGTTATCAGCCGCGCTCATGATGCTACTTCAGCCCTTTTTGAGAAAAAGGGGCTGAAGTTTACGAAGACCATCGATGACGCGTTGTCTGAGCTTTCCGGAGACCGTGACAAACTGATGCAGGTCGTCATCAATCTTCTCTCCAACGCCGTGAAGTTTACACCTTCCGGAACAGTGACCTGCACAGCCAGACGGTTCGACGGAGAGCTTGTCGTGAGCGTTATCGACTCAGGCATCGGCATTTCCGACGAAAACCAGACAAGCATATTCGAAAAGTTCAAACAGGCGGGAGATACGCTTACCGACAAACCGAGGGGAACAGGTCTCGGGCTGCCTATCTGCAGGCAGATTATCGAGCATCACGGAGGAAGAATCTGGGTGGAAAGCGAACTGGGGAAGGGAAGCGTCTTTTCCTTCTCACTGCCGTTGTCGACGGGCTCGCCTGCCGAGATTTTATCAAGCAAGTCGTAAGGAGATGAAACTGTTATGCCGAAAGTGCTGATCGTGGAAGATGAACCGCTTATTCGTCTGCTCCTTGAGCAGACCCTGGAGGGGCTTGAAACGCACGGCGTCGAGGTGCTCGCCGCCGAAAACGGCATCGACGCGGTCGAGAAGATCAAGGCCGAACGTCCGGAGTTGGTGCTTCTTGACGTAATGATGCCAAAAATGAACGGCTTCGAAGTCTGCAGTATCGTCAAACAGCAGCTTCACATGAAAGACGTCTATATCATCATGCTGACGGCGAAGGGTCAGGAGCAGGACAAGCAGAAAGCGATCGAGGCAGGTACTGATGAATACATTACCAAGCCGTTCAGTATCGTGGAGGTGGCTGACCGGGTGAAGGCACTTCTCAATATACGGTTGTAGTTGGAGAGTTCGGGAAAAAGAGTCGTGCGTCCAGCCTTGCCCGCCATGTGGGATGGTATGCAAGAGAGTTCTTTTTTCGGACGGCTTGACATACAATAGGACCATATGAAGCTGAGCATGCTTGCACAGACAATCTTTGACGCTGCGGATACTCCGGCGGCTGTCGTACGGCAGGACGGCCTGCTCCTTCTGGCAAACGATGCATTTGCCGGCATCTCAGGCTGGAAGAAGTCGCGGCTCGAAGGAAAGCGGAATATAGCTTTGTTTGTCTCGCCTGAAGAGGTTGAGAGAATCCTCACCATGAAACCTGAAAAATCCGCGAAATTCCGCAAAAGAAAGCAAGCCGGCGCCGATGTCACCTTTTGTGATCGCTTTGGATGTGTTTCATGCTTTGAGACCTCAGGATACGATCTTCCCGGCACAAAGGCCCGGTTGCTCATCCTGCGCCCGAAGTATCCGGAAACTGCCGAAGCATCCGAAATGAACCGGCAGCAGTTCCGGCAATTTTTTGATCAGAACGACTTCGCAATTCTGCTGTTCGATCCGGAGAACTGCAGGGTTGTCGATGCAAATCTTGCTGCATCCCGGCTCTTCGGGCATAGCCGTGATGTCCTTGTTGCAAAGGGTCTGGGACTGTTTGCCGAACCGAACGAATTCGACAATCTGCAGCAGATCATTTGCACGGTTCCTCCTTCCGAGCGTTCATATGTTATGACCTATTACAGAGATGACGGCTCAAAAAGCATCCTCAGATTTCATGCAAACGTCATCAGGATGAATGCCGGAAATCTCATTTACTGCTCGTTCAGGGATATCGGCGAGGAGATTCGTCTGAAAGAAGAGATGCGCTTCCGCCAGGCACAGCTTATTCATGCCAATAAAATGGGTGCTCTCGGCATGCTCGTGTCGAGCGTCGCCCATGAAATCAGCAATCCCAATAATTTCATCATGCATAACATCCAGATTCTTGCCGAAACGTGGAAGGATGCGTTGCCGATAGTGCGCGAGTACTATCAGGAACATGGAGACTATTATGTCGGAGGCATTCCGCTGTCGGAATTCAATGAGGTCATCCCGAGGCTTGCGTACGGTATTCATGACGGCTCGGAGCGCATCCGGCGCATTGTCGAAAATCTCAGAGAATTTGTCAGAAGCGATCGCTCCCGGTTAGACGACAGCATCGATCTTTCCGTAGTCGTCGCAAACGCCGTTGCACTTATGCAGGCCGAAATTGCCCGGAATACCGGTGCATTTGAGGTTCTGTGCGGCGATAGCATTCCCTGTATCAGAGGCAGTGCTCAGAAGCTGGAACAGGTCGTAATCAATCTGGTGCTGAACGCGCTCCAGTCTTTGTCGCATCGGGAGCAACGGGTATGCATCGCGGTTTCCCATGATGCAGGCCTGGACCAAGTCGTTCTCAGCGTCAGCGATGAGGGTATCGGCATGACTGAGCAGGTAAAGTCGCGCATTCTGGAACCTTTCTACTCTACCAAACTTGAGCGGGGCGGTACCGGACTCGGACTGTATATTTCCCATTCGATTATTCGCGAGCATAAAGGCGCCGTTTTTTTCACTTCAGAGCCTGGCTCGGGCACCACTGTAACGGTGAGGCTCCCGGCGGCTCGCAGGAAAGCCGGGTATGATGACGACAGAGAACCGCTTGCTGCCGATATTGCTGGTTGATGACGAGGAGCAGATCCTGCTGAGCGCTCAGACGCTGCTTCGCACGGCGGGGTTCAGCTCGGTTCTGACGCTGAGCGACAGTCACGCAGTTTTACCGATGCTTGCTGAACAGGAAATAGGCGTGGTGGTACTCGATATCGGGATGCCGGTGGTATCGGGCTGTGACCTGCTGGTTGACATGGCGAGGGATTACCCGCATATTCCGGTTATTTTCATGACCGCGATGAACGACCTCGATACTGCTGTTTCATGCATGCGCGGCGGAGCGTTCGACTATCTGCTGAAACCGGTCGAAAAAAGCAGGTTTGTGACCGCTGTCCGGCGGGCGCTTGAGGTGCGCCTGTTGCAGTCAGAACTGCTTTCGCTGAAAAACCGTCTCCTGAGCGATGAACTGAATAACTCTTCCGCCTTTGCGGACATTATCACACGGAACAAAAAAATGCGTGCCATTTTCCAGTATGTGGAAGTCATTTCCGGTACGCATCAGCCTGTTCTCATCACGGGAGAGACCGGCGTCGGCAAGGAGCTTATCGCGCGGTCCATTCATACTGCCAGCGGATTGCAGGGCGGATTCATACCGGTCAACAGTGCCGGACTTGATGACACCATGTTTTCCGATGCGCTCTTCGGACATAAGAAAGGGGCATTCACCGGCGCTGAAGCGGCGAGGGACGGAATGATTGCCCAGGCAGCAGGGGGAACTCTTTTCCTGGATGAAATAGGCGATATGAGCGAGTCATCCCAGGTGAAAATTCTTCGTCTGATGCAGGAACGAACCTATCATCCTCTCGGGTCTGATATTCCGCGCCAGAGCGATGCGCGCGTCCTTGTAGCCACCAACCGTGACATTCAGGCGCTCATCGCATCCGGGCAGTTCAGAAAAGACCTCTATTACCGACTTCGTGCCCACCATATACATATTCCCCCGCTCAGGGAGCGGGCTGAGGACATTCCGCTGCTGCTGCTGCATTTTCTGGAACTATCCGCGAAACTTCTGCAGAAGAAAACGCCGCATTTTCCTCCGGAGCTTGTCGTATTGCTGCAGGGTTACCGTTTCCCCGGAAACGTGCGGGAGTTGCAGCTCATGGCATTCGATGCAGTGGTTCAGAGCAAGGGCGGCATGATTTCCCAGAAGATCTTCCGTGACGTTATCGGAGAGGAAAAGGTCGTTCATCACATATCGTTCAGGGATGACGGATGGAAGAGGGATTTTCTGAAGGGGGAGTCTGCCGGATTGCCCACACTGAAGGAAGCTGAAGAGTTTCTTGTAGAAGAAGCATTGAGAAATGCCGGCGGCAATCAGGGCGCCGCCGCCTCGATGCTCGGGATTTCGCGGCAGGCATTAAACAAGCGGTTATCGCGCAGGCAAAAACCGTAACCTCATCAACTTTTTTCTATGACCCCTCCCCCTGCGACATTTGTTGCATGCGACATTTGTTGCAGAAAAAAAATACATCAAATAATTCAATAGGATATATTCATATCTCCTTTTCAGTGTCAAGAAACGGCAACCATCATTTATCCTGACGGAGCATGTGCGTACGTTTATAGCTCATTGATTTTTCATAGTATTAGTCCAAATATATCTGCTGGTATCATTCCTGCTATATTGAGCCTCCAGTGGTGTGAATACTTTTCACGCAAGGAGGCCAGCATGGATGTATCGAGACGAGACTTCCTGAAATTCACAGGAGGCACCCTCGCACTGAGTTCTGTGGCAGGCGGCGTCAAATCGGCAGATGCCGATGCCAAAGCCACCGAACTGAGAATCAAGAACGCCAAGGTTACGACGACTGTCTGCCCCTATTGCTCTGTGGGCTGCGGCATCCTCGTCTACACCAAGGACGGCAAGGTTATCAACGTAGAAGGGGATTCGGAACACCCCATCAATGAAGGAGCTCTTTGTCCCAAAGGGGCATCTCTCTTCCAGATGGCGAACAATCCGGCCAGGCTCACCAAACCAAAGTACCGGGCGGCAGGCGCGTCTGAATGGAAAGAGGTAGAATGGGACTGGGCATTCGATCAGATTGCCCGCAAGGTGAAGGACTCCCGTGACCGGACATTCAAGACCGTCTCAAAATCGAAGGTAAAGGAAAAACTGCCCGACGGTACTGAAAAAGAGATTGAGAAGGAGTTCACCGTCAACCGGTGCAATGGCATCGCCCATATCGGCAGCGCGGCCATGGACAATGAGGAATGTTACCTCACGCAGAAGCTGATGCGTTCGTGGGGGCTGACCTGGATAGAACATCAGGCCCGAATATGACACTCCGCAACTGTGGCGGCTCTGGCAGAGTCGTACGGACGCGGCGCAATGACGAATCACTGGATCGATCTGAAGAATTCTGACGTTATCCTCTGCATGGGAGGAAACCCCGCAGCAAATCACCCACTGTCAATGAAATGGATCATGAGAGCGAAAGAGCAGCGCGGAGCGAAACTTGTTGTCGTGGATCCCCGCTATACGCAAACAGCAGCAAAAGCCGACATCTATGCTGCGCTCCGCTCCGGCACCGACATCGCCTTTCTGGGCGGCATGATTAAGTATATCTATGACAACAATTTATATTTCCGCGAGTATGTCGTCACCTATACGAACGCATCATTTCTCGTCAATCCGGATTTCAAAATGCCGGGACAGCTTGAAGGCGTCTTTTCAGGCTACGATGCAAAGACCCGCAAGTATGACAAGAAGACCTGGACGTTCCAGATGGACGAGAAGGGCGTTCCGAAGAAGGATCTTACCCTGAAGGATCCGAACTGCGTATTTCAGCTCATGCGTAAGCATTACAATCGCTATACCGTCGAGAAGGTTTCAACAATCACCGGAACGCCGAAAGAGAATCTTCTTGAGGTCTACAAGGCTATCGGCTCCACCGGAAAGCCTGACAAGGTCGCGACCGTATGTTATGCGATGGGCTGGACTCAGCATACCGTCGGCGTTCAGAACGTTCGTGCGTTCTCCATGATTCAGCTTATGCTCGGCAACGTCGGCATGGCCGGAGGAGGCGTCAATGCGCTCCGCGGTGAATCCAATGTGCAGGGCTCCACCGACGCCGGACTGCTCTTTCACATTATTCCCGGCTATATTCCGGTTCCGACCGCTTCTCTCGCCGACCTCGCAACCTATATTGACAAGATGACTCCGAAGACCAAAGAACCGCGAAGTGTGAACTGGTGGGGCAACCGGCCGAAGTATCTCGTAAGTCATCTCAAGGCGATATACGGAGATGCTGCAAACAAAGAGAACGATTTTGCCTACGCATGGATGCCGAAACTCGACGAGGGCATGAACTGTTCATGGCTGAACATGTTCGACGAAATGTACAAGGGCAGGTTCGAAGGCTTCTTTGCGTGGGGACAGAACCCTGCATGTTCTGGTGCGAACTCCACCAAGACGCGCACTGCGCTCAGCAAGCTGAAATGGATGGTCAACGTCAACCTTTACGACAATGAAACCGGATCGTTCTGGAAAGGCCCCGGCATGAAGCCTGCTGATATTCAGACCGAGGTCTTCCTGCTGCCGTGCTGCTCCTCGGTCGAAAAAGAGGGAAGTATTTCAAACTCAGGACGCCTTGTCCAGTGGCGCTACAAGGCGATCGAACCGGTTGGACAGTCCCTGGCGGATATGGAAATCCTCAACGAGATTTACTTCCGGGTCAAAAAACTCTATCAGAAAGAGGGCGGCAAATTCCCGGCGCCGGTCGTCAACCTTACATGGAACTATGGAGAAAAGGATAAAGACGGCAAGATCAAGCATGTCAATCCGCACCTTGTTGCCCGCGAAATAAACGGCTATTATCTTGCCGACGTGTACGACAAAACGCAGACTCCTCCGAAACTTATCGGCAAGAAGGGTGAGTTGTGCGTGAACTTTGTCAGCCTGCAGGCTGACGGCACAACATCCTGCGGCAACTGGATCTATTCCGGAAGCTATACGCAGAAAGACGGCAAGATCATCAACATGATGGCACGGCGCGGCAAGGAGGACCCGACCGGTCTCGGCCTGTATGCTAACTGGGCCTGGACCTGGCCGGTCAATCGCCGCATCGTCTACAATCGTGCATCCGTAAATCCGCAAGGTCAGCCTTGGGATCCGAAGCGGGCGCTCATCAAGTGGAATCCGACCAAACTGAATCCTGCGACCAACAAACCCGGCGTCTGGGAAGGCGATGTGCCTGACGGACCTGCACCTCCGCTCGCTGATGAAAAAGCGGGTAAACTGCCGTTTATCATGAAGTCTGACGGCGTCGGTTCTCTCTTCGGTCCAGGTCTGGCCGACGGTCCGTTCCCTGAGCACTATGAACCGCTGGAATGTCCCCTTGAGGAAAACCCGATGCAGGCGAAGCACCGGATTAATCCGACGATCAAGCTCTTCTACGGCAAAGAGGGAAGCCTCGAAGAGGATGTGTTCAAGTCGTGCGACACCCGCTTCCCGTATGTCTGCTCGACATATCGAGTAACCGAGCACTGGCAGACGGGAGTCATGACACGCCACAAGTCGTGGCTGCTCGAAACGCAGCCGCAGATGTTCGTGGAGTTGAGCAAGGAACTTGCGAAGGAAAAAGGCATCGGCAACGGCGAGAAGGTGACCGTCTCGTCGGCGCGCGGCAGCCTCTGGGCGGTCGCCGTTGTCACCGATCGATACAAACCGTTTAAAGTCATGAACACCACCATTCATCAGGTCGGCATCCCGTGGCACTTCGGCTGGCACTACCCGGCCGACGGCAGCGGCGGCGAGAGCGCGAATCTGCTCACGCCGACCATCGGAGATCCGAACGTCATGATTCCGGAGTCCAAGGCGTTCATGGTCAATATCGAAAAGGCGAGGGGGTAAGACCATGGCACGAATGGGATTATTGGTATCTCCTGAATTATGTATCGGATGCCGGGCCTGCCAGGTGGCATGCAAGTCCTGGAACCAGCTTCCCGGCGAAATGACGAAAAACCGGGGCGGCTATGAAAATCCGGGCGACCTGACACCGAGTCTGTACAACAGGATTCGTTTTGTCGAAGTGCCCTCAGACAAGGACCCGATCCGGTGGCTGTTTGTGAATCAGCGCTGCATGCACTGCGAAGAGGCGGGCTGCATGAAGATATGTCCGTCCCCCGGAGCGCTCTACCGGACGCCGGAAGGTGCCGTGGCGACTAATAAGGACAAGTGCATCGGCTGCAAGCTCTGCCTTGCGGCGTGTCCGTTCAATGTGCCGCGTTATAACGAAAAGGGCAAATGTTCGAAATGTGATCTCTGCGTTGATCGCATCTCCAATAAAATGGCCCCCGCCTGTGCAAAGACCTGCCCGACCGGGGCGATTGCGTATGGCGACAGGGCTGAGATGATTGCGAAGGCGCAGAAGGCCGGTTATCAGAAAGTTTACGGTCAGGCGGACCTTGGCGGTCTTGGCGCTCTTTATGCCTTCAAGGACGGGCCGAAGGTTTACGGCTACGATGAGAAGCCGCAGATCAGCGACATGCTGGTCTTCTGGCATAATGTACTGAAGCCGCTGTCGTATATCGGCATCGGTGGCGTTGCCGCTGCTGCCGTTCTGCACTATGTCGCTGTGGGACCACACAAAGTGAAGGAGGACGACGACCATGAATAAAAACGACATGATTACCATGGCCACCGGTTTTGAGCGCCTCTGTCACTGGTCGCTCGCCATAAGCTGCATTCTGCTGACCATCTCCGGCTTCGGATTTCTGTTCAAGATAGAGGCGGTCGGTGCGGTCTTCGGCGGCTTCAACAGCATGAAAACCATTCATAACTGGCTGGGAGTAGTTTTTATTGTTGCGCTTTTCCTGAGCGCCGCGCATTGGCTGAAACATGCACTGCGGTTTGACGGAGACGACGTTCGCTGGCTGAGTGTCGGCGGAGGATATCTGAGCCATAAGGTCAAGGTGCCGCCGATGGGCAAGCTGAATACCGGCCAGAAATTCGCATATCTGATGGTTCTCACTGCCGGAATAGCCATTTCGGTCACCGGATTCATCATGTGGCTCTTTCCTGACAACAAGCAATGGGTTCTCCTGTCGTTTTTCATCCACAACGTGAGCTTTATCATGATAGGGATATTCATTCCGCTTCACCTTTATCTCGGAACGATAGCAAACCCTGGGACTCTGCAGATCATGATTGGCGGGAAGCTTCCGTACTGGATGGCAAAGAAAAAACATCCGAAGTGGATTGCCGAACTTGAATCAGGAAAAGGTGGACATTCAGCTTAATATTCTTTGAATGCTCACCTCCTCGAGGGGCATCGGGCTTCAGGAGGCTCGATGCCCCGTCTTTTATCACTATGGTTGCCAAGTGGTCTCCATTCCACTCGGCAGGAAAGGACAAGGCTGCCAATGAGACACGTATCCTGCATTCTCTGCCTGCTGTTTCTCTTTGTCGGGGGAGCATTTGCCGAAGTGAAACGCTTCCCGATTCCTCTTGAGAATTCGCCGTCCGTCGGCCCTGAGAACGCCCCTGTAACGATTGTTGAGTTTATCGACTATCAATGACCGCATTGCGTGGCGGCCAGTCCGGCTGTCGAGCGCATTATGAAAGAGTATAAAGGGAAAGTTCGCCTTGTCGTTAAATTTCTTCCCTACAAATATCGGGATTTTGCATTTGTCTCCGCGGAAGCGGCACTGGCGGCTCATGAACAGGGCAAGTTTTATGAAATGCATCATCTTCTGCTGAAGCGCTCGCCGCAGCTTGACCGGCCCAGTCTCCTCCGCTATGCGCAGGAGCTCGGGCTTGACACCGGGAAATTTCAGCAGGCACTCGATACGAAAAAGCATGCCGCTCATGTCAATCGCGACCTGAAGCTGGGAACGGATCTCGATCTCTACAACACGCCGAGTTTTTTCATCAACGGCCGCAGGGTAGTCGGCAATGTGCCGTATGAGTATTTGAAAAAAATCGTGACCGATGAGCTGAAAAGATAGGCGAGGATGAAGGGGGCATTATGAGAAAAATCGTTTTCCTGCTGCTGACTGCCGTGCTGTGGATAAGTGTTGCTCTATCGGCTTTTGCCGGTTCTCTGGAGCCGTTCAGGGGTATTCCGATTCCGCAGTCCAATCCGCAGACGCCGGAAAAGATAGAACTCGGCAAACAGCTCTTCTTCGACCGGCGGCTTTCGGGAGACGGCACCATGAGCTGCGCGACCTGTCATATCCCCGACATGGCATTTACCGACGGACAGGAGATATCCCTGAGCTACCCCACGACGCGCAACTGGCGGAACGCGCCGACCCTTGTGAATATCGGGCTCTTTAAAAACCTCTTCTATGACGGCAGGTCGACAAGCCTGGAAGATCAGGCGCTCTTTCCGGTGATGTCCGCATTCGAGATGAACCTGAACCTCGATTATCTGGAAGAAAAAATCCGGGTTGTTCCTCAGTACTCACAGGCATTTCAGAACGTCTTCGGCGGAGACGTCAGCCGCGAACGCATCGCGATGGCGCTCGCGTCATACCAGCGCACACTTGTTTCAATCAACGCCCCGATTGATCGCTACCTGAAGGGTGATCTCTCCGCTCTGTCGCCGTCTGCCCGGAAAGGATATCAGCTGTTTACCGGCAAGGGGAAATGCTCTGAATGTCATGACGGCGCGCTGTTGTCGGATGACAAGTTTCATGCACTCAACATTCCTGAAAACCTTGAACACCAGAGCGACCCCAGAATTACCGCCACCCGCAGATTTGTCGCAAAGGTCTATCACTATGCAGACTACCGCACGCTCAATGAAGATCCGGGCCGTTATCTGATAACGAAAGAGAAAAAGGACTGGAAGGCATTTCGCACTCCGACGCTTCGCGAGGTGGCAAAAACAGCTCCGTACATGCACAACGGCATCTTTGCCACTCTTGATGAAGTTATCGAATTTTTCGATCAGGGGGGCGGAAAGGGGAATACGGTTGTGAAGCCGCTCGGTCTGAGCGTCGATGAAAAGGCGGCGCTGAAGGCTTTTCTTTCGGAGGCGCTGAGCGGCGAGGATTTCAGTATGAAAATGCCTGAAGTTCCGTAATAGTCTTGTTTCGGAAGTCCGCATTGCATAACGGCTTGCACGAAATCAATCGGCTTTCTCAAAATCGATACGGTTGCTGCGCGGTAAGAGCAGCGTGCCGGTTCGGCGTGATGAGGAACTCAGGCGTAAAGCTCGATAAATTTAGTCTCGGCGTCCGCGGTTCCTATTAATATGAGTTCGTCGCTTTTCTGCAGGACTGTGGCGGGGTCCGGGTTAATCCTGTCCGAGTCTCCCGAGTGAATGGCGACAACGCTGCACCCGGTTCTCTGCCGAATGCCGCTCTCGCCGAGCGGAATCCCCGCCAGTGATGACGAGACCGGCAGCCTGAAGACGTTCAGTCCTTCCGTAAGCATGAGGACCTCATTCGGACGAAGAATATTGATAATCGTATTGACTCCGAGCGAAGCGTATGACATAACGAGGTCGGCTCCTGCGCTGTGCAATTTGCTGATGTTTCGGTCCAGTGTCGAACGGCTGATGATCTGGATGTCGGGCCGCAGCTTTCGGCAGTAGATTGTCAGATAGATATTGATATCATCGTCGTGGGTAGTGATGAAGACGGTTGGTGCTTCATAAATGCCGGCCCGAACCAGCGTATTGATGTCGGCAGCACTGCCATGGATGTAGTTTGCATTGTCCTCTATAAGATCCTTGTTGGTTTCAACGATGCAATATGCAATTCTCCGCTCTTGCAGCGCCTCGGCAGCAGCGCGTCCGACTCTGCCTCCTCCAAGTATCAGAACCCTCCTGGACTCCTCACTTGACATAATCAGCAGCGAATCATAGGCTTTCAGCTGACCCTCCGATCCGGCAAGAACCAATACCGAGGTTCCGCTCATCACCGTGTCGGGAGCAGGGATTTCAAACCGGCCCCTCTCCCATATGCCGACGACAGTGACGCCGGTCAGTCCCCGTAGATTACTTTCCTTGAGAGTCTTTCCCTCAAAAGGCATCCTCATTGCGGGAGCCTCGGCGATGAGCAAATCCCCAAACCTGCCGATGACATTTGCATGCATGCTCGCGCCAATCGCCCGGCGGGCAAGGGATTCACCGAGCTCTCTGGTGAACTGAAAAACATAGGTAGCGCCGGCAAGCTGGAGGATGTCCACGGAGTCGTCACTGTCTGCATTCGTCACGATCCGAACGCTGTCGGAAAACTCACGGATGGTAAAAATAATGTTTGAATTGATCATGTCATTGTTATTGACCACCACGAGCGCTGCGGCTTCAGTCCTGAGCAGCCGGAAGGTCTCGGGATCATCGAGCCTGCCGACAACGACCCGATAATCCTTGTCATGAAAATCCAGAGCGCTTTGCAGATCTTCCACCACCATCGCATACCCGATGTGGTATTGGTTTAATCTTTTGACGAGAGTGAGAGAGATCGGATCAGTATTGGTCAGAATGACGTGACCCGATGTTCCAGCCGGCAGTTCACGAGGGGCTCTTGATTTTTCCTGGGCTTCGAGCCACGGCGCATAGAAAAACTGGATAAAGGTGAAAGGGAGCATGACGAGCAGATATATCACGCCCGAAAGGAGCACTACCATTGAAAATATACGTCCATAATCGCTGGTGAAGGTGATGTCGCCGAATCCGAGGGTTGACATTACCGTGAGAGTCCAGTAAAAGCCGGTGACCCAGCTAAAGGTCCTCCCTTCATATTCCATGATGAAATGAAAGGCAGTGCTATAAATAGTAATGAGCACGACAAGAAAAAAAAGATAGCGTGCAAGCATACGCACATTGCGTCGCGCGGCACGACCATGGAGCAGGTAGGAGATCTGAGAAAACATGTATTTCATTCGATTTTTTCTTTCATGCAAAATAAGGTGAAAACCCTGCCGGCACCCGGAATATCTGTCCGGAGGATGCCTGCCCGGCGCCTTAATGACGGCAGACCGTCCAATAAGATACCCTTACCAGTATCCTTTATGCAAAACACCACGCCGGCGTCAACCTGCTCATGCCGGCCGCCCTGCACGAACGACTCTCACTGCAACCTGTGTCAGAAAGCAAGCAGGGGCGGCAGAAACAGCACAAAGGTGCGGGAGACATCCCGGAGTTTATTCTGTCCTCTTTCTATGATATGATGTGCGTGTGGAAACGTTTGCCACGAGTTGAATTCTTTTTGCGGAGGTTTATATATGGACAAGATTCTGCGCATCGATATGGGAGCTTCCGGCGGCCCGAAATGCACTGTTTCAGATCTGGGCGAATATGCGGGCTTTGGCGGGCGCGCCATGACGTCCGCAATTGTTTCAAAAGAGGTGCCGCCGCTCTGCCATCCGCTTGGTGTGGAAAATAAACTGGTCATTGCTCCCGGCCTGCTGAGCGGCACGATAGCGGCCATGTCGGGCCGCCTGTCGATCGGCTGCAAAAGCCCGCTGACGGGCGGCATCAAGGAATCGAACGCCGGAGGCCAGCCCGCACAGGTGCTTGCCCGCCTCGGCTATGCTGCGATTGTGCTTGAGGGGAAGCCTGCCGGGGATGATCTTTACAAAATTCTGATCAACAAAGACGGCATTGCCATTGCTGTTGACAACAGCCTCAAAATGCTTCCGAACTATGATCTTGTCGCAAAGATGAAACAGGAGTTCGGCGAGAAGATCTGCTGCATTTCCATTGGACCTGCCGGTGAAATGAAGATGAATGCGGCATCCATTGCCTGCACCGATATGGAACAGCGTCCGACGCGCCATTGCGGCAGAGGCGGGGTCGGCGCCGTTATGGGGGCAAAAGGCGTAAAAACCATTGTGCTGGACGACACCGGCATGCCGGTCAGAACGCCGAACGATCCGGAAAAGTTCAGGGATGCAAACAAACGTTTTGTTGAAGGCCTGATGAAGCATCCGGTTACCGGACAGGGTTTGCCGACATTCGGCACAAACGTGCTGACCAATATCATGAGCGAGGCGGGCGGTTACCCCACCTTCAATTTTCAGCAGGGAAGCTTTGCCGGAGCATCGAAAATCAGCGGCGAAACCCTGGCAGAGCTCGAAAAAAAGCGGGGCGCCAATCCGACGCACGGCTGCCATCGCGGCTGTGTCATCCGCTGCTCCGGAACCTATAATGACAATAACGGTAACTTTCTGACCAAGCAGCCGGAGTATGAAACCGTCTGGTCTCACGGCGGCAACTGCGGCATTGACGATCTTGACGCGATAGCAATGCTCGATTTTCTCGACGACAACATCGGTGTCGACACCATCGAGATGGGCGCGGCTATCGGGGTAGCGATGGAGGCGGGCATCGCGCAATTCGGAGATGCTGAGGCCGCAATCACTATGGTCAGGGAAGTCGGGCAGGGAACCTATCTCGGACGCATCCTCGGCGGCGGCGCAGCGGTTACCGGAAAGGTGTTTGGTGTCGAGCGGGTGCCGGTCGTCAAGGGGCAGGCAATGCCGGCATATGACCCTCGTGCTGTCAAGGGCATCGGGGTGACCTACGCGACCTCGCCGATGGGCGCAGACCATACCGCAGGGTATGCCGTTACGGCGAACATCCTGAAGGTCGGAGGATATGTTGATCCCCTCAGGAGCGACGGGCAGATAGAGCTTTCCCGCGACCTGCAGATTGCGACCGCCGCGGTCGATTCGACCGGCATGTGCATATTCATTGCGTTTGCGATACTCGATCAACCCGAGACGTTCCAGTCTCTCCTGGACCTGCTCAACGCCTGCCATGGCCTCAATCTTACGGGTGACGGCGTAGTGGGTCTCGGAAAGAAAGTCCTGAGCATGGAGCGCGATTTCAATGCCCGCGCAGGATTCACGAAGGATCACGACCGGCTGCCGCGTTTTTTCTCAACCGAAAAACTTGCACCGCATCAGGTGACCTTTGATGTAAAAGACGAAGATCTCGACAAGGTGTTCAACTGGTAAAATCAGTCGGGCAGACGGAGTCCGGCGTTTTGCGGCTCAGACTGCCGGCAGACCTGCATGCATATTATCGTTAAACTTTTCGCGACGCTTCGCAACGGCCGCTTCGAGCAGGATGTTCTGCATTTAGCAGACGGCGTTTCTGTTCAGCACGTGGTCGACATGCTGTCAATTCGCTCCGATGAAGCAGCAATCATATTTGTGAACGGTCGTCATGCTGACCCAGAAGCACCGCTTTCAGACGGAGACACCCTCAGCATTTTTCCGCCGATTGGCGGCGGCTGAGAAGGGAGGCTTCCGGTATGGACAGAAGCACGCTGACGGCATTTTTTGGTGTTCATGCGGTCGACGGCCTCATTTCACTTGCCGTAGCAGAGCAGGCCATGATGGCCGGCGGACTATCCCTGCATGAGGTTGAAGACGCCGCTCTCGCAGCGGGCTATCTTCCCCGGCGCTATGAGCGGAACCGGAATCTTTTTTCCGTTGAAGATCAGCTCCGGCTGCACCGCTCCTGCGTCGCTGTCGTCGGATGCGGAGGTCTGGGCGGCCATGCTGCGGAAATGCTCGCCCGGTGCGGCGTCGGGCACCTGATTTGCATTGATCCCGACAGCTTTGCCGAACACAACCTGAATCGTCAGCGTTTCTGCACCATCAGTTCGCTTGGACTTCCGAAAGCGGACGCGATCGCCGAAGAGATGCGAAACATCAATCCATCGACGCAGGTGATCGCGCATGTGGAGGCTTTCCGCCTGAACCGTGCGGCAGATCTGCTCGGCCCGGCGGACGTCATCGTTGATGCGCTCGATTCATTCGACGCCAGAGCTGAACTTGCTGCCGCCTGCCGCGCACTTGGGCGCCCGTTTGTCCACGGAGCCATCGGCGGCTGGCACGGCCAATTCGGAATGCAGGCCGCCGGCAGCAGCGTTCTGGAGCAGTGGCTGGGCACCTGTCGCGGAAAATCAGGAATAGAAGAACAGCTCGGCAATCCGTCGTTTACGCCTCCCTTTATTGCATCTCTGCAAGTTGCCGGAGCAATCAGAATCCTGCTCGGCAAGGACGATATGGCCTGGGGGAAAGTTTTCTTCTGCGATCTCCGGCAGATGGCGTTTGACACCGGTTCTTTGGGCTGAGTATAGTCAGACTACGTTCATAACGATGAAAGGTGCTGCCACTATGAAAAAGGTATTTCGCGAAAGCCTCACTCTTGACGACGCACTGAACCTGCTCAGGCAGAGCCTTCACGACCACAACGTCGGACACACCGACTCTGAGTCCGTTGCGGTGAAAAAAGCCCGTGGCCGCATAACCGCTGAGGCTGTTTTTGCCCGCTGCTCTTCTCCCGCCTATCATTCCTCCGCGATGGACGGCTATGCTGTCCGGTTTCGCGATACGTTCGGCGCTTCCGAAACAAAGCCGCTTGTGCTGGAGATGGGGAGCGGCGCAGTCTCTGTAGACACGGGAGATCCGCTTCCTCCCGGGTTTGATGCCGTAATCATGATGGAGGACGTAAACGTTGCAGGCAACGGCATTGAGATTTATGCCTCAGTGACACCGTATCAGCACGTCCGGGTCATCGGTGAAGATATCGTTGCCACAGAGCTGATCATTCCGGAGAACCATGCGGTGCGTCCTGTTGATGCCGGAGCGCTTCTGGCGAGCGGGCGGCTTGATATTCAGGTGCGGCGCAAGCCGCGCGTTGCGGTCATTCCGACCGGCACGGAATTGATTGATGCCGAAACGGTTCGCGTCCGCGCTCCTGAAGCGCCTGAAATCATCGAATACAACGCCACGCTTCTTGGCGGCATGGCTGAAGAATATGGCGCAGAGCCGCTCGGCGTGCCTATTGTGGCGGATGACGCCGCCTCTATCCGTAAGGCACTGCTCGGCGCGCTTGAAAGCTCCGATATTGTCATTATCAATGCCGGATCGGGGAAAGGCACTGAAGACTATACCGCCGCGGTGATAGCCGAATTCGGCGAGCTGATTATTCACAGCGTCGCCATCAAGCCGGGCAAGCCGGTCATCTTCGGCATGGTGCAGGGCAAGCCGGTCTTCGGCATTCCGGGATATCCGGTTTCAGCATATCTGACCATGCGGCTTTTCGTGCGGCCGGTGATAGCCCACCTGCTCGGAGTGGCCGTTGAGGAAGACGAGACAGCCTCCGCGATCCTTTCCCGTCAGATTTCTTCTCCGCTCGGGGTTGATGAATTCGTGCGCGTCAAGGTCGGCGCGGTCGGCGAAAAGCTTATCGCAACTCCGGTCGGTCGCGGCGCGGGGCTTCTCATGTCTGTTGTTCGTGCAGACGGGTTCCTGAAAGTCCCGGCGGACTCCGAAGGAATTCCGTCCGGTGCTCCGGTGACGATTCAGCTTTTGCGCAGCCGCGAGGCGATCAAAAATACCATCGTCTGCATCGGCAGCCATGACAATGCGTTGGACCTGCTGGCAAACAGGATAAAACAGCGTTGTCCGCGCCTGTCGCTTTCCTCTGCCCATGTCGGCTCCATGGGCGGACTCATGGCGCTGAAGCGTGGCGAAGCACACATTGCCGGTACGCACCTGCTCGACGAAGAGACCGGCGATTACAATGTGCCGTACCTGAAGCAGCTTCTTGCCGACCGGCCGACCGTGCTGGTCAATCTCGTCTATCGGCGGCAGGGCTTGCTGGTGAAGCCGGGCAATCCGAAAAACATTACGGACTTTACCGATCTTGCGCGAAAAGACGTGGTTTTTATCAACCGGCAGTCCGGGTCAGGCACGCGGCTTCTGCTCGACAAACACCTCCGCGATCTCGGCATCAGGACAGCTGATATTGCCGGATACAAGCGCGAAGAATATACCCATATGGCGGTCGCCTCCGCGGTTCTCACCGGCCTTGCCGATGCCGGCCTTGCTGTGTATTCCTCCGCACAGGCGCTCGGCCTTGACTTCATTCCGGTTGCTGATGAACGCTACGACATAGCCATTGCTGCCGATGTTTTCGAGAGCGAAAAAATTCGGATTCTTATGGGCATTATCGGTGACGATGCAGAGTTCAGAACCGGCGTCGAAAATCTGGGAGGCTACGACACGCGCGATATGGGGAAAGTTCTGTTCAGAGTCTGAGCGTTTTTTGTAGGCGATGACATTTTTCAGGATCACGCTCAGGTTTCTGCCGCTCCCGTGCTTCTTCTGTCAAGGATGTCGGGAGTCCTTCCTGACATTGCTGCGGTCGTGGAAAATCAGGGAAAGATTCCGGACGAGCCGGAATGACAGACTGACAGCAACGAAATAATGATTTGCAATGCAGACGCACTTTCTTCTGATAGTTCTCGATTAAGCGCATCAATTTTCAGGCATTCCAGTCAGGCATGTATTGTGCTTATAGTTTACGGTGCAAAACGATTCCGGAGGTATGCTGATGCGGGAAGAGATCTGTCGTGCCGGGGCAGGCATAGCATCAGCGGACTATACTTCTGTTCGAAAAAATCCTTCATTATCAACTGGAAATATTTTTTCAGGCATGCTGAGCGAACAGATGCAGACAGCTCCCGGCGCGTTCGATTCTGTTGTTGACCCAATCCTGCTCAAGCGCAGCCGGTATGTGCAGGGTGACAGTCCGTCAAAATTCGGCATTCATCAGGCAACGCTGCGCGACTATGACCCCAGGGGCAAGGTCGCTGAACAGGTCAGTCAGCTTACTCCCGCAAAGGCCCGGCTTATATATCAGAGGATTTGGGATCGTTCCGGCGCCGCCGAACTGCCTTCGGAACTGCAGGCTCTTCACTTTGAAACGTATATCCGCCGCCCGCAGGCGGCCCGCAGCGCCCTTCGGCAGTCGGGAGGTGCGGCGGACGCCTATGCGGCTCTCAGCAGCACGCTGCTTGCCGGTGGGAAAAAAATGCCGGGACAGAACGGTCTGGGCGCGCAGTCAGCCGCTGCCGGCGCGACCTCTTCAGCCTCAGTGTCACGGAGCGGCGACCGCGGGTTTGAAACCGCAGTCCGTATCATCATGAAGCACGAGGGCAAAACGCTCGTCAGAAACGACAACGGAATGGGCCCTTCAAAATACGGCATCCTGCAGAGCACGCTTCAGGAGTACGACCCGAAGGGAGAGATTGCACAGAGCGTCGACCAGCTCGACGACGCAAAGGCAACGCAGATGTATGCAAAGATCTGGCAGCGTTCCGGCAGCGGAAATCTTCCGTATCCTTTGAATATCATTCATTTCGACACCTACCTGCACCGTCCCAGAACCGCACTGGAGGCGATGAGCGCGTCCGGCGGCGACCCGATGAAGTATCTCGAAACGCGCCAGACCTCGCTGCGCGGGCTGAATAGTTACAGCAAGTTCGGGGTAGGCTGGGAGCGGCGGATAGAGGGACTGGCGAGGCTTGCAGATGCTTCGGTCGGCAGCGAAGTGAGGAAGAAGGTTTAGTCCCGAAAAACCCCGATTCCGGACGAGCCGGAATGACAGACGAAAAGGAACACCACCGTTTTTTTCACTCCGGCGGTTGCCTGCGAATCGGAATTTTTTATCAAGACATTATTTCACTACTGTCCGGTTAAAATAGCGCGCCCTGTAGACCATGTTCATGTGCAGCGAGGAGCCTGTCTGACCTGAGCGTCAGTATATCAATCAGCGTTTTCCGCTCAAAGAGCGTTTCACGTATTACGCGGCTGAGCTGAAGCAAGGAATGTCCGTATCGCGTCTGATATTTGATATAG
>DATIKF010000264.1:0-10719 GCA_035477855.1 Dissulfurispiraceae bacterium
GACATATAAGGTCGGTCTGGCATTGGCCATGATGTACACTGAAAATCTGCCTTTGCTCATACCGCATTATATCAAAAAGATTCCGGACAAGCCGGAATGACAAGAATACTTGCCGACACAAAGAGTTATCATATGATCCCGTCTTCTAATGACAATTCCGGGATTATCCTGGAATTGTCATTAGCCCGTCAGGACGCGCAACGCCGCTCATTCTCGGACGGCATCCAGCCGTCCTCCGAGGTATTCGCCTCGCGCTTGCCTCCCTGTAAGCGCCTTTTCGCCGAACAAAACCGCTCTGTTACGCGTCCTGACGGGCTTTAAGCGCTTTGGACAGAGATTAACATGATTCAGGACAACGGGAGCACCTGACTCTTCATGCGGTGAGCCAAATAAGTTCCATCAATTCAATGAAGTGCCAACCCTCTTGACAGTTTTCTCAAATCGTTGTAGAAATAAATCAGCACTCTATCATTAGAGAGCACTAACGACAACTCGAGAGCTCCTTTGGGGCCAAAACTATCTTTCGTTATGCAAGGAGGTCATTGCGATGTTGCTTTCGGAACTCGAAAGAATTGGCAGGTTTCCGGATCCCTGGAGAGAGTTTGAGCGGATTGACCGCGTGCGGAGCGGCTTGGCTCCGCTATCCGGACGTGAGTTTCCGCCAATAAACCTTTGGGTAGCGGCTGAAAGCGCTGTCGTAACGATGGAAATACCGGGCATCGATCCTGATGCGGTCGACATGCAGGTCGTAGGCAGCACGCTCACGGTCAAAGGCTCGCGAAAGCCTTGCGAGGTAAAGGAAGGAGAGGCGTACCATCGCCGTGAGCGCTGGGCCGGACAATTTACGCGTACGGTCGAACTGCCCTATGTTGTTGAGACCGGCAAGGTGGACGCACGTGTCAGCAAAGGAGTGCTCACTGTTGTTTTGCCGCGTGCAGAGGCAGATAAACCTAAAAAAATCAGCGTCAAAACTGTGTAGGGGGTGAAGCATGTCAACAGAAAAGAAAGAAGTCCCGGCACAGGGAGGAGATGTTCAGGTTGAACGCACCAGGCCGCGGAGGGTGTATACGCCGACGGTAGATATCGTTGAGGCGAAGGATTATATTGAGGTTTATGCGGACATGCCGGGTGTCGATGAGGTATCCGTTGATGTGACGCTCGAGAAGAATGTTCTGACAATATACGGTAAAGTAGAGGCAGAGATTCCGGAAAATCACCGACTTGCTGTTTCTGAGTACGGCGTCGGCGACTATCAGCGCGTATTCACCCTCTCTGATGAGGTCGATCGCGAGAAAATCGAGGCGACCGTCAAGAACGGCGTATTACGGATCGTGCTGCCTAAGGCGGCTGCCGCAAAGACGAGGAAGATTGCGGTTCGCGCCGGGGCGTAGAAAGGAGGCATTCATGGCGTTCAAGAATCTTGTGCCGTCAGGAAAAGAGCCGACCCAGGAAGGCAAGGCGGAGCACCCTGTTGATCTCTTTCGTGACGAAATGAACCGTCTTTTCGACAGCTTCTTTCGCGGGTTTGATGTTGAACCGTTTGGCAGGAAGGGGGCAACATTCAGTCCGAAGGTCGATGTCGTCGAAACCGACAAGCAGATAATGGTTACGGCAGAATTGCCGGGTATCGATGAAAAAGATATCGAAGTTTCGATCAGCCGCGATTCTCTCACCATCAAAGGCGAAAAAAAGGTCGAGAAAGAAGACAAGGGCAAAGATTACTATCGGATGGAGCGCTCGTACGGGTCATTCAGCAGGACCGTACCGCTGCCGGCAGAAATCGACACCGAAAAAGTCGATGCCGAGTTCAAAAAAGGCGTGCTTGCCGTGACGCTGCCGAAGTCTGCGAAAGCGGTCAAGTCAGTAAAGAAAATTTCGGTAACAGGAAAGTAGCCGAGAAGTTCTTTGTCTTGAGCCCCGGAGAAACTCCGGAGCTCAAGACGAATTTGCATGAGCTATCAGGCGAGCCCTTTCTCGCTTAACATTCCTTTCTTTCAGAAGTTTTATCGGCAAGGGTTTATTTGATCGCCCGGCATCCAGTACAATACAAATACAACCGGTCAGCAGCAAACCATGGAGGTAAAACATGCATTCGCGCTACAAGACAGGGGTTGGCATCACGTTTCTCATAATAGGCCTGATTCTGGGGCTGGCCATCTCGTCAAATTTCAATCTTCAGACGACTGGCAACTCACTGGAGCCGAATATCTCGCAGGAGGCTATCGACATTCTGAGCAGGTCGAGCAGGGCGCTTGCCGAAGTGACGGCTGCCGTCAAGCCGGCAGTAGTGAACATCTCAACATCAAAAACCATCAAGTCGCAGGGCGCGCCGCATCCTTTTTTCAACGACCCGTTTTTCAAGCGGTTCTTCGGGGATGATTTCGGACCGACGCAAAAACCGAAAGACCGAAAGCAGTCAAATCTCGGCTCCGGAGTCATTGTCGACAAGAACGGCTACATTCTGACGAACAATCATGTGATTAAAGATGCTGACGACATACGCATCCGGCTTTCGGACAAGCGGGAGTTCAAGGGCAAGGTGATCGGCACTGACCCGAAGAGCGACATCGCTGTCGTGAAAATCGAGGCGCAGAACCTTCCGGTGCTGAGACTGGCTGATTCCGACCTGTTGCAGGTCGGAGAAACGGTTATTGCAATCGGGAACCCCTTCGGACTCAACGCGACCGTGACATCAGGCATCGTCAGCGCGGTTGGCCGCTCAAATGTCGGCATATCCGATTACGAAGACTTCATCCAGACCGACGCCGCGATTAATCCGGGTAATTCAGGCGGTGCGCTCATCAGCGTTCGCGGCGAGCTGGTCGGCGTCAATACCGCGATATTCAGCACATCAGGCGGTTATCAGGGCGTCGGATTCGCCATCCCGAGCAATCTTGCAAAGTCAGTCATGGACAGTCTCATTACGAAGGGCAAGGTGGTGCGCGGCTGGCTTGGAGTATCGATTCAACCGGTCTCTGCTGAAATCGCAAAACAGTTCAACCTCAAGGACGAAAAGGGAGCGCTTGTGGGTGATGTAACGGACGGCAGCCCCGCGGAAAAAGCCGGATTGCGGCGCGGCGATGTGATTACCGACTTCAACGGCAAGGAAGTTGCGGACCCGAGCAGCCTGCGGAACGCGGTTGCCTCTACCTCTCCCGGCAAAGATGTTACGGTGAAATACATCCGCGACGGAAAGGCACAGTCGACAACGGTGCGGATTGCCGAACTGCCTTCTGACCTGCAGGCACGCAGCGCCGGCAAGAGTACCGGCGGTCTCAAGGGGGTATCGGTTCAGAACATAACGCCGGAAATCCGCCGCAGCCTCGATCTTCCGAAGCGGGTTCAGGGCGTTATCGTGACGGATGTTGAGGACGGCACCCCGGCGGATGACGTACTGGCAAGGGGTGACGTTATCATGCAGGTGAACCGGATTGACATCAAGAACGCAAAAGAATACGAAGCTGCTGCTGCCAAGGGCAAAGGCAAGCAGGGAACCCTGCTCGTTGTCTATCGGAACGGTTCTTCTATGTTCCTTATGGTTCCTGAAAAATAAGGCATGAAGCGTGATGTGTTCAAAATAAAGCAGTTTGTGCGTCGCGATTATGCGGCAGTTGCTACAGGGGGGCGGACACTCCTTCCCTCCTCCAGTTGCTGTGCGCCGGGAGCGGCGACAACGAGCCTGCTTGAAACCGGCAGGATGCTCGGCTATTCAGAAGACGAACTGAAGGTAGGTCTTGGTGAAGCGAATCTTGGTCTCGGCTGCGGCAATCCGCATGCCATCGCGGATCTGAAACCGGGAGAGGTGGTGCTTGATCTTGGCGCGGGCGCGGGCTTTGATGCATTTCTTGCTGCCATGCGGGTCGGGGATGCGGGTCGGGTGATCGGCGTTGATATGACCCCCGAGATGATCACAAGAGCTCAAGAGAACGCTGCAAGACATAATTTCGGGAATCGTGTCGAATTCCGCCTCGGTGAAATCGAACATCTGCCGGTCGAGGATGCGTCGGTCGATGTCATCATATCCAATTGCGTTATTAACCTTGCTCCTGACAAGGATGCGGTTTTCCGCGAGGCATTTCGGGTGCTGAAGCCCGGCGGCCGCCTTGCGATTTCGGACATTCTCCAAAAGGCTGCATTCAGCCAATCGCTGCTTCGTGATGAACGTGCCTACAGTGGCTGAATAACCGGAGCGGTTCCCGTGGAGGAACTGAAAAAGATGCTTCAGTGCAGCGGGTTTGTCGATGTGCGCATCGACAACAAGGAAAACAGCGACGATATTATCAGGAGCTGGAACTTTGGGGCCGGCGTCGAACAGATGGTATTTTCCGCCTATATTACTGCATTCAAACCTGCCTGAATCATAAAGACAAGGAGCCGCTGTGAGAGCGGCTCCTTGTTATCAGGGTCTATGTTTTCGGGGAAGCAGCCCCGAGTTTTTCGAGCGCTGTCAGCAGTGCTGAGTGATCGAGGTCCGAGCCTCCGTCTGCAGCGACAGCAGAATATAACTCTTGAGCGCTCTGGGTGCCCGGCAGGCTGAGGCCAAGACTGCGGGCAGTATCGAGCGCTATGTTCAGATCTTTCTGCTGAAGTCTGATGCGGAATCCTGGCGCGAAATTTCTGGTGATCATCCGATTGCCATGCACGTCGAGAATCCTGCTCTGCGCAAAGCCG
Source organism: Dissulfurispiraceae bacterium (assembly GCA_035477855.1). GTDB lineage: Bacteria > Nitrospirota > Thermodesulfovibrionia > Thermodesulfovibrionales > Dissulfurispiraceae > JAAYUK01. Next base: position 4,672 of record DATIKF010000264.1, read on the forward strand.
CCCAAGAGGGCCTCACGGACCTTTGCGGGGTCGGCTCCGGCGCGGGACGCGAGCAGAAGCGCTTCGCTCACCGCCTGAATCGTGCCTGCAACAACAATCTGGTTTGCCGTCTTGCAGGTCTGACCGGTGCCGTTTCCGCCGATGTGGACGATCAGCTTCCCCATTATTTCGAAATACGGCTTTGCCTTTTTAAAAACGTCCTCTTTTCCGCCGACCATAATAGAGAGCGTCGCATTCTCAGCACCGACCTGTCCGCCTGATACCGGCGCGTCGAGCATTTCTATCCCTTTATCAGCGAGGTGTGCGGCGAATTCCCTGGTTGCAAGCGGGGCAATAGTGCTCATATCGACAACAATCGACCCCGGCTTCATCCCTTCAATAAGACCGTTTTTGCCAAAGATGACTTTTTCGACATCCGGCGTATCAGGGACCATGATAAAAACAATATCGGACTTCCCGGCAACTTCACGCGGAGAGCTGCAGACGATTGCGCCAATGGCGGCAAGTTCCTCAGCCGGCCCTGAAGAACGACTGCACACCGCTACCGCATGGCCGGCAGTTATCAGATGACGTGCCATCGGCTTTCCCATAATGCCGAGACCAACAAATCCCAATGCACTCATAATAATTCTCCTCTCATACCAAAGTTGTTCTCTGCAGCGGGCTGCTCACTCGTTGCCGAAGAAAACAGCCACCCGCCCCTTTCCGCCTTGCAATTCACGATTTTGAACAGCGCCTATGGACTATCTGGTTTGGTTTCTGTAAGGGTTCATCCAGCGAAGCCCCTCCTCTGTGGTCGTGAGCGGCAAGAACTCACACCCGACCCAGCCGGAGTAGCCGCTTTCATCAAGCGCCCGGAATATGCTTGCATAGTTAATTTCACCGGTGCCGGGTTCATGTCGTCCCGGATTGTCGGCAATCTGGATATGTGCAATGGACTCCAGATTGTTCGTGATCGTCTGAATCAGATTCCCTTCCATTACCTGCATGTGATATACGTCATATTGCAGATAGAGGTTAGGGTGGTTCACGCGTTGCATGATGCTGAGCGCGTCCGCGGTATGCACAAGAAAAAAGCGTGGGATATCCCGGCTGTTGAGCGGTTCAATCAGGAGCTTTATTCCGGCCTCTTCAAGCAGCGGGGCAGCAAATGACAGGTTTGCAACGAGTGTCTGTTCGAGCTTTTCGTCATCAACCCCCTCGGGACGTTTCCCGGCCAGGCAGTTGAGGCGCATGCATCCAAGTTGTCTGGCATAGGAGAGCGCGCGTGCGACACCGTCCTGAAATTCGCTTTCTCTGCCGGGAAGGCAGGCAATGCCGCGCTCCCCGCCTGCCCAGTCGCCTGCCGGGAGATTATGGAGGACCTGGGTCAGGCCATAGCTGACCAACAGGGCGGCGAGATGTTCCGGCGGCCATTGATAAGGGAAAAGGTATTCGACACCGGTGAAGCCGGCTTCCTTTGCCTTTTCAAAGCGATCGAGAAAATCATGCTCCTGAAAGAGCATGGACAGATTGGCGCTGAACCGTGGCATTGAACCCTCCTGACCTGATTTTGCGGAATGCTGTCTTTTTTATACCGCAGAACAGCCCCCGGAGTCAACAAACATCAGATGATATGATGTTTGTTGACTCCGGAAGGAGCGCTTGACCGCACGACCTTAAAAACGTCATCATGTACAGCGAACTACATGAAAAAAGATAAGAAGCAGGCTCCCAAAAAGATTCAGCGCAAGCGTCTTACCGACGAGATTATCGACCATCTGGTCAGCATGATACGCACCGGTTTGCTCAAAGCCGGAGATCGGCTCCCTCCGGAACCGGTTTTGATGGAGCAGTTCGGAGTCGGCAGGAGCTCTCTCCGCGAAGCCATCGGCGCCCTCTCTCTGACTGGCTTGCTCTCGGTAAGCCCGGGGCGCGGTACGTTTGTTGCAGCCACTCCGGAGGAGTTTCTTGCGCGCCCCCGCCAATGGGGGCTGTCTACGGCATGGAAGGGCAAAATTCAGGAGATAATTGAGGCGCGCATCGTGCTTGAGCAGACAATCGTCGGCTTTGCCGCCGAACGTGCGACTGAAGAGGATATCGCGGCAATCGGGGCTCAGCTTGATCGGTTGCAGAAAAACACGCTCAGAGGGAAAAAAATCATACAGTCTGATTACGGCTTTCATAAAGCCATGGCAAAGGCGAGTCACAATAGTATCCTGGAGCGATTTTTCGATGAAATCCAGCAGCAGGTAAAGAGCTGGATGGAGCAGAAATCATTCGTCCCCGGCGCTTACGATCGGGTTTTCGACGAACATGCGGCTGTTCTGGCGGCAATAAAACGGCGCGATGTCGAACAGGCAAAAGCGGCGATGCAGGCTCATCTGAAACATGCAGGCGATCATCTTCTTGCTTCGCTGGATGAGCAGCAACCTGCTCTTGCTTCAGAGAAAAAAACAGCAGCTCCCCGGTGCAGCAAAAAGTAGTACTACTGCCTGGAAAAATCGAAATCATCCATTCGCCGGGCAAGATCGCTCCACGGACACTCTTGCAAGACCTTTATCAGTGCATTTATCAACCGGCTTTCAATTGCCCTCTTCCGCGCAGCCTCGCCCGCAATCCCGTAGAACGGCAACGTCACCTCGAGAGCGGTATCGGTGTGTTCGGCAACCGGCGTCAGAACGTCCTGCCGTCTCGTGTAGAACGGGTCCTCACTGTCCTTACACTCCGTATTGAACACATTGAACTGCCGGCATGCGATGGGTCGTACCAAATGAATGGCGCATGCATCGTCCACAAGAAACGGGCAGGCGCCGCCTTTTCCGTGCTGCAAAAGGTGCTGCCTGATTGTCCGGCGAAGCGGCTGACTCATCTTTTCAATTACATACCAGGAGATACCGACAAGCTCAATCGGGTAGGCCGGAATGTCTCTGTGCGTTCGGCAGCACGTGCTGCACCCTTTTCGGCAGGCCAATCGAGCACCGCGCTTTTTTTCTTCCCGGCCAATCGCAATGCGGACACCTTCATCAATGACGGCATACGCGGTAAACAACAGAGACAGCCACGGCTGCAGCTGTTCGTCGTCCGGGAAAGCAATGCGCTTTTTGGGCAAGAGGTGCTTGTTCATGAAAACCTGTCAGTAAGTTTACCTGCGGCGGGGGCTGTTAATCCAGAGAGCGGCAAAGCAGCAGACCAGGCTTCTTTCAATACTATGGATGCCGCGCAGATCCCGGTCTCAAGCGCGCAGACTGTTGAATGTGGCGGGCCATTCACTTGAAGCAAAACCAGAGAAGAAGCCCTTTTGCCGGATTATTCATAGAACAGAGATGTGTGCATGGTGCCTCAAGCAGTTATCCATTTGCCGCGCAGATACAGCTCATGGGGCCGGAAGTCCTTCTTGTAGGCCATTTTCGTATTCTCTTCGATCAGAAAGCCGAGATAGTAATAGCGCTTCCCGAGCGCCTCCGCGAGTGCGATTTCCTGCAGAATGCTGAATGCCCCAAGCCTTCGCCTGAGAAAATCGGTATCATAATAAAAATAATTTGCTGACAGCGCATCCGTTGCTGCATCCACAATGCCGACGCCGATCAGTCGTCCGTCAAGATAGTAGTCCATCTCTATCGAATGGGCATATCCGAAGTGAATGGTGCGGAGCTGAAACTCATAATCAGGAGCCGGCTCTTCTTTTTCTTTTTCGTGTTTAATCACAAGATATTTTCTGAAAAGAGCAACCTGTTCAAGCGAAAGCTCACCCGGCGGACGAACAATAACCTGGATATCGGCATTCATTCGCAACGACCGCTTCTGGCTTTTCCTCGCCTGAAACAGCCCGACCTCGATGCGAATCGGCATGCATGCGGAACATCCCCGGCAGAGATTGCGGTAAAAGGTGCGACCGAGGCGCCGGTGGCCGGTCGAAAGATACTGATGAAAGGACCTCATTGCGTCGGTGTCGGTGATGAGATATTCGACACTGGCAATCCTGCCGTCGTCGAAATAGGCACAGGGGAACTCCTCAATGAAAAGAGCATCGTTCTCAGGCAATGACATGCGGAATCCGCCCGCTATCGCCGGAAGAGAAACGGGCGGTTGCGCGGATCGTCTCCATCAAGCTGGCGGCGGACTTGAGGCTTGAGTCTGACGGACACAACCAGTGTCTTGCCGCGCCAGGCATAGGAGACATCGAGCACATCCTGATAGCCGAACTCAAATGGCGGATAGAGCGGACGCAGTTCGTATCCGACAAGGTATCCGTCAGGTGCAACGATTCGGCTGACATGCATTGATTGAAAGGATCGATGGAAGCCGACCGCCTCGCGCGCATATGTGAGCGCATCGGGGGTTGCCAAGCTTCGCGTGATTTTGTAATCGAATTCAGGGGCATTTATGACGATCGAGTAATCGTCATCCTCGCGATCGAAGAAGCCGATGGTTTCAAGGTCGTTTGCATGACGACCTCCGTAAACGATAACCGACCAGGTGCCGCTTATTTCACCGGGAGAGACGCCGGGTTGAGCCGATGAGAAGTGCATTCCGCAGGAAGCGGTGAGAAAAACAATAATAAGCAATAAAACCGCATGCCGTGAGTTCGCGGTGAGGGTGCCTTTGCAGGTGTCCGGAAAAAATGACATATTTCCCTCCGCGGGATGCGGGTCGTCAGCTTACCCGCTGCAGCACTTTTTATACTTTTTGCCGCTTCCGCAGGGGCAGGGCTCGTTTCTGCCGACTTTCGGCGTTTCGCGTGTAACAGGCTTCGGCCCTATGGTTTTTCCGTCAAGAAGATACCATTTTCCGTCTTTCTTTTTAAAGCGCGAAACTTCATGATGCTTCAACTCGTTTTCCTGCTGGGCAAACGTGGCAATAAACTCAACCGTTCCGGAGTCAGCATCAGGCGTGCCGATTCCGGCATCTACGATCTCAAGATTCCTCCATTCAGACCCGGCAGCCCAATTCCGCGTTCCTTCGGGATCAAAGTCTTTCCGGGCATCGGGATGGAGAGAATCGTGCAGAAAATCTACATGCGCGGTAGCATAGGCGCTGTAACGGGCACGCATCAGCTGTTCCGGCGTTTCGGCGCCGCAGGTTCCTTGTATGATTGGCTCACAGCACTCGGCAAACTGGCGGCCGGAACCACATGGGCATATCGTCATAGGGCAGCTCCTTGCGTGTTTTGGATAGATAGGGAAATTATACCCTTTTGCGTGCCGCTCAGACCAATCCGCGGGCCGGCACTCTCTTCGGAGCGGACAATGTCACAGGCAGTGTTCTGACGAAAAATTATTTCCGGTGTCTCATGGAGGATTACCGGCCCAATGCTGTTTCAAGCGCCCGAATATCCGCGCCGCGAACAAATGCTTTGCCGTTGATGATGAAGAAAGGAGTGCCGCTTACGCCGACGTTCCTTGCTGCTTCGACATGCGCGTTCAATATATCGGGGACTTCCGGCCTTGCGCATATCTGATACTTCCGGTCATCCAGCTTGCCGCTCATGGCTTCTTCGTAAGCTTTTGCACGGTCTTCAGCACAGAGCACATACTTTGCCTTGTTTCCCGCGTCCGGATGCATGGGAAGCGGCAGAAAAAAAACATGGCGGGTGATGTCGGCTCTGCTCTTCAGGAATTCTGAAGCTTTCCGGCAATACGGACAGTCCGGATCAGTGAATTCAATGACCACATGCTTGCCGTTTCCAAACGTGACCGCCTTATCCACAGGCAGTTTTTTTGCGGTTTCAGCTACCAGCTCATCTTTTCTCTGCTCGGTCAGATTCTTTCCTTCCCGAGTGATGATTTCGCCGAAAAAGAGATGCCCGTATTCCGGCAAAAAGTAGATGATGTCATGTCCTTTCCGGACTTCATAGATGCCGGTCATGCCGGTCTGTTTTATCTCTTCAAAGCACTACTGTCCGGTTAAAATAGCGCGCCCTGTAGGCCATGTTCATGTGCAGCGAGGAGCCTGTCTGACCTGAGCGTCAGTATATCAATCAGCGTTTTCCGCTCAAAGAGCGTTTCACGTATTACGCGGCTGAGCTGAAGCAAGGAATGTCCGTATCGCGTCTGATATTTGATATAG
>DATIKF010000265.1:0-52906 GCA_035477855.1 Dissulfurispiraceae bacterium
CCTTCCCACTATCGGACCGCCATCTGCTTTCACTGCGGCGGCCTCGATCTGCTGCCCAATCCACCGACAAATTCAACGTCATCTTTCAGGACGGCCTGACACACTATGTTGGGGCTACCCATGAATAAGTCGGATGCGGCATAATATAAAAGCACTAACGTGAGGGGATGTATGAACTGGAATTACAATTCCGATGAAGGGCGGAAAGGGCCGATAACCGAGTCAGAGTTCCGGGAACTCGTTCAAACGGGCATTATCACGGACGATACTCAGGTATGGAACGAACATATCGGCAGATGGCAACCATATCGTAATATCTCAGGATCTCTGCTCATTGCATGGCACGCCCATAAACAGCGCGAGACGATATTTCCGGGTCAGCATCAGCGCACAGGTGCTTTTGCGACTGCGGATGCGCCGGTCGCCGCTCAAACGCATTCGTTTGAGTTCACCGGTTCCGGAGGCGAGTATTTCCGGATATGGATTGTCAATCTCCTCCTTTCGATTCTGACGCTCGGCATTTACTCTGCATGGGCCAAAGTGCGGAAAAACCAGTATTTCTACCGCCACATGCGCATAGCTGGTTCAAGCTTCGACTATCACGGCAATCCGATCCCCATACTTAAAGGCAGAATTATTGCTGTCATCCTGCTGCTTGGATTAAATTACGCTCCGAACTTCAACATGTATCTCTATTATTGTTTTCTGATGCTGTTCATCATTGTATTCCCTTTTCTGCTGACCCGCTCTTTCGCATTTCGCCTGCACAACTCCAGTTGGAGGAATATCCGCTTTCGATTTCATGGCAGGGCAAAAGATGCTGCCAGGACTCTCTACGGATACGGTCTGCTCATTCCAATTTCCTTTGGTCTCTGCTACCCGCTTTTCTACCAGCGCATCAGGGCCTTTTTATACAACCATGCGTCGTTCGGGAAAACATGTGCACGTTTTGAAACAGGAGCAGGACCGGTCTATGGCGTATTCCTGAAAACAGCGGGATTCGGCATTGCCGCTGGTCTGGTCGCAGGAGTTGTCGGCGGGGTGATCGGCGGATTCTTCGGCAGTGCCGGCTCACAAGAAGCATATGTGCTCCAAATCGGGATCATCATGGCTGTTTCGTATCTGCTTTTTTTCTTCCTGGCATACCCTTTTTTTCAGGCATCAATGACCAATCTTATCTGGGACAACTTACGCCTCGGCGCCGCCAGATTCTCATCAACGCAGCGCACCGGCAGTCTGGCATTTCTTCTGGTGAGCAATGCTTTTCTTACAATCATCACGCTTGGTTTTTTTTGGCCATGGGCAGCTGTCCGATTGGCACAATATCGGGCTGAAACGCTTTCACTCCGCACTGAACTCGGAGCTGACCACTTTATTGCCGATGCCGAAGCCGACATGGCAGCAACCGGCGAAGAGGTAACGGATGTTTTTGACTTTGACATCTCGTTCTGATATCTGCGCGGGAGAAGTGACCGGTTCGTTCTACGACGGCGCCAGCAGTCGTGCGCATCAGGTACAGGTGTCGCTGAAAAGCGGACAATGTGCAATAGCCGGGGACAGCATCGACCGTTCTTTTCCGTTTGACGACATCGTTGTTTCAGAACCACTGCACGGTGCTGCACGGCTGCTTCGCTTCCCTGATGGTTCGTCATGCGAAGTACCGGACAGTCCGGCTCTTTCAGCTCTGCTTGCACAGGGTGGCCACCGGGAGCCACTGGTCGTGCGGATGCAGAGGAAATGGCGCTGGATAGCAGTCTCTGTCGTCGTACTTGTTGCCGTCCTTGCCGCTGCGTATCAGTGGGTGCTGCCGTTTGCCGCTGAGAAACTCGCCTATCGGCTTCCTGACAAGGCTCTGACGCTGATCAGTCAGCAGGCACTGACAAACCTCGACGGCAAGTTCCTTGGGCCATCTGCACTTCCGGCGGACCGTCAGCAACGGTTGCAGGATCGTTTTGCGCGTGTCGATTTTCCACCCAATACTTTTGTGGCGACAACGATACAGTTTCGCAGCAGTGCATTTGCCGGAGCCAATGCATTCGCTCTTCCCGACGGTACAATCGTGTTTTTTGACAAGCTGGTCGAACTGGCTGCGAATGACGACGAACTGGTTTCGGTTTTTGCCCACGAAGCCGGCCATGTTGCACTGCGGCACGGCGTTCGCCAGATGATTCAGAGTTCTATTGTCGGATTAGTTCTTGCTGCCTATATCGGCGATGTGAGCGCTCTTGCGGGCGCTCTTTCCGGATGGCTGCTGGAGGCGAACTATTCCCGTAACTTTGAGCGCGAGGCCGACCGTTATGCCGCCGCGGTGCTCAGGCATAACAATCTTTCCCCCGCACTCCTTGGAACATTCCTGATGAAGCTGGAGAACGACCACGGCAGGAACAAAAGAGGTTCCGGCGGCAATAATCTGTTTGATTACCTGTCATCTCATCCTGCCACCCGGGAGCGCATGAAAGAGTTGGAGTCGCTGTCCAGGTAATGCATCGCAGAATCCGGCGCAAAAAAAGCGGGGAGTTCCGAAGTGCCCGAAACTCCCCGCTTCGCCGACTGAAAAATCTTACTGCAGTTAGCGCTTGCCTCCAAGCTGGACTCGAATCGTTGCACGCGAAACAGCAGCCGTTGCGCGTGCAAAGTCAATCTTCTCTGCCTGTTTGAGCCGCTCTTCTGCACGCTGCATGGCTGCCTTGGCGCGTTCAACATCGATATCTTCCGACTTCTCAGCGCTGTCTGCAAGGACAATCACTTTATCGGGCGAAACCTCCGCATATCCTGAGTTCACAAAAACATACCGGGTTTCGGTGCCTTTGCGATACGTCAGCATGCCTATCTTCAATGTGGTTATGAATGGCACGTGGCCGGGAAACACGCCGAAGTCACCCTCGCTCCCCTGGGCAGATACCTCGTCCACGTCTTCGCTCACCACCTCGCCGTGAGGGGATACAACTTCAAGCTTGAGCTTCGTCTCCATAGTCATTTACCCCGCCTTTTAGGATTCTCTGGACCAGCCAAGCTTCCGTGCCTTCTCCTCAACTTCTTCAATCGTACCGACCATGTAAAATGCCTGCTCCGGCATGTCGTCATACTTACCGTCTGCAATCGCATCGAAGCCTCTGAGCGAATCTTCGATCTTGACGTACTTGCCCGGGGTGCCGGTAAATGTCTCAGCAACATGGAACGGCTGGCTGAGATATCTCTGGAGTTTTCGCGCACGGGCAACAACGAGCTTGTCGTCTTCCGAAAGTTCCTCCATACCCAGAATTGCAATGATGTCCTGAAGCTCTTTATAGCGCTGGAGAATAGACTGGACTCTCCGGGCGATGCGATAGTGCTCTGCACCGACGACAAGCGGGTCAAGCGCACGGGAAGTTGAATCGAGCGGGTCAACAGCAGGATAAATACCCAGTTCCGAAATCGAGCGGGAAAGCACGACCGTCCCGTCGAGATGCGTAAACGCTGTCGCAACAGCGGGGTCTGTCAAGTCGTCGGCAGGAACGTAGATAGCCTGCATTGACGTGATCGAACCTTTCTTGGTGGTAGTAATACGCTCCTGGAGCACACCCATGTCGGTACCGAGGTTCGGCTGGTAGCCGACCGCTGACGGCATTCTGCCGAGCAGAGCCGAAACCTCAGAACCCGCGAGGGTATAACGGAAAATATTATCGAGGAAGAAGAGAACGTCCTGTCCCTGATCTCTAAAATACTCTGCCTGTGTCAGTGCCGTAAGTGCTACGCGTAGACGTGCGCCCGGCGGCTCGTTCATCTGTCCGTACACAAGCGAAACGTTCGGGAGAACGTTGGAGTGTTTCATTTCGAGATAGAGGTCATTCCCTTCTCTGGTGCGCTCACCAACACCGGCAAACACCGAGATACCGCCATGCTTCATGGCGACGTTGTTGATCATTTCCATTATGACGACTGTCTTGCCGACGCCCGCGCCGCCGAACATGCCCATTTTGCCGCCCTTGATAAACGGAACGAGAAGGTCAAAGACCTTAACTCCCGTCTCAAAGACCACGGAAACCGGTTCCTGTTCGACAAAAGACGGAGCCAGGCGGTGAATCGGATACCGCTCGGTGCATTCAATTGGACCGGCCTTGTCATATGGCTCGCCGATAACGTTCATGATACGTCCCAGCGTACCTTTGCCGACCGGCACTGAGATTGGTGCTCCCAAATCCAAAACTTTCATGCCGCGGGTCACGCCGTCGGTTGTCGACATCGCAATCGTGCGGACCTTGTTGTCGCCGAGGTGACCGGCAACTTCCAGCGTAACCGAGATTGCAGGAACCCCCTTGGTGGGGTCTCCGGCATCCTCTATCCGCAATCCCTGGAGGATTGCAGGAAGCTCTTTCTCGAATTCAACATCGACAACGGCACCGATGACCTGTGAAACTTTTCCTTCATTCATTTGTGATGCCCTCCTGTATCTGGATAGCTCATTCGTTCTTGATTCACCGCTTCAAGCGGCTACTTTTTCAAAGCTTCGACGCCGCCGACAATGTCCATAAGCTCCTTCGTAATCGAAGCCTGACGGGCCTTGTTGTACTGAAGCGTCAGTTTCTTGATCATGTCGTTGGCGTTCTTGGTCGCATTCTCCATTGCCGCCATGCGGGCTGCCTGTTCAGAAGCCTGCGCATCGAGTATCGCCCGGAATATCTGGATTTCGACATTCTTTGGAAGCAACTGCTCGAAGATAGCCTGCTGTGACGGCTCCAGAAGATATTCCCCCTTATCTTGGGCCTTATCAGGCGGGCATGAACTTCCATCCTGCGGAGCGAGCGGCAGAAGCCTGCTCACTGTTACTTTTTGGACAGCAGCGGATTTAAACTGAGTGTACACCAGCTGAACTTCATCGAAGGTCTCGTTCATGTAGTTGTCGATGATGTCTTTGGCGATTCCCTGAGCATCCGAATACGATGCCCTGCCGGAAAGACCGACCCAGCGACCCCGCAAGGCAACCTTCCGGCGGCGGAACAAATCCGCGCCTTTCCGTCCGATAGCGCTGATGCTGATTTCGGTCCCGGTCTTCTGCGTTTCCTTGATAAGGTTAAAGGCTGCCTTCATGACGTTGGTATTAAATGCTCCGCAGAGGCCGCGATCTCCGGTCAGAACGATAATTTCCACCTTCTTTACCGGTCGCGCCTGAAGAAGCGGATGCCCCTCTTCCACGGTACAGGCAAGGCTGGAGAGCACCTGGTTCATCTTTTCCGCATACGGTTTCAACTCGGTAATTCTGACCAAAGCCTTGCGGAACTTCGCCGCAGACACCATTTTCATCGCCTTGGTGATCTGCTTGGTGCTCTTCACCGAGCCGATTCTTCTTTTTATTTCTTTTAGTCCCGGCATATCGTTACCCTTTCTCCGCTGAGATTAGACCACAAAGCCTTTCTTGAATTCTTCAATTGCGGCCTTGAGCTTCGGCTTCAGCTCATCATCAAGAACCTTCTTCTTCTTGATTTCTTCGCGCACATCAGCTTTGCGTTCCTTCATGAATGCAATAAGCTCTGACTCAAAGCGGCGGATGGCATCAACCGGGATGTCATCCATCAGGCCCTGTGTTCCGGCAAAGATGCCGATAATCTGGTCCTCCAGCACGAGCGGAACATACTGGTTCTGCTTAAGGAGCTCGACCATGCGCTTGCCGCGCTCAATCTGCGCCAAAGTAGACTTATCAAGATCGGCGCCGAACTGGGCAAATGCCGCCAGCTCTCTGAACTGTGCCAGGTCGAGGCGGAGGGTGCCGGCAATCTGTTTCATGGCCTTCGTCTGCGCAGCGCCGCCGACGCGGCTGACCGAAAGACCGACGTTTACTGCCGGGCGGACGCCCGCATAAAAGAGATCCGGCTCGAGATATATCTGGCCGTCCGTAATCGAAATAACGTTGGTCGGAATGTATGCCGATACGTCACCGGCTTGTGTTTCAATGATCGGCAGTGCGGTAAGCGAACCGCCGCCATTTGCTTCGGAGAGCTTTGCTGCACGCTCCAGAAGGCGCGAATGGAGATAGAAGACGTCGCCGGGGAACGCCTCACGTCCCGGAGGACGACGAAGGAGCAGCGACAACTGGCGATATGATGTAGCCTGTTTGGACAGGTCATCGTAAATAATGAGTGCGTGTTTTCCGCTGTCGCGGAAATACTCTCCGATTGCGCAGCCGGTGTATGGCGCAATGTACTGAAGCGGCGCCGGCTCCGACGCGGTCGAGGAAACAACGATGGTGTGATCCATTGCTCCGTACTCTTCAAGTGTCTTAACAACTCGTGCAACAGATGCCCTCTTCTGGCCGACCGCAACATAAATGCAGATAACGTCGCCGCCTTTCTGATTGATAATGGCATCGAGCGCGATTGCGGTTTTGCCGGTCTGGCGGTCACCGATGATAAGTTCGCGCTGGCCGCGGCCAATCGGTATCATGGCGTCGATCGCCTTGATTCCGGTCTGCATCGGCTGGGTTACCGGTTCGCGATCGATAATGCCCGGTGCAACGACGTCGACGATCTTCGTCGACTTGCAGTTCAATGGTCCCTTACCGTCGATTGGCTGACCGATGCCGTCCAGGACGCGGCCAATCATCTCCTCACCGACCGGAATCGACATGATGCGACCGGTCCGTTTTACAACATCGCCCTCCTTGATAAGCGTGTCTTCACCGAACAAAACGGAGCCGACCGCTTCTTCTTCAAGGTTGAGCGCCATGCCGAACACGTTGTTCGGGAACTCCAGGAGCTCGGAAGCCATGCAGTTGTCGAGGCCGTAAATGCGGGCAATACCGTCGCCGACCGCAGTCACAACACCGACCTCGCTCACGTCGACTTTCTTTTCAAAGTCCGTGATCTGTTTCTTCAGGTAATCGCTGATTTCTGCTACCTTGATATCCATAATGTCACCCCTCTATGAGCTTATCTTTCAAAAGACCGAGTTGGCCTTTCAGACTCGTGTCATACATTGTGCTTCCGACCTTTATCCGCACGCCGCCAAGCAGCGAAGGATCAACCACATATTCAACATCGATTTCCCGGCCGGTTCTCCGCTGGAGCGCGGCAAGCAATTCAGCCTCGAACTCCTTGCTGACGACCACCGGCGAAGTCACAACGGCCTTTGACCGTTGCTTCATCTCAAGATAAAGCGCAAGAATTGCAGTGCTGATCTCCGGCAGTGCACCAAGCGCTTTCTCATCCGAAAGATAGTCGAGGTATTTTGTCAGTTTCTCTGAACAGTGCAGCTTCTGTGAAAGCACTGAAAGCGATTTTGCTCGATCTTCCCTGGTAAACATCGGGCTGACCATGAGATTCCTGAAACCTTTGTCTTTCTCCATCAGGCCCACGATAACGCTCAGGCTGTCGAGAGCCTTGGAGATCTCTTCAACCGGTACGTTACCGACAAACTTCTTGGCGTATTGTTTGACTCCTCTGACCTTTCTCAATTTCTGCCCTCTATTAACTTGATAGATTCACGAAGGAGCTTGTCCTGCTCCTCTTTGGTGAGCCTGGCCTTGATCTTCTCCTCGGCAAGCCGAAGCGCCGCTTCAACCGTCTCGGCCTGGATAACCTCCTTCGCCCGTTTGACCTCGAAATCGATATTGGTCTTCGCCTGCTCAGCAATACGCTCAGACATGCGTTGTCCCTCTGCGATTAACCGGTCACGCTCACGTTCCCCTGAACTCTGCGCCGATGCAATGATATCGGCGATTTCCTTATCTTTCAGCTGCAGACGCTCCTCAACCTCTTTAAGCACCTTTGCAGCCATCTCCTTTGCTTCCTGCGCCTCGCGAATGCTTTTTTCAATAAGCTCTTTGCGCTGCGCGAGATATGCCTTGAGCGGCTTGCCGACAAACGCAACAAGCAGAACAACGAGGACGGTGAAGTTGACAATCTTCCATACCCAGTCCATCGTGCTCATGCCTTGGTCGCCGCCGGCAGCAAAGGCAACAAAGGGAACAAACAGTGTTGCCACCAGAACCACCATGGTCTTCATAAGCACCCCTTTATTAAAACCAAGTTTCATACATTCACCAGCTTTCTGACTATTTCGTCAGCGAACTTGTCAATATCGCCCTTGAGTGCTACCCGGGCCTTCTCGGTTTCAGCCTGCAGCTCCTTCCGGGCGGCTTCAATCTGCTGCACCGCCGCAGCTTCGGCCTTCGACATCGTCTCTTTCTGCTGCGCGACTCCTGCTTCACGAAGAATGGAGGACGTTTCCTTTGCCTTCTGACGTGCTGCAACAAGCTCGGCATTCATCTTTGCCACTGCGTCGTCTTTCTTTGCCGTCATGGCCTTGGCTTCATCCAGGGCACCCTTTGTCGCCCGGTCCCGCTCCTTGAATATCTTGGAGAGAGGCTGGAAGAGCAGGGAGTTGAGGGCAATGAGCAGGATGATGAAGTTGGCAAGGAGGACAAAAAACCACTGATTAAATTCAAGCATAGCGGCTCCTCTCGGGAACTGGGATAGTTACATTGAACGGCTTCACAAACACAACTTGGATTGAAAGTTAACACACCCCCTGCGGTTTGTCAAGGCAGCAATCCTCGCAAACCCGCGCCCTGATTTGATTTTTTTATAGGTCCATTAACCGAAAAGAATGCGTTTGAGGCGGATAAAGCCCGCGCTTTCAGGAAGTCGGGATCCGGAGACGGTCGAAAAGCGCTTCCCGCAATTGAAGAAAATTATCGCAATATTAATATTTTAAATAGCATCTATATCAATTATGCTTCAGGCGCCGTGCGTCTCCATGTCGCGATGATTGATATTGACGGTAAACATGAGCGACCCTTCAAGATGAGAAACAATCCGTTCAGCAACAACCGGTGAGCGATGCCGTCCTCCGGTACATCCGACACCGATACTGAGATAGGTTTTTCCTTCCCTTATATAGCGGGGAACCAGAAAGCTGAGCAGCGGCAGGACATGCTCAAGAAAAGCTGTTGTGTCTTCCTGCCCCATCACGAAATCAATCAGTTCCCGGTGACGACCCGTCAAGGCTTTCAGTTCCTGCACAAAATAGGGATTCGGAAGGAAACGGACATCAAACAGCAGGTCAAGCCCGGACGGCACGCCGTACTTGAACCCGAAGGACACAACCGTAATGTTCATCTGGCGATCACTCACCTCACGGCTGTACCGGGACGTTATCAGGTGACGCAGTTGATGCAGAGAGTAAGATGATGTATCAATGATGCTGTCCGCAGCGTCCCGAAGAGTGCCCAGCTGTTTTATCTCCTCAGCGATAGAGCTATCAAGATCAATTCCCCCATGTGTCGTCATAAGCGGATGAGGCCGACGGGTTTCCTTGAAGCGGCGCACCAGCACATCGGTCTCTGCTTCAAGAAACACTATCTCAATCGTCAGATGTTTCCGGAGTTCAGCAAGCTGCTTCTCCGCATCCCCCTGAAACACCTTTTCACGGATATCAACCCCGATGCCGATTTTTCGGCTGATGTCAGCATCAGATGCGGTTGAAAGAAACGAGCCGATAAGTGAGATCGGGAGATTATCGATACAGAAGTAGCCGACGTCTTCAAGGGCACGGAGCGCAACGGTCTTGCCGGCTCCTGAGTAGCCGCTGACAATAACAACATTTATGGGGCGCTTATCGTCAGGCATGATTGCATGTGTGAGCGGGGCGGTCTGCATGAGCAGAGCCGTCCCGCTCTGCGTTACCGCGAAGGTTCAATAAGACCGTAATTGCCGTCCTTGCGGCGGTAGACGACATTCATTTCACCGGTAGCAAGGTTGGTAAAGACGAAAAAATCCTTGCTGAGCATGTCCATCTGATCGACCGCCTCGTCCGGCATCATCGGCTTCATGTCGAACTTCTTGTGCTTGATGATGCGGCCTTCACGGGCAGTTTCGGCTTCAGCAGGCTTCGCAGCCTTTTTGTCGGCTCCTTTGGAGCGGTGTTCGGTGATTTTTTCTTTATATTTCACGACCTGCTTCTCAAGCTTTTCTACTACTTCATCAATTGCCGAATAGACATCTCCAGTAGAGCCTTCCGCCTGAATTAGATAGCCGTTGACCTTCAGGAGCACTTCTGCTTTCTGACGGTGCTTTTCCACACTCACTGTGACAACAGCTTCGGATATGTTGGAAAGATATTTTGTGAATTTGCCGATTTTATCTTCGGCGTACTGCCTGAGCGACGGCGTTATCTCGAGATGACGACCATTCACTATTACGTTCATAGATTCCCTCCTGGTTAGTCGTAGCGTTTTCTCATATTCTGCGGTGGGATTTTGAGTTCCTCACGATATTTCGCCACCGTCCGACGCGCGATTGTGACGTTCTGTTGGCGTAACTTGTCGGCAATCATTTTGTCGCTGAAAGGCTTTTTCGGTTCCTCCTGTTCGACAATTTTGCGGATACTATCCTTTACCGACGTCGATGAGACCTCGCCGGCGTCCGACTGCAATGCACTGCTGAAAAAGAAACGGAAGCTGAACACGCCGTGGTCACAAGCAAGATACTTGTTCGACGTTACACGGCTTATCGTACTCTCATGCATACCGACATCTGCTGCAACATCCTTCAGGGTGAGCGGTCGCAGATCCTGGCGTCCTCCTTCAAAGAACTCCATCTGAAACTTGAGAATACTGTCCGCAACCTTGTAGATAGTGCGGTTCCGCTGGTCAAGGCTTTTAATAAGCTCTGTTGCAAGGCGCAGTTTCTCGCGGAGAAAACCCTTTTCCTCTTTCGTCAGCTGATCTTTCCGCATCAGCAAGTTACGGTACATTTTGCTCAGGCGAAGGCGGGGCATCCCCTCATCATTCAGCATAATCTGATATCCATCGTCCGTCCGTGCAATAAAAACATCGGGAACCACATACGTCGTCTCGCTTGAGGTGTAATTTGCCGCCGGGCGGGGATCAAGCGCCTCGACAACCCGAACAGCTGCCATAATGTCTTCAACCGGAAGGCTGAACCGCCGGGCAATCTGCTGAAATCGCCGCTTCTGGATATCCTCCATATTGCCGGCCACAATCCGCGCCACCAGAGAGTCCCCAAGACTCAGAACCTGCAACTGGAGCAGCAGGCACTCCTGTAATGTTCGCGCACATATTCCCGGCGGATCAAATCCCTGCACAAGTGCAACCGCCTCACAAACAAGACCAACCGGCGAACCAGCGTCCTTTGCCAGCTCTTCATCGGTCATGCGGAGATAACCGTCTTCTTCAATATTTCCGATAACCACTTCAGCCACAATGCGCACTTCATCCCTGGCAGGGCAAAGCCGAAGCTGCCAAAAGAGATGATCATAAAGATCCGGCGTCTTTGAATAGAAAAGCTCGTACGACGGCTTGTCTTCCGTCCCTGGATTAAAATATCCCAGGTCGCGTCCGTCGCTGCTCCGCTCCTCGAAATAGTCATCAACGCTGAACTGTTTAAAGCTCTCTTCCGTCAGTTCGGCAGTATCGTAATAATCATCCGGGAGCGCAGGCTCTTCATCCCGTACCTCCTGGCTGCCCTCCTCTTCATCATGCTCATCAAGCGTTTCTTCAAGAAACGGATTCTCCGTCAATTCCTGCGTTAACGTCTGTGCAAGCTCCAGCTGCGGCATCTGCAGAAGCTTGATTGCCTGCTGCAGCTGAGGAGTAAGCATCAGCTTCTGGGTCAGTCGCAGATCAAGACGATTTTCGAGCGGCGTCATAGCGAGAAACCCTCTCCGAGATACGCTTCCCTGACCGCCGCACTCTTCACCAGCTCTTCTGGAGCGCCTTCGGCCAGCACGGACCCTCCGCTGATGATGTATGCCCGATCCGTGATCGAAAGAGCCTCCCGAACGTTGTGATCGGTTATCAGGATGCCCAGACCCTTTGAACGGAGATACGTCATCATTTTTTTCAGTTCGATGATTGCTATCGGGTCAATCCCGGCAAACGGTTCATCAAAAAGTATGAACGTCGGCTTCAGAGCGACAGCACGCGCAATTTCTGTCCGGCGGCGCTCCCCGCCGGACAGCCGGTATCCGTCTCTGTCGGCAAACTCGGTCAGGCTGAACTCCTCAATAATCCCCTCCACTGCTTCGTCAATTTCGAGAGTATCTACCAGCCCGCTTGTCCCATCGGCCCGGATTTCAAGTACCGCCTTCAGATTCTGCCGCACGGTCAGCTTGCGAAAGATGGAGGGCTCCTGCGGAAGATAACCGATACCGCTCAGCGCGCGCTTATACATCGGCATGGAGCCAATATCCATACCGCTCAGGAGAATATCTCCCCGATCCGGACGAATAGCCCCGACTACCATATAAAACGTCGTTGTTTTCCCGGCACCGTTTGGTCCGAGCAATCCGACCACCTCGCCGGTTCCGACCGTGAAACTGACATCACGCACCGCAACTTTCTTCCCATACGTCTTTCCAAGATGCCGGGTCTCAAGAATACGATTATCCATGAAAAGCCAGTGCGTCAGGCACTAGCGGGCCTTCCCTTTCTTTTGTTTGGCGTCGGTGGACTGCCGCTCCTTATTGACCAGAAATACCTTGCTGTTCTCCACAAGGGAGCGGTCATCGTTCATGAAGTATGTCATCTTCGTTCCGGTCACAACATTCTGTCCTTCGGCAGCTTTCGGTTCTCCGGTAAAAATGACCCGCTCGTCCGGATCAGCGTAATACGTTGCAAATTTCGACGTAATGACGCGAGTACCCTTCACCAACCGTACATTTCCATCAGCTTCGATTTTTTCTATGTCGCCTTTGTCTTTGTCCTGCTCCGCCGCTGGTTTGGCCTTACCGGCCTCATCCTTGTTCTGATCAGCATCTTTTCTGGAGTAAACAATCATTTTATCCGCGTAGAGAGTTGACTCACCCTTCCGCGCAACAACATTCCCGACAAATGTCGCTGTCTTGGCAGTGTTATCAGCCAGCAGGGACAGGGAAGTAATTATCAACGGCTCACTGCCGGCTGACTTTCTGGCATCAGCTGCTGAGGCGTTTGCCGCCAGAACAAGACATGCCGCGAGGCAAAAAAGAATGGCAACCGGCATGCCCTTGGAGTATCGGAAATACTGAATCCTGCAACTACCGTTTTTTTCCATTGAAAACCGCCCGCACATTTTTTTGAAGTTTTGCTCCATCTGTTGTAGCTATAAGATCTTCACCCTCAACGACAAACTGTTTTCCGACTATCAGAACCTTCTTATCAGAAGTGAGTTCATTCGTTTTCCCGTCCCACAACAGGGATGAGGCGATAATGTCATATGTGCCGGTCGTAGCCTTGATGTTGCCGTCAATCTTGAGATTCCGCGTCTCGGTATTATACAGCCCCCCCTCGGAATTCAGCACCAGTTTTTTCTCAGGAAATGTGATGCCGAGCTCCGAAAGCTGAATGTCATTTTCAGTCACAAAGACCGCTTTTTCTGCATTCAATGTCCACTTGGCGATACCATCTCTTCGCTGCACAATCCGCACGTCTTCCATATACGATTGATCGCCAATGACAAGTTTAGCTCTGAAGTCACGATCGTGATTAACGTAAAAAGCGATAATGCCGAAGAGCAAGACTGCTACAGCTGCAAACCATACTCTTTTCATATCCCAATATTACCACACTGCACTCCGGGTGTAAAGCAAACTGCATGCTAATTCCATGCCAACTCAAGAGTAGAGTGCAGCAAACTATAGATTCCAAAAACGGGCAGCCTGAAAACTGCCCATTAGGAAGCTTTTACTGATTTCCGCGCTTGCTGCCTTCTGCGCTATTCTGCCGGCTTTCCATAAGGGCATGTCTCATAATATCTACCGGAGCAGCCAGCGTGGTCCAGAGTTCAAATGCGAGCACCCCCTGCCAAAGAAGCATGCCCAGACCAGTCAGAGTTCGCGCCCCTGCCTGCCGGGCTCCCAGAACAAGCGGCGTATCCCGATAAATCAGATCGCAGACAACCTGGCGCTCATTAAACAGCGAGCTGTCGATGAGCGGAGGATCGGATGGGTTGAGACCAGACGAAGTCGCATGTATAATGATGTCCATGTCGTCCAGAAAAGCAGCATGCTGAATGTCTTCCATTGAAACACCCCTCACACCGGCTCCCAGCCCCGTGAGGTCGGCGGCAAGGCGCTCAGCCTTCTCAGGCGTCCGGTTCGCCAAGACAAGTTCAGCAGCCTCCTGTGCAAGATAGTAAGCGACAGCGCGGGCGGCCCCGCCCGCGCCAAGTATAAGCACCTGTTTCCCTGCTGCCGCGATATTCTCATCGACAAGCGAGCGCATAAATCCAAGCCCGTCGGTGTTGTAACCGCAGAGGCGCCCGTTACGGTTCACAATGGTGTTCACCGCGCCGATAAAGACCGCTTCACTGTCTACTTCGTCCAGCAACGCCGAAACCGATTCCTTGTGCGGAATGGTCACGTTCGCCCCCAGCAGACCCAGTGCGCGCATACCCAGCACAGCATCCGGCAGGGAAGAAGGCTGCACATCAAATGCAACATAGCAGCAGTCCAACCCGACAGAGCGAAACGCGGCGTTCTGCATGCGAGGCGACAGTGTATGCCCGACCGGATGACCGAGCAGAGCCACGATGCGCGTCTTGCCGCTGATATTCGAAACCTGCTCCTCGGCCGCCATGCTAGAACCCGAACAGCCCGCGAATCGTGTTCAGCGGATTCGGACCAGAAGGACGCTCAGTTTCAGGCTGTTCCTTCAGCTGCGGCGTATCAGCCTGTGTTTCGTCGGAGCGACCGCGTCCACTCCGTTGTTCCATATCCATCCCAAGCGGGACCATTCCAGTCGATTTCGAGCGAACCCTGACCCCCCAGACGGGGTCATTCGGCTTCGGCGGATACCCGAAGTGCAGGTCTTCTCCGTAGGCTATAAATTGAAGCATTGCTCCCTCAGCGTTGCTGAAGATGCCCTTCGGAATCCGGCACGAGATCTGATCCGGTTTCATGACAACCCGATCCCGCACCAGTCGGCGCACATCGGGAGAGGAGATATAGTCCATCAACTGCCAGCCGAACTGATACGACTCGCTCGATGACCAGACGATCATTTCCCTGTTCTTCGTATGAGCCATGACGGTACTGAAATACCCGAGCGAATTCGGAATCCGGCGCCAGTCAAATGCAAAGCTGTCAGCCAGTCCGCCGGTTACCCCGTTAAGCTCAACCGGGGCAAGAAAGTCGTGTGCAGCCCCGATAACAAACCGGATGTCCGGTGTATAGTTGCCGTTCACGAAGTGCGCACCGACCAGTGAACTCTCGGGGGGAACCTGAAGCGAATTCTTCTGATTCGGCCATTCGGCATAAATGCGCATGCGTCCCGGCGCGGGCGGCACCTGAGCCGTGATGCTGCCGGCGCGCATGGCGCGGCTTATTTCGGCCGGACTCATTGTTGCAGTATCAATCACTCTCGGTTGTCCCGGCCTGACGGTATCACTGCACCCCCAATAGACAAGGATGCGCATGCGATCCTTTTCAACGCGCTCCTCGGCCTGCTCATAGTCATGACGCTGAGGCTTCTCTTGCTGCGGAATCATCAGCGGGAGTGTCGGGCCCATGCGCATGCCATCAGGGATGTCATGGGTTGCTTGAGGATTCGACGGCAATTGCCGGGGAGAGTTCATCTGTAAAAGCATCGTTTTTTTCGGACCGCCCCCCAGTCCGCCGAACATCCCGGACGGCATCTCCCGCGGCATCCCCGGCATCGTCTGATTTGTGGTCGCAATGCTCATCCAGTAGACTGTCGGCAAAGGCTTCTCGGCGGCCTCGGCTGCAAGAGCACCCGCAAAAAGAGCCGCACAGAAAAGAGCAATACATCCTGCCAGATTGTTTTTCTTCATGATTTCCTCCTTCCAGACTCCATACCCCTTTGTATTCCTTCAAGCAATCCCTGTGGCGTCGCTGCAACGAGCAGTGCACGCACATCAAGAATATCCTCCACGTCATTCAGCGCCACATCGTCCAGGAAAATCTGATCTCCCTCCCGCATGACGACATCAGGAATAAGCAGAATGTCGTCCTTGCGCAGTCGTCCGGCAAGAGACTTCATCACATCACGGCCGGTCAGGAGCCCCGCAACGGTAACGCTTCTCCCGAAAAAGGTGTTCTCAACCGGAATAACCTCCAGGTTGATGCCGTGGCGCCGGAGTCTCTCTGCGAAGCTTTCAAGAAAAGGCGCAAACGAAGCGCCGGTAAATGTCACAAAACGTCGTTTCGGATCGAACTGCGGCAATTTAAGCCTGCGGGCCTGCTGCTGAAACATCGCTACGAGGCCCACGCCGTTTTCTATCTGTGAAAAATCATCGTATGCTTTAAAAGAAGGGATATCCAGCCCGGCCTTAAGGTACATTTCATCCGCAGCATACACGATGCCTTCTCCGTGCTTCCTGCGGAATCTCGACTGAAACCGATAAACAATACCGAGTGCCGCCAGAGCATCCTCCCTGCTTACAGAAGCGAGCGGCTTCCGGCGATGTTCCGTCAGCCCCAACGGAACAACTGCAACGGACTGGACGTAGGGATAGAGTTTGTAAAGATCGTTGATAGTCGAAGATAGGATTTTTCCGTCGTTATAGCCGGGGCAGAGCACTATCTGCGTGTGCATTCGGATGCCGTGATCGACGAAATACTTCAACTCCCTGAGTATGTCCGGTGCAGAATCGTTGCCGAGCAATGTACGCCGCACTGCCGTGTCCGTTGCATGCACCGAAATATACAACGGGCTGAGATGCTGGTCAACGATGCGCTTCCGCTCATCGCGCGTCAGATTGGTCAGAGTAATATAATTTCCATAAAGAAACGAAAACCGGTAATCTTCATCCTTCAGGTACAGCGGCTTCCGCAGGCCCTTCGGCAGTTGCATGACAAAGCAGAAAATGCATTTATTCCCGCAGGTTTTGACCCGGAGCGGTTTGAGCGAAATGCCAAGCCCTTTTGCGTTCCCCGCACCCCGGTCTATATGACAGGAAATTTGTTTGTCTCCGCGCCGTATTGCAAGCTTGAGTTCAGGTTCGCTGCCGTAGAAAAGCAGGTCTATGGCGTCACGGATCCGTCTGCGGTTCAATGAAACCAGCCGGTCACCTGCCCGGATTCCGGACTGTTCCGCTATGCTGCCCGGCTCGACCATCTCAATTTCCACAGCGTTAACGTTTTTCATGCATCTGCTCCAGCTCCCTGTATATATATTGCAACCCGGATGCCACGGAAAGTGCGGCAACCACGACAAACATCCATACCATCGGCTCCGGCAAAGCCGGAATGTTCAGCCAGAGCAAAATATAGGAAATAAGCACCATCTCCGATGCAATAGCTGTCTTGCCGGCCTTCGTCGGCGATACCTTCGTCAGGCCGCGCACTCTCATTATAAGCACCCATCCGAGAACAATCACCAAATCGCGCCCGATGAGCGTGAATGCCAGCCAGAGCGGAACCCAGCCGAATGAGGCAAACAGAACAAACGACGTAATCATGAGGCATTTGTCCGCCGCGGGATCGAGAAACACTCCGAGTTCGCTCCGCTGGTTCCAGGCACGCGCGATCCAGCCGTCAACAGCGTCAGAAACGCTGGCTGCGATAAAGAAGGCGGCCGCTTCCGGATATCTGCCGTAGAGAATCGCAATGACAAAAGCCGGAATCAGAAGAATCCGGACTGATGTTATGACGTTCGGCAGTGTGAAAACCTTTGTGGTCATTGCTTATCCTTATTTATACAATGCAGCGCTGAGGAGTTCAGGATGCGGCGCACTCTGCCTGAGTTCTTCTTGTCCGCGCGAGCGAACCTGAAGTGCCGTAAAACAACGGTCTGTAATTTCTGCATTCACGTTCATGTCATGACAAATGAATTGCCCGGTGAGGCGAAGACTGAACGGCTCATAGCCGAATGCATCATTCGGGTCAGGGAATATTGAACGGAATGCTCAGACAGTCAAGGTCCACGCCTATTTTCCGGTAACAGGTCTTTTTTGCCGTCAATACCTCGTCGCCGGCAGCGGCAGCGAGCAGCGCCTCCGCATGACATCGTTCAAGCGCAAACCCGAACTGCTCAGCTTCGACAAAGGCCGCCCTGAACCTGCGGAGTGCCTGCGCTTTTTTCCCCTTCAAAAAGTCCATCTGGCCGAGCGTCAGTTCGCAATAAACAAGCCCGCGCGGATCTTTGGTCTTGCGGAAGTTTTTCTGCGCGCGGGCAATGCAATCTTTTGCATCATCGAGCTTTCCGTTCATGGTGAAAAGAGAAGCCATGCCCCATAGGGTATAGGAAAAGCTGACAATATCGCCAAACGCTGCGTAGAGCTTTTCTGCCTTGCGAAAATATTTCAGGGCGGCGCGGAAATCGCAGACCATCCGGTGGGCATTGCCGAGCCCGCAGTATGAATACGCCAGCCCGAACCGATCTTTCAAAACACGAAACAGATCATTAGCTTCGCTGTAAAAAGAGAGCGACCCGGCAAAATTGCCTGCGAGCCGATTTGTACCCCCAAGCCCGCACAGTGCATAGGCAATCCCCGGAGTGAACCGAGCCTTTTCAAACATTTTTTTTGCTTCTGCAAAACGGCGCATCGCCTCGGGAACCCTGCCGCCGAACCGGAGCGCGCCCGCCTCCGACCAGACAGAAAATGCAATGCCTTTCATGTCTTTTGCCTCACGATAGATTGCACGGGCATCTTCAGTGAACCGGATGGCTTCCTCCCACTTGCCCAAAGCGCGGTAGGAGAGTCCGAGGCCGGCCAGCGCATCAGCGGCGGCAAGTTCATCATCAAGCGCACGGCACATGTCGAGCGCCTCTGAATAGTTGCTGATTGCCGCATCAAACTGGCCGGTCATGCGGCAGATGTCTCCAATGGCGATAAGAGAATCAAGAACACCCTGCAGATGCTCTCTGCGGCGGCAGAGCGCAAGCGCCTGACGGAACAGCTTCAGGCTCGCAGGATAGTCAGAGCTCTCACGGCGCGCTTCCGCAGACGCAATGAGCGAATCAATCCGCTTTTCCATCAGCACCCCTCCAGCGTTGTGCGAAGTGTTTTCATAAGCAGTCCGTAATCATCCGTTCCGAAAAAAGCGGACCCCATAACAAGCACGTCAGCACCTGCCGCTGCAACCGCACGGGCATTATCAGGTTTTACGCCGCCATCAACTTCGACAAGCACTGGAGACCCGCACTCAGCTATCATCTGTTTCAGCAGGCGTATTTTTTCCATGATGAAGGGAATAAATTTCTGACCCCCGAACCCGGGGTTCACCGACATCAGCAGCACCATGTCGAGGTCGGGCAGAATATATTCAAGCACGGACAGCGGAGTCGCGGGGTTCAGGGAAACGCCAGCCTTCACGCCAAGCTCCCTGATGTGCTGAACCGTTCGGTGAAGATGCACCGACGCCTCCGCATGCACCGTGAGATAGTCTGCTCCGGCATCCGCAAAATCATTCAGATAGCGATCCGGCTGCTCAATCATGAGATGAACATCGAGCGGCAGGGCTGTTCTCTTTTTGAGAGCCTCGACCACAAGAGGACCGATAGTCATGTTCGGAACAAAGTGCCCGTCCATGACGTCCACATGCAGCCAGTCGGCTCCTGCGCGGGCTGCGGCTTCTATTTCTTCACCCAGCCGCGCAAAATCGGCTGAAAGTATTGACGGCGCAATTTTAATCACTGCTGCTCCTCCTTCTTTTCCGGCCTGGCTTCAGTATCGCCGAGGCTTATCAGAACGCTGAACTGCTCCCCGCCGCGTTCCAGAGGTTCGGGTCTCTGGGCTATAATGGTGTCTTTCGGCGCTGAGTCAGAGCGGATATACGAGACCTTGCTGATTTTTATGCCGCGGGACTGTAAAGCAGACTCAGCCTGCTCAAGCGTCTGACCGACAACATCAGGCACGTGCGAAATACGGGAGCCCCGGCTGAGCACAATCCCGATCTCTCGTCCCTGCTTTACCTGACCGCCTGCAGGAATGCTCTGCCTGACAATAAAGCCCTGCGGAACGGAAACATCATAATCATCACCTTCGAGGCGTATATACAGACTCTTGCCGCGAAGCAGATCATTCGCCTCAACCATCCCTTTGCCGCGCAGGTCCGGAACATCAACGGTGCGGTTCAGGGTAAGCAGCGTGAAAGTAAGATAGCCCGACCCGATCCCGAAGAGAATCATCAACAAGCCATACAGCGGTATTTTCATCCATTTGTTCATCGTAGTCGTTTAAGCCGGGCTGCGTAAAATCCATCCATGCCATGACGATGCGGAAACGTCCGGTAACCGGCAAAACCCCTGGCGTCTTCCGAAAAAAACATTTTCAGGGCTGGAGAATCGCCCTCTATAATACTAAAATTTGCATGCTCCTGCAAAAAAGAGCGGACAACATCCTCCCCTTCCTCCGGCTCTGTCGAGCAAACCGCATATACGACTGTCCCCCCGGCACGCACCAGTCCTGAAAGACGGGAAAGCATGCGCATCTGTGTGTGCTGCAAGCGGAGAATATCCGCAAGGGTGTGACGATACCTGACGTCCGGATTGCGGCGAATGGTCCCGAGCGCCGAGCACGGCGCATCAACCAGAATGCGATCAAATCCAGATACGTCCGAAAAAGAAAACGCATCTGCAGAACAAACCGTGACGGACTGCAGGCCGAGCCGAATGACATTTTCCTGAAGCAGTTTGAGTCGCCCGTCGTCTTGATCAACGGCAACAACTTCGCCCCTGTCCTGCATGATTTCGGCAAGATGCGTAGCCTTTCCGCCGGGGGCTGAACAGGCGTCCAAGACCCGCTGTCCCGGCTCCGGAGCGAGCAGCAAGCTCACCATTTGAGCGGCCTCGTCCTGTACAAAATAGGGGCACGATAGTGCCTCCTCAATATCCGCAAAGCGGGCAGTCCCTTCCAGAACAATGCCTGCAAGAGATATCCGGGAAGGATGAGCAGAGATGCCTTTTGCGGCAAGCAATGCTATGGAATCCTCCCGCTTTGCCGGAACTGACACCCGGAGAACAATCTGCGGAATTGAATTATTCGCATCACAGAGCGCTGCGGCATCCTTCATGCCGAACCGCTTAATCCATCGTTGCACCAGCCACAACGGATGAGAGCTTCTCATAGCGAGCACTCTGCCGGACGGATCATCAAGGGGATCCGGCAGCGCAGGCCTTTTCCGGAGGAAACTCCGGAGCACCGCATTCACCAACCCATGCTTGCCGTGCAGCCGCTTCTCAAGCGTCACCGCCTCGTCCACAGCCGCCCACTCCGGAACCCGCATGAACTCTATCTGATAAACCGCCATCCGGAGGTTGTCGATAGTCTTTGCCCCCAGCCCCTCAGGGCGGCTCAGAAAGCCCGAAAGAAGCCAGTCCAGGCAATCGCGATATCGCAGTACGCCGTAGACAAGCTCCATCAGAAAGGCACGATCTCTCTCCATAAGCCCCGCGCCGGCAGCATCAAGCGACTGCTTCGGCTTCAGTCCGGCCTGAAAGATATCTTCAAACGCCTTCAACGCCAATTGGCGCGGTGTCATTTTCGCACTCCTCTTGAAACACGCCCATCATAAGCAGTAACTTCCCCTGTCAAATGAATGAATTTCATTTTTTGGCTATCGCACGGATCGTCTCTTTAACTTTTTCGAGGTCAACCTGCGTATTCAGGCATGGTCCGTGAGGACGTTCGTTCAGAATGCCGATTACCGGCATCGGATAGGTGTCTACAATGCCGCTGCTCAGATCACGCTCGCACGCTATGGCAATAATCGCATCAGGCCGCGCATCTTTCACTATGCGACGTGCAATCGTACCGCCGGTGGCAACAAACAGCTTCAACCCGCTTTCTTCGGCAATCCCGATGAGATCCCTGATCTCACATCGTCCGCAGCGTTTGCAGTTCTGAATGTTATGCGTAATGCGCACATCGCAGTCGGCAATCTGAAGACAGTGCGGAAGAAGAATAAGAATATTGTTCGCGTTGATCGTGTCCGCATCAACCAGCCGATTGTTCATGCGAATGGTCCAGAGCTGAAAGCCCTCGCGCTTGCCTTTCATGAATGCGGCAATAAGCATCAGCAAAGGATAGACAATCTTGAGCAGCGCTCCTCTAAGAAAGCGTTTCATTGCCTTGCTGAATCTTCCTGCCTGCAAGAAAGGCTGCAGCAGACATCGTTTTCTTGCCGTCCGGCTGCAGTTCGTCTATCTGAAGCAGCCCCTCGCCGGCCCCGACCCGCAGCAGGCCGGACGGCACTTTTACGATCAATCCCGGAGGCGCCGCTCCCGGCCCGGCATGAGCCTTTGTCACCTTCAGCCTTTCACTCCCGAGATAACAGAATGCAGATGGCCACGGATACATGCCTCGCACCTGACGTGCGATTGCTGGTGCAGGTCGTGTCCAGTCAATCCGTCCATCTTCTTTTTTCAACGGAGGTGCGTAGACGACCGCACCCTCCTGCGGCTTCGGCACAACCGTTCCGGCACGCAACTCCCGGAGCGTTCTGACAAGCGTCTGCGCGCCCATGAGAGCCAGTTTTTCAAAAAGCGATGCAGTGGTATCATCCGTGTTTATTGGCATCCGGTCACAGAGCAAAACGGACCCGGTATCAAGCCCTTCATCCATAAGCATGGTGCAGACGCCGGTCTCCTGATCACCGTTGATAATCGCCCACTGGATGGGCGCGGCGCCGCGATATCGCGGCAAAAGAGAGCCATGAACATTGATGCAGCCACGTGCAGGTATGTTCAGTATTTCTGCCGGCAGGATACGTCCATAAGCCACAACAACGATGAATTCCGGCTGACAGGAGCGAAGCTGCGCCTGCAGTTCAGGGTCGCGCATTCTGATCGGCTGCAGAACCGGGATGCCGTGTTGAAGGGCACATTCTTTTACCGGCGGGGCCGAGAGTAAATGTCCGCGACCTTTCGGCTTGTCAGGTTGCGAGATGACAAGAGAAACATCCTCTCCTGCATCCAGAATTGCCTGAAGCGAAGGAACCGCAAAATGCGGCGTTCCGAAGAAAAGAATCCCCATGAGACTTCCTACTCTTTTACCAGCACCTTCTGAAGATTTTTCAGATAGCGCTTCCTGACAAACTCACGCTTCAGGGCACTGAGTCGGTCAAAGAGCACAACGCCGTCGAGATGATCAAGCTCGTGCTGAAGCGCGCGGGCAAGAAGCCCTTCAGCATCTATTTCGATCGTTTTCCCGGCTGGGTCAATAGCCCGCACTTTGACCTTTTCGGCACGCTTGATGGACATGAGACATTCGGGAATGCTGAGGCAGCCCTCCTCCGACTCGACAATGCCGTCGGCCTCAATAATTTCCGGATTGATAAGCACAAGAATCGGCAGTTCTTTTTCGCGGGAACTGAGGTCCAGCACCACAAGCCGCTGCGACACCCCGACCTGCGGCGCGGCAAGTCCGATGCCGTGTGCTTCATGCATCGTTTCGATCATGTCGTCAATAAGTTGCCGCAGGTCGTCATCAACGCTCTGAATCGGCTTCGCCTTCAGCTTCAGAACGTCCGCAGGATAGGTTTTAATATCAAGCACAGCCATAGAGCAGCTTCTCCCTTCTTGTGTTTCTTGCGCGACCGGGCACGGTTCCCCTTGCCTGACGCCGTTGACGCTGCCGGCCTTCCGACTTCCGGCTCCTGACTTCCTAAAAGACGCTGAACTTGAAGTACTTCCTCGGATTCTCCTTCATGTCTTTCATCATGTCCTTGAGTTCCGTGACAATCTGTTTGAGATCGTTCGCCATCTCCTTGTCTTTCAGAACCACGCCCGCAACACCCTGCCCCGCATCCATCTGCTCGACGATGGCATTCAGTTTTTTTGATGATGCGGCGAGGGTATCGTACAGCAAAGGATCTTCAACAAACTTCCGGAACGAACCGCTGCCTTCATTCATCTTTTTTGTAATGTCATCAAGCGAAGTTGCGGCGCTGGACAGGCGGTTATAAAGCGTTTGGTCCTTCGCAAGCATTTTCAGAGAACCGTCGGCGGTTTCCATATCGCGGGCGAGGCGGGCAAGCGATTTTGCCGTGTCATTCAGGTTGTTGTAAAGAGCGGGGTCGCTCATGAGTTTTCCGACCGTCCCGTGTCCACTGTCCATCTTTTCGAGAAACCGGTCCAGCTTCGCAAGAAACGCGGTAATTTTCTCCATCGAGCTGGAGCCCTCCTGCACAAGATCCTTCATTTCGAGCTGAGTGCTTCCCGCAATCGTATCGCCGGAACGAACCGGCAAGGCGTCTGTCGTGCCTGACGTCAGCTCAATATACTTGTCGCCGAGCAGGCCCATCGTCTGGACCGTCGCGGTGGAATCTGTCCGGACGTGGTGCAAAATATCCTGCTGGATCTTCATCGAAATGATGGTGCCGAATTCAGGATGCAGCCGAATCGACCGGACCGTGCCGATTTCGACTCCGGCCTTCCAGACCGGCGAACCGACTCGCAATCCGCGCACATCGCGAATTGTTGCTTTCAGTTCAGCTTTCTTCTGAAAAATATTTTCGAGCCCTCCCGCAAAAAAAACAGTGAAAAACAGTATGAGCAGGGCAATCGTAATAACCAGCCCGACTTTCAGTTTTGCCCACGTCAGGTTCTTCTTCTTGTCAAACATCTTCTCCTCCCGGGCAGCCGTCAGCGCAGGGCAGCCGGCTGATACCTCAGCTCATCGACAAATATTTTGATTGGCGGATGCGCCGAATGAATCAGGGCATCAGCGCTGCCGTCAAACACCACTTTACCGTCTTCCAGAAAAATGAACCGCTCCGCAACCTTCATGGCATCAACCACCTTGTGCGTCACCATGATGTGCCCCATGCCGCTCCTGCTGAGTTCGACAATCAGGCGGCAGATGTTGTCGGAGTTCACAGGATCGAGCCCCGCTGTCGCCTCATCGTACAGCATCATCTTCGGCTTCGAAACCGCAAGCGCCCGGGCAATTGCAACTCGCCGGTGCATGCCGCCGCTCAACTCATCGGGCATAAGATAAATTGCAGGTTCCACATCCACCAGCCGAAGCAGCTCCCTGACCTTTGCATCAATTTCATCTTCCGACATGGCGGTATATTCGCGGAGACAGAATGCCACATTTTCCTTCACCGTCAGCGAGTCGAACAATGCCCCCTGTTGAAACACGATGCTGAACTTCCGGCGCACATCGTTCAGCTCATCTTCTGACTTGCCTGTAATGTCGTCACCGTCGACGATAATGGTGCCGGAATCCGGACAAATGAGGCCGACAATCATCTTCAGCATGGTGGTCTTGCCCGAACCGCTGCCTCCGAGAATGGCCAGCTTTTCACCATCTTCAATGGTAAAACTCGTCTCGTTCAAAATGAGGCCAGAGCCGTAGCCGAAACAGACCTTCTCAAAACGGATCATGTCGAATACCCCAGCACATAAAGGAGTATGCGCGTCAGAATGAAGTCGGAGATGATGATCATAATAATCGACATGACGACTGCATTCGTTGTCGATGTCCGCAGTCCGGTCGCGCCGCCCCTTGTCGTCAAGCCGGCATAGCAGCTGATGCTGGCGATGATGAACCCGAACATGAACGGCTTCACGGCACCGGAAAACACATTCTGAAAGTCAAGAATGCTGCGCACCGAACTCCAGAAGACATGCCCGCTCTGATTGCTCACGAAAACCGCAATATACCAAGCCCCGAGCAGTGAAATCGCATCGCCGACGATAGTAAGCGCAGGCAACATGATCAGCGAAGCCACTATTCTCGGTGTCACCAGTTTTTTAATCGGATCGACTCCGAAAACCCGCAGGGAGTCTACCTGATTGCCAATCATCATCGACCCGAGCTCCGATGCAATACCTGCGCCGACCCGTCCGGTAAAAACAAGCGCGGCCGTGACCGGCCCCACTTCGCGGATGATGGTGATGCCGACCACTTTCCCGATGTACATCTTCAGGCCCAAAACCGAAAGTTCAGCTGCAAGCTGCAATGAAAGCGCCATGCCGACAAAGAGCGAAACAAGCCCCATGATGAAAAAAGAACCCGCGCCCGCATAATCCATCTGCTCAAGGGTATCCTTCCAGTATACGGGCCGGCGAAAAATACCCATAAAGCCATGGAAGGCGAGCTGATAATAATCCTGCAGGTCGCTGATAGTCTGGCGAAAGTTCATAAGATTTATATTTTACACGAAACAGGGAAAACAAGACTGATATGCGTTCCGGTGACGACCATCCGATGCTTTATTCAGATATGAAGAAGAGAAAATCGGGAAATGACACCTCAAATCAGGAACAGTTCCTCATTTCGGGTTGAGCGCTGTCAGGGATAACTCCCTGTTTTTCCTTCTTGTTAACGGAAGTCAGGCATATGGCATTCCTCTTGCTAATAAATATTTGCTCAAAGCGAGTTTTTTATGGATAAAGCCAGGAACCGCAAAGCCCGGTCTTTTCCTGCAGAGGAGGATAACCACCATGTATACGCTATTGAAACAATCAGCATTGATAGTACTATTGCTGCTCATACCGGCGGCTGCCTTTGCGGCTCAGCCGGATTATCTGCGCATCAGCCACACTGAGGGTGATGTGCAGATTAAAATTCCGGAGAGCAGTGATTGGGGTCCGGCTGTTGCCAACGGCCCCTTGGCCGAAGGCGATCAGCTCTGGGTTCCGCGAGGTAGCCGGGCAGAGATCCAGCTTTCCAGCGGCGCCTTGATCAGACTCGACGGAAATTCGGCTCTTCAGGTACTTGCAAGCAGCAGCGGTGCCTCCCAGTTTCATCTCTCCCAAGGAGGCGCTTACGTCTATGCTGAAAACGCACAGCGGGAGGTTATCCAGATTGACACCCCCGACGCGTCGGTTCGTGCGCACAGCAACGCTGTATATCGTATAGATTTGACAGACCAGGCAACAGATGTTGCCGTGTACAAAGGATTTGTCGAAACAGAAAACCGCTTGGGACAAACCCGCGTGCCTGCGGGCAAGATGCTTTCACTGGGGCAGCAGACAAACGGCTCGCTCGCGCCGCTGGGATCCTCCGACGCATGGGAGCGCTGGAACACCGCAAGAAACGATCTCTACCGCGACCGCTCCGGAAACAGCACTCGCTATCTCCCGGAGGAACTGAAAGGCTATGCAAGGGATTTCGACACCGGGGGAAGATGGGTGAGCGTTCCGGAATATGGAAACGTCTGGACCCCTACTGTCATCGTTACAGAAAGCTGGGCGCCGTACCGCCACGGGAGATGGATCTGGCGTCATGGCAACTACATCTGGCTTCCCTACGACCCATGGGGCTGGGCACCTTATCATTATGGCAGATGGGCCTATGTCAGCCGCTTCGGCTGGTGCTGGGTTCCCCCGGTTCACCGGCAGGTGATTTGGGGGCCAGGCTATGTCGGATGGGTTCGAAGCGGCAGTTATGTCGGCTGGGTTCCGCTCGCACCGCGGGAAATTTATTATGGTCGTGGTCACTACGGACCGCACAGCGTCAACATCACCAATGTGAACATTAACCATATCAGCGTCACGAACGTCTATAGGAATGTGACCGTCAATAACGGAGCCACTGTTGTCCACCGTGACCATTTTCAGTCGCTTGCGCCGAAGGGTGTCGGGTACAACCGGGCTGCGCATAAGGATCTCTTCGGTCGAAATAATGTGAGCGTCGGAGGTCCCGAGATAAAGCCTGGAGCAGCACATCATCGCTGGTCCGACAGGAGGGTCGCATCAGAAAATCATCCTCCGCAGGCAGTGCAGAAGACATCCGTCAGCGATCTCAGACAGCAGCGTCAGATGGTTCGAGACCCTGAACGGTCCGTTTTCCGCCGCGGAGAACCTTCCCGCAATCTGCCGGTTACGAGCGTGAGTACTCCTTCCATGCCCCGTCGCAGCTCAGATTCGCTCCGCCAAACGGTTCCGCCACCTGCCGGAAAACCGGAATTGCGTGATTCCAGCAATGAGCAGCGGCGACCTTCTGACCAGTCTCCTGCGGGGAAACCCGGCTTCCGGGACCCCGGCACTGAGCCGCGACGGGCACCTGAGATATCACCGAGCCGAAAGCCGGGAGCACCCGATCCTTTGGTTCCGTCCGGAAAGGATACGCCGCGCACCCGGCAGCCGGAAGATCCTGCCGTTCTAAGTCCCGGCGACCGGCGCGCTCCTCAGGATGACCAGCGCAAAACAGGCACTCCCGGTCCGGTCCGGCCCGGCACGACTCCCGGGGTCCGTCCGGATGCGAGAATCACAGACAGGCCGGAACAGCGGGAAAACCGTCGGATCAATCAGCAGAATGACAGAAAAAAAGATGCTCGTCCTGCTGAAATCCCGGCTTTTGAAAGCGAACGTCGTCAGGAGCGGACAGAAAAGCCGGCAGGAAGGCGCGACGACAAGGATAATTTACAACAGCGTGAAAGAAGGCGGCAGGAAGGCCTGGAGAATCAGCAGCCTGGACAGCGCAACCGAACGCCTGGCAGTCCGGGAACTCAGCCGGAGCCTGGCAACCCCGGTGGTCGCGACGGCAGTTTCGAACTCAACAGGAATCGACAGCAGCTTCTTGTCGTTCAGCGCGAAGAAACAGGCAAAAACGAAAAAATACAGGAACAGAAAAGAATAAAAAATCAAAAGAGACAGGAACAGCCGCCGGAAAAAACATATCCGGTTCAGAAGAGCCAGCAGAAGAACGAAGAACAGCGGAAAGATATGAAGGGAAACAAGGGAACGAAAGAACACAAAAAACAGGAGGAACGGGGATCATAACCTTTCTGCCTCACTGTTGTTGGCCGAAAAGAGGGGCTGCACGAAACGGCAGCCCCTCTTGATTTTACTGCTTCATTCCCTTTGCCGGCTGCCAGCCGCACATTGGACAGGCCGGCTTCTCAGTCCGGTATCCTGCCTGCTGACACGCCTTATCGTGCTCCATTTCCATTCAAGTCCGAATGCCGGATTCCGCTCTAACTCCGCTCCAGATGATGAGGTCAGCTGTCTGGGTATTATGCTGCAGGAGAGCAGGGCATGCCGAACTGCTGTTGAATTTTGTGACCAGATTATTGTGAAACGCCGATGTGCCTTTTTTATTAAATCTGGATAATCAAAAGCAAAAACCTGACCCCCTCTTCTCTCGTCTTTCAGCTCATTTTACGATAATAACGGTGCAAGGGGCGTACCGCGCAACCCTTCTTGAAACAGAGCCCATCAGCCAGTCTTCAATCATGGACTTGCCCTTCTGTCCGACAACCACCATGTCGCTCTGCTGCTCTTTCACATATCTGATGATTTGATCCGCCGGATGCCCGACCGCAACTTCGGTGCGCACCTCGAGATTCCGCTCCCTGGCCTTCTCACGAAGGTCCTTGAACAGATCTTCGTAATGCTCTTTTGCACTTTTTATGATCGCCTCAATCGCGAGCATAGCGCCTGCCTCAGGTGGCTGTGCAACCGCCACCACAAAGATGTCCACCGCGGCGCCGGTGCACATCTTCACCAGATCGAGCGCAAAGTCAAACGCCTTATAGGCCTGGTCAGAACCGTCGAACCCCACAAGTATCTTTTTTGTCATGACACCCTCCGCATGGCTTGAGTTATTATTCCCTCCCGTTCACCCAACGGGAACTCTCTGTGTTCGATGCTTTGTCACAAGGACTTCTACTTACCATTTAAACCCGCCCGTGCGCTAACCATCTTAAACCTTGAACTGTGAAACCGATGTCTGAAGATTTGAACCCTGCTGAGCTATGTCAGACGATGTTCTGGCAATCTGCTCAGCCCCCGATGAAATCTCTTTCGCTGCGCCGGCGATGCTCTGGACATCTCCGCTGATGTGATCCGCAACGCTGGACATTTCTTCTGTAGCCGAGGCGATCTGCTGCACCATCGACTGAAGTGCCTCAACGCGTGAAACAATGTCCCTGAGCGTTGCACCCGCCTTTGTTGACATCTTCACTCCGGTCTCTACGCGCTTGGCAGTGTCATCCATTGAAGCGGTAGCTTCCTGAACCTCTTCCTGAACGGAGCGTATCATCACGCCGATTTCAGATGTAGCTTTCCCTGTGCGTTCGGCAAGTTTCCGAACCTCGTCAGCCACTACTGCAAATCCACGTCCCTGCTCACCGGCTCTGGCAGCTTCTATGGCAGCGTTTAAGGCAAGCAGGTTGGTCTGGTCTGCGATGTCGTTGATAACGCTTATAATTTCACCGATCTGATTGGACTTTTGTACAAGAGTCTGCATGACTTTGGCTGAAGCATGAACCGTACCGGATATCGCGTTGGTCTCAATAATCGACTGTTCGACCGCGTGCTCCCCTTCCTTGGCACGGTCTGCAGCGCCTCTGGCCGAATCTGATATTGCGGAAGCGTTCTTGGCAACATTAATAACGGTCTGGGACATTTCTTCTGCAGATGTGGCTATCTGGGATGCCCGGTTGGACTGATCGTCCATATTGCGGGAAATCTCTTCCGAACTTGCGCTCAACTGCTCGCTTCCTGCTGCAAGTGTTGCGGTGGAGTTCTTGATTTCCCCAATCAGACGCTTCAGGTTGTTAACCATAGACTCCATTGCGTTAAAGACTTTCCCGATCTCGTCATTTCTGGGATACTCAAGCGATGCGGTCAAATCGCCTGAAGCCACTCTGTTGGCAGTGTCGACCAGGCGTCCGAGCGGTCTGAGAATAACCCGTATCATGACAAACATGAGTACGCTCAATGCTCCCACGCCGAGAATGCCGCCAATGGCTGAGACTGATGCCATAATGGTCACAGCCTTATTCAGCTCGCTGGCATACCCGCCTGTGGCAATCACCCAGTTAAAGCCGGGGTAATGCGCGAAGGCAACGGCCTTGGATCGGGCTGAGGATTCCCCCTCATTCTTCCAGTCATACTCAACGTAGCCTTCTTTTTGTGCAATCATGTCCTTGAATAAGGCCTTCCCGTCAGCGGTCTTCGCCTCCAGAACATTCTTTCCCTCAAGCGAAGGGTGAATGACCATTGTGCCGGCATCTTTTCCTTCACCGAAAAAAGCATAGACATAGCCGGTGTCGCCGACCTTGATCGATTTTACCGCCGCGCTCAGTTCCATCAGGTCCTTTGTGATATCAAAGCCGACAAAGAGGGCTCCGATAATAGCTCCCTGCGCGCTTTTTACAGGCATATACTTCGTCATGTAATCTTTGCCGAAAAGCTTTGCCGGGCCGATATACTCCTTGCCTTCCATTATTGCCTTATACCCTGGGTGCGACTTGTCCAGCGTTGTCCCTACCGCCCTCGTTCCGTCATCTTTCTTGAGCGAGGTGCTTATTCTGAGCAGGTCTTCGCCTTTTCTTGCAAAGATTGTGGCAACAGAGCCCTTGGAATCTTTGGTGAACTCATCGACGTCGGTGAATACACCGTTCAGCGGCTTGCCGCCGACACTCAGTATCGGCGCATCAGGGGCGCCGCCAAGCGTAAATGTACCGCCGCGAAACATGCCTGCAAACAGTCCGCCGGTTTTGTCAGCACCGGTTCTCGCAGCTTTGTCAAATGTCGCTATCATATCGCGGACCAGTGCAGCCTGATTCTTCAGAGCCTGCCGGTTTTGGTCTTTCACCACAGTGGACGCCATGAGATATACCACTGTAATGACGACGGCAAAGATAATCAAGACAAGAGCGCTGCTGAATGCTGAAAGACGCGTTCCAATGGACACGTTCGCCAGAAAATTCTTTTGCGTCGTTGGCAGTGATTTCATTGGTATCTCCTACTCTTCAAAAATGCAATGTTCATGCCGGGAACTATTACTTCGGCAATCAAATAGCGGATAAAGTCAGCCTCTACTTGAGCGCGGAATCCACGTCCATTCTGGATTTTCCGACAATGCCGAGAATGAAATATGTGATCATTGCTTGCCACGTTAATAGTATATAATTATACAGGAGTGCCTGGAAGGGTGCTCAGCACCACACCGGCGGCGGGCGGCGCTACTACCCCTCACGCAGCGCCTTCAGCAACCACTCCTTAACAGCCTGATTTATCGGATACATTTTGAAGTATTCTTTCTCAATGTTCTGAGCAATCGCATCATGAAGCATCTGCTCCGGGATGTCATCGATACGCGAGACTGTTTCGGCATAGTCCCCTGCGGTATGGCGCAGAAGAAACAGCTGTGGATTTGTTTCGGTAACATCAATGTAAAAAACATACCCCTTTATAGCACCCCGCTTTTTGACGCCTTCTTCAGTGCGCGTGGTGCGGGGCTCCATGAGGTCTTTCGGCTCCACCTCCCACAGGATATGGTCGAAAAAATACTGGTCGTCTTTAATCTCCTGAAACGGAACAAGCTGCTGAAACATTGTGAGGCCTCCTCTGAGGAATCTATATCAATCTTCGTTCAGGAACGAGAACGTGCTCAACGGCACCCTCGTTCCATGCAGGTGAAACATACAGCGAACAGTAACAACTTCCGAACTCCGTAATGTCCGCGTCACGGTAAACACAAGGGCAGATGATATCACGATCCTGCTCTTTTCGTCCCGATGCCAGCCTGCACGGACAGGAACGGTACCCGTAGCGCTCTTCATTCCTGAGCAAGCCTTTCAGGATATCAAGGGTAAACTCCCGGTCCCGGTTCAGCTCAATGCCTTGGGACGCGGCAAACTTTGCAAGGGTCTCACAGAGTTTTTCCGGTGTCATTGCAGTCCAAGCGCCTTCTTGATCCTCGGCTCGTCAAATCCCGTAATAACCTCTTCGACGATGAGCGTCGGGTAAGTACCGGCAGGATTGTGCCGCTTGACCTCTTTGGAGGCCAGCCATTGCTCCCCACCGTCAAGCAGATCCACCTCTATGTGTGAAAATTCAATCTGACCGCTTTCGAGGAACTGACGAACTTTCTTGCAGGTCGGACAGGTGCTGAGAGAATACAATGTCACTCTCTTATTCTGCTTTTCCATGGTTATGCGCGACCCACCGGTCCTTGCTCACTGTCCTGCTGGTACATTTCGGCAGCAGTAACGCCGGCATCTTCCAGCATCTCAACAATTGCTTTGTTGATGCGTTTCAGCGGCAGACGCACCCTTTCAGCGAAATCCTGCACTGGCATCGCACCGCCGAAATGCAGTTCTGCAAGCAGGATTTTCAGCGCATCGTCTTCAATGAAAACACGAAGTCCTGAATCTTTAATCTCTGCCTCCCGGCAGGCCTCGTCGAATGAAAGCCCGCCCTGCAGTCCTTCGCGGATTCTGGCAATGGCAGCCTCGTAAACAGCACTCTCTTCAGGGGAATACTCCTTGTAATGGACATCGGTCATAATAACTCCTTCACTCCTTCATTTCTTGCTTCCTGGTTATGCATCCAAGTCCCTGGCACCTGATCCTGGGTTCTTACTTCACCTGCTGTCCGCACTCTGTGCAGAATTTGGCATCAGATCCGGCTTCTGCGCCGCATGCCGTGCAGAGCCGTTTTGCTGCAAGTTTTTTTCCGCACTCCGGGCAAAACCTGGCTCCGTGCGTTTCAGCCTTGCAATGCGG
Organism: Dissulfurispiraceae bacterium; assembly: GCA_035477855.1. Taxonomy (GTDB): domain Bacteria; phylum Nitrospirota; class Thermodesulfovibrionia; order Thermodesulfovibrionales; family Dissulfurispiraceae; genus JAAYUK01. The sequence goes on from DATIKF010000265.1 coordinate 33,349, forward strand.
ACAGACAAGCTGACGGTCTTTTGCAATAACCGCTTTCTGTCCTCTCTGGCGGCCTTCTTCCGACGCAGTTTCAACAGCGCCGGCAATTTCGCCCTGCGAACGAGCTGTCTCGATTTCTACTTCAAGGCTCGGTGTACAATGAAGACACAATCCTTTCTGAGTGCTCCAGCAGCGGTCGCAAACATAATTCATGCATTTTGCGCAGCGATGAAAATGCTGCTTTGCCTGCTCGATCGCTTTTTTGAACTCATCGTCGCGTGCCTCTCCCCCGCCTTTCGGTCATTCTCTCAGGAGTGTTGCTACTATGCCCAATGCCCGCTCATGAAGCTTGTTGTTGCCGGAAGCCAGCAAGCTCACGCTTCGGCTCAAATCCAGCGGAGCGGCGTCAATGGAATGCCCTGCCGCATCTGTAATAACCCCGCCGGCCTCCCGGACAAACAGGGCACCGGCGCCGAAGTCGATGCTTCGTGAGGGGGAGTTTGTATAAAAAACACTAATCGAACTGTAGGCGACATGCGCCAAATCGAGCGCCACCGCACCAAGACAGCGAACGCGCCGGGCTGAGCTTAACAACGGCACAAGCAGCGGCATGTCCCGGGGCGGCTGCTGGGCTTCAAATGCAACAACCAGCAAAGTATCGTCCTGCTGAGTCTGCATGCGGTACCCATTAAAAAATGCACCCTTACCCTTCTCAGCCCAGAACTCATCGCCGCTGAGCAGATTGATGACATATCCCTGCATGATGTGGCCGACCGTATCTCCCTCCGCCACGGCAATGGCAGCGCAGTAAAGCGGCAGGCCCGAAATGGCATTTTTGCTGCCGTCTATGGGGTCTATCAGGACTCGCTGACCGCCGCCAAGAATGTCTTTGTGTCCGAACTCTTCAGAAATGATGCTCATCGGTTCGTTCAGTGCCGCAAGTCCGGCAAGTATGCAGTCTTCCGCCTGTTTATCAACCGCAAATGTCCGGTCGCCGCCGGCGCCTTTTTCGAGCACCTGAGCGGTTGCCGTTGTCAGCCGAACCTTGCCGACTTCCTGAAAAAGCTGCCGACCTATTGCTCTCATATCTTCAATACGCACAGCGTTATTATACCCGCCATGTGTCTGGATTGACAACGTTTTCCGCTGAATACTATGATAGACCAATATGAAAAAGCCTGATTTTGCGGCGCTTGCACGCCAAAACATTCGTTCACTCACCGCATATGAAGCAAAAGAGATCCCGTGCCGCGTGAAGCTTGACGCCAATGAAAGCCCGTACGCTCCGAATCTTTCGATTAGCCCGCAGGTTATGGCATCTCTAAACCGCTATCCGGACCCGCAGGGACGTGCTCTGAAAAAAGCTCTCGCAAGGGAATTTGCGGTTACAGAGCGGCAGATACTGCTCGGCAATGGTTCGGATGAAATCATCTACAACCTGATAATTGCGTTCGGTGGCCCTGTGCTCTATCCGGTGCCGACATTTTCGATGTACGGCATTATTTCGCAGGCTCTGGGCGAACAGGGGATCGGCATCCCCCTGCAGACCGATTTTTCGCTGGATCTGCGGAAAATGCTGGCTGCGATCCGCAAACTGCAGCCAAAAATTGTTTTCCTCAGTTCACCGAACAACCCCACCGGGAACTCCTTTGCGCGGGAAGCGATTGAAGAGATTCTGCGCGTTGCGGACGGAATTGTAGTGGTCGATGAAGCATACCAGCCGTTCTCAAAGGAGAAGAGTTTTGTCCCGGAGCTGAAAAGATACGGCAATCTTGCGGTGCTCCGGACATTCAGCAAGATAGGCCTTGCCGCATTGCGTCTCGGTTATATGATTGCTGATGAAGGAATGGTTGTTGTAGTGAACAAAGTTCGGCTGCCGTACAACGTGAATACTCTTTCCCAGGCACTTGCGCTTGAATCGCTCTGCCGGAAGACAGAGAGCCGCGCCGGTGTCAAAAAAATAGTTGTCGAGCGAGTCCGGATCATGAAAGAGCTGAAAAGCATGCCGAAGATTGAAGCCTGCCCGTCAGACGCTAATTTTATACTCTTCCGGCTTTCAAATGCCGATGCAGTTCATACCGCACTTATTCGCTCGGGAGTGCTGGTGCGCAACATGAGCGGTGCGATATCCGACGCCCTGCGAGTGACGATCGGCACCCCGGATGAAAATTCCGCATTTTGTGCGGCACTCCGGACAATACTCAAGGAGCGTTCATGAGAAAAGCGACTGTCACACGTCAGACAAAAGAAACAGATATTGCCGTCACTCTGAACCTGGATGGTACGGGGACGAATGACATCAAGACGACAGTGCCGTTTCTGGATCACATGCTCGATCTGTGTGCCTTCCACGGCTTTCTTGATCTGAAAGTGCGCGCAAAGGGCGACACGGAAATAGATTATCACCACCTGATGGAAGACCTCGGCATCACCATGGGAGAAGCACTCAGAAAAGCGGTCGGCGACAAGAAAGGAATCAAGCGCTATGGGTCTGCGGCGGTGCCGATGGATGAGGCGCTTGCCCGGGTTATCCTTGATCTGAGCGGTCGCCCTTATCTGGTTTACAAGGTGAAGCCGTTGCGGGGAACCGTGCGCGACGTCGAGATTTCGCTGTTTGAAGACTTCTTCCGTTCGTTGAGCAATCATGCCCAGATGAATATTCACATCATCGTTGAATACGGGCGGGATCTGCATCACGTAATCGAAGCGGTATTCAAGGCTTTCGGTCGGGCGCTGCGTGAGTCGGTTACCATTGATAACCGGAAGCGCCGTATCCCCTCAACAAAAGGAAAGCTTTAGACCATCTATGCCTGAAGCCCCACTGAAAGTCATCCTGCTCCGCCATACGCCGCATCCGGAAGAGACCATAGCACTCGCGGCAAAGCTCTGTTACAGCGCGTCGGACATTGAGGCGCTGAAAGAAAAGATTGAAGCGAAAGACCAGAAGACCTTTGTCGAGCGCCTCATGAAAATGGGTCATCTCAGCCCGATTGAGCATGCATCATTCACCTTTGCAGTAGAGGGTATCAGCCGCGCCTGTTCTCACCAGCTTGTGCGGCACCGGCTTGCTTCCTACAGCCAGCAGTCGCAGCGGTATGTGAGTGAAGAAACGGGGTTCGACTACGTTATCCCGCCAAGCATTAAGGATGATGCGCAGCTGTCCGCCGAATTCGAAAAGTGTATGATACAAGCTCAGGTGGCCTATCGGAAGATGGTGAAGAAGCTGAACAAGCGCGGCATTAAGGGCGAGGCTGCCAATCAGGATGCACGTTTTGTTTTACCGAATGCCGCGGAGACGAAGATAATCATCACCATGAATGGCCGCGAGCTGCTCCACTTCTTCCGCCAGCGCTGCTGCACCCGCGCTCAGTGGGAAATACGTTCCATGGCGGATAAAATGCTCGAACTGGTGAAGTCTGTTGCTCCGGTGATCTTCACCCAGGCGGGTCCGGGATGCCTTGCAGGGCCATGTCCTGAAGGCGAGTATTCATGCGGAAAGGCTGTTGAGATAAGAAAAAAATACGGGCAGCTCCTCGCAGAAAAGTAGCTTCAGAAAAGGCAAAGGGCAGGAACGCCAAAATCGGGCATCCCCGCCCGGTTTTACTATGCTTCCGCGTTTCCTGACGTTCCATAGATCAGTTTGCGGTGCTCTCTCCGGTCATGGCGGCAAGCGCCGCTTCAAGCCGCTTTGATTCCTCAAGGATAATCTGCACGTACTTCCAGCCTTCAGAATCCTGTTCGAGCGATGTTGAGAGCCGCTTTGCAAAGCCGCCGACAATAAGCAGCGGATTGCGAATCTCGTGTGCCACCGCCTGCAGCGTATCTTTTATCTGCGGAGCCTCCTGCCTTTTCAGCGCATCAAAAGAAGGAAGCGGCTGACGCGCCAGTTGATCCTGCCAGATAAGCACTTTCGATGAGAGTTCGCACAGCGAGTTATTCGCCTTTTGCATGAGGCTGACAACATCTTTGTCCCGGCTCATGCCGACACGAAGACTCTCCGCAATATGGTCGACCTCTTCAAAGGTAGCAACAAGGATGTCGCTCAGCACATCCTGATTCACACCGTATACTTCCTCGGCTTTTTTGAAAACCGGCGCCCACTCCAGAGACTCCTCGCAGATGAGCGCCGCAAATTCACGTGAAACATCCGCAACCAGGGCCAGCGGGGGCACAGAGTCTGAATGCACATCAAGCGAATGAATCTGCTGACAGGAAACTATAACGTCAGGGAAACGCCAGAAGCGCAGAGCAGCTTCGCCGACCTGACGATGATCAATGCCGAACTCCTCCCGCTCCCACTGGAGAAGGGGGTGGAGCGGATAGAAGCGGAATTCTTTTGTTGTGCGCTCCCCTTTCAGGAAAAGGTCATGAAAAATCAGAAAACCGATTTCGAGTACCAGCCCCGCTACAAATGCCTCTTCCGATTTGCAGGTTGCAAGGCTCTGCGCCAGCGTTTTGGAAAGGAGCGCCCGATACAGCGATGAACGCCAGAAAAGCTCATAATCCATTGTGCCGACCTTGCCCATCGGGAAGGTATCACGCAATGACAGCGAAAGCGCCATAATACGCAAATGATTCGACCCGATGCGCATGATCGCCTGCTCAATGGTCGTTGCCGGAGACGACGACTTGAAAAAGACGCTGTTGGAAAGCCGCAACAGCCTAACCGTCAAAGCAGGGTCCGTCTCAATCAGCCTGGCCATATCATCAATTGATGAGTTTTCGCTTGATGCAAGATCAACCAGCTTCAGGGCGACAAGCGACAGGGAAGGAAGTGAATAGCCTGCCTTGATTTTAGTGAGAAGCTCTTCTGCGGGATCCTGTTTCATACCCTAACGCTAACAGAATCGAAATTGTGTGTCAATATTGTGTGTCAATAGAAAGGCAAGAGAAGCTATCGCAGGAACAAAAAAAGAAAGCGCAAAACAGCAGGCTGCGGCGTTTCAGGTTTTTTTCCTGCCGGAATCTTCGCCGAAAAAGGCGCTGACAAGCATCATCACTATGCCTGACGTCAGGCCGATATCGGCTACGTTGAATGCCGGCCAGTGATGTCCCGCAACATGAAAGTCCAGAAAATCAATGACAGCTCCGTGCACCACGCGATCGGTCAGATTGCCCAGGGCTCCCCCCAGAACCAGTGAAAAGGCAATGCGGTTCTGCGGATCTTTCAGGATGAGCAACGTAACGAGAACGGCAGCAATGACCGCAACTGCAATGAAGAAATAAACGCCCATGCTTTTAAACAAGCCGAATGCAGACCCGAGGTTTTCAACGTAGACCAGATTGAAGAAAGACGTGACAGCAATAGTCTCAAACGGACTGATGGTCTGTTTGGCAAGGTATTTGGTTGTCTGATCAAGCATATAGATAATGAAGGCGATAACAAATGCGCTTCGCACAGTAATGCGGCAGAGGACATAATCAAGCATCATTCTGCCGCGACGACCCCATGACAGCGGTTGCAAAGCTGGGGATGCGCTTCAAATGAACCGACCGAAAAGCTCCAGTTCCAGCAGCGCTCGCACTTCTGTCCGACAGCTTTTTCAACCTTAATTGCCAGCCCCGGGATAGAATCGCTGATGTATGCCTCCGGCAGATCTGCTCCTGACGGTGCTGTCTCTGCAGCCGAGACGATAAAGAGCGTCGGCAGAAAATCCCGATACTGTGCAAGAAGCTCAACATATTCATTCGGCGCAGAGAATACCAGCTTCGTCTCAAGACCGCTACCGACAAATTTCTCTTTTTTCTTGAGTTCAAGCGCCTTGTTTGCTTCGTCGCGAATGGCTATCAGCTTCGCCCAGCGGGCTTCAAGGTCAACATCAATACAAGCTTCATCCGCAACGGGGAATCCTGCCAGAAACACACTCTCCGGACTGTCCGGAGAATTCTTTGCAATGTAGCTCCAAACTTCCTCCGCGGTGAAGGAAAGAACAGGAGCAACGAGTCTGGTCATATCAACGAGGATACGATGCAGTACCCACTGCGCAGCGCGGCGCTCCCGAGAATCCCTGCGGAACGTGTAGACGCGATCTTTCAAAATGTCGAGATAGAACGAGCTCACCTCCACAACACAGAAGTTATATACGGCGTGAAAGACCTCGTGAAAGTCGAAACGCTCATATGCCGAAGTTACACGCTTGATAAGCCCATTGAATTTGGAAAGCATCCAGCGGTCGATTTCAAGGAGATCGGCACGGTAGTCGCAATAGTCGAAGTCCGCAATATTGCCATGAAGATAGCGCATGGTGTTGCGGATTTTGCGGTACGCTTCAATAAGACGGCTCACAATCTCTTTGGAGAGCTTGATATCGTCCTTATAGTCTTCAGCAGAAACCCAGAGGCGGATAATCTCAGCTCCGTTCTGCTTGATGATCTCCTGCGGAGCAATGACATTGCCAAGAGACTTCGACATCTTCTTGCCTTGTCCGTCCACGGTAAACCCGTGCGTCAAAACAGCCCGATAGGGAGCCTGATCCCGCGTTCCGACCGAAGCCAGCAGCGAACTCTGGAACCACCCGCGATGCTGGTCGCTGCCTTCAAGGTACAGGTCCGCGGGCCAGCTCAGACGATCGTCCTGCTCAACAACGGCGGCATGGCTGACGCCGGAATCAAACCAGACATCGAGAATATCCATTTCCTTTTTGAACGTCGAGCCGCCGCATTTGGCGCATTGGCAGGGCTTTCCGAGCAGCTCATGAACGTCCATGGCAAACCAGGTGTCCGAGCCTCCGGTTGCCGTCATGTCGGTGATGCGATCGAACAGCGCATCGTCCTGAATGAACGTGCCGCAATCCTCGCAGGTAATAAGCGTAATCGGGACTCCCCACGAGCGCTGTCGCGAGATGCACCAGTCCGGACGATTGACGACCATGTTATTGATGCGCTCTCTTCCCCATGCCGGAATCCATGTGGTTTGCTGAATCCCGTTCAGGCACTTCCTGCGAAGATCATTTTTCTCCATCGAAATAAACCACTGTGCTGTTGCACGAAAGATAACCGGCTTCTTGCAGCGCCAGCAGTGCGGATAGGAGTGCTGAATCTTATCGGTGCCGAGCAGGGCATTCTTTTCACGCAGCAAAGCGATAATTCCTTCATTCGCCTTGAAAACAAACTGCCCGGCAAACTCAGGAACCTCTTTGGTAAACTTGCCATGATCATTTACCGGCGCATAGATTTCGAGACCATGCCGGAGCCCGGCATCATAGTCGTCCTCGCCGTGGCCGGGTGCAATATGAACAATGCCGCTGCCTTCTCCTGTGGTGACAAATTCGCCGGCAATGACGCGGGATTCGCGGTCGATAAACGGATGCTGTGCCTTTGTCCCTTCGAGCTCCCGGCCGGCGACGCGGACAAGCACCTCGCCCGTGAAGCCTATGCGGCCGGCGAGCATCGGCAGGTTATCTTCGGCAACAATCAGGATCCGGTCTCCCTGAGCAACTGCGGCATACACAAGCTCGGGATGCACTGCAAGTGCGAGGTTGGCAGGAAGCGTCCAGGGGGTCGTCGTCCAGATGACGATAGCAACCTGTTTCCCCGCACCCTGCGGCACAAGGCGAACCGCATCCGCCGCGGCAACCGGGAATGCGACGAATACCGACGGCGATTCTTTGTCGTTGTATTCGACTTCCGCCTCGGCAAGCGCCGTCACGCATGACGGGCACCAGTGTACCGGTTTTTTCCCTTTGTAAACGGAACCGCGCCGGACAAACCGGAAAAACTCCCTGACAATAGAGGCTTCATAGGAATTGGAGAGCGTCAGATATGGGTTGAACCAGTCGCCGAATACACCAAGGCGCCGAAATTCTTCACTCTGGATGCCGACGTACTTTTCGGCATATTCGCGGCAGAGCTGCCGCTTTTTAAGCACGTCAAAGCTCTCTTTTTTATCGCCGAGATTCTTGTCCACCTGGAGTTCAATCGGCAGACCGTGGCAGTCCCAGCCGGGCACATACGGGGCATAATAGCCCTGCATTGCCTTGTATTTGACGATGATGTCCTTGAGTATCTTGTTCAGCGCATGACCGATATGGATATTGCCGTTTGCATACGGCGGCCCGTCATGCAGAATATAGGTTTTTTTGCCGCGGTTTGCTTCCTGCATTTTTTCATAAATGCGCTGCTCCTCCCAGTACAGGAGGATTTCCGGCTCCCGCCGGCTGAGGTTTGCCTTCATGGGGAAGTCGGTTAGCGGCAGATGGAGAGTGTTTTTATAGTCAATAGACATAGCTGTTTATCCTACCACTTGAGTTGTTTATGCTGCAAGTCAGGGCACTTACTCCGCAACAAGCGACTGATATGCCTTGACTGACAGGGCACTCCATGGTAAGGTAAAGATAAATTAATCCGGCTCAGGAGTGGATATGCTGAAAGATTTCAAGGAGTTTGCTCTGCGCGGAAATGTCGTCGATATGGCAGTCGGTATTATCATCGGTGCTGCGTTCGGGGGCATCGTGAATTCGCTGGTAGCCGACGTGATAATGCCGCCAATCGGTCTGCTTCTCGGGAAGACCGACTTCTCAAACATCTTCATGGTTTTGAAAGAAAGTTCAACGCTGCCGGGGCCGTATCTGACGATTGCCGATGCAAAGAAGGCCGGTGCTGTTACGATGAACATCGGGCTGTTCATCAACACGGTTATCAATTTCATCATTCTCGCATTTGCGATATTCATGGTTATCCGTTCACTGAATTCCTTGAAGCGTAAGCAGGAAACCGCGCCGGCGGAACCGACAACAAAAGAGTGTCCGTTCTGCTGCTCGACGATAGCGATAAAGGCGGTGCGCTGCCCGAACTGCACGGCAGAGTTGAAAGGATAGGCTCGCATGAAAAAAATTGTTTGCACTGTCAGCACCGCAATTTTCATGTTTTGCGCCTGCGTTATGCCGGTACAGGCTGCGTCATTCCTTGACAATCTGTGGCAGCAAGCTCCGGCTGCCCCTGCAAAACAAAGCGATACGAACATCGCGAAAGGCCTCAAAGAGGCGCTCTCCGTCGGAACTGAAAATGCTGTGAAGAATGTCGGGCGTACAGACGGGTATTTCGGCAATCAGCTCATCCGGATTCTGATGCCCGAAAAAATGCGCAAAGTTGCTGATACGCTCAGCATGGTCGGATATAAGAAAGAGGTCGATGAGTTTGTGCTGAGCATGAACCGGGCCGCCGAAAAGGCCGCTCCGCAGGCAGGAGCCATTTTTGCCGATTCCATCAGGCAGATGACCATTGAAGATGCACGCAAAATCCTGTCGGGCAACGATACTGCTGCCACGGAATTCTTCCGCTCCAAAGCATCAGGAAAACTGACTGATGCGTTCAAGCCGATCATCTCCAAAAGTCTTGACGACGTCGGATCGACAAGAGCATACAAAAACCTTTTGCAGAAGGCTGACTCGGTTCCCTTGCTCAAAAAAGAGTCGGTCGATCTGGATTCATATGTAACCGGCAAGGCTCTCGACGGTCTCTTCACCATAGTCGGGCAGGAAGAAAAGCGTATTCGGACCGATCCGGCAGCTCGAGTTACCGACCTGCTTCGCTCAACATTCGGCCGGTAACCGCATTCTCAAGCGTCTGCCGCTCAGGTATACTAGCTGAATGAACTATCGCCTTACTGAAAAAGCGAAAGCGGCCGGCTGAGCGGCAAAGATAGGTCCGGCGGACCTGGAAGATATTCTCAGTGGTCTTGAAATCAGCAGCGCCCCCGGTCTTCTTGTCGGTCCGGGCGATGATGCGGGTGTTTTCGTCCATAACGGAACCGCGCTCATTGAGACCGTTGACGTCATCGCCCCTGTAGTTGATGATCCCTTCACGTTTGGTGCCATCAGCGCGGCAAATGCTGTCAGCGATGTGTATGCCATGGGCGGGAAACCGCTCACCGCGCTTGCAATTGCAGGCTATCCTGTGTGCTCATGCGAGCCGCAGATTCTGCGCGAAATCCTTCGCGGAGCTACAGCAACCCTGAAAGACGCAGATGCACTGCTTGTCGGCGGTCACAGTTTCGACGACAGCGAGATTAAGTTCGGTCTTGCGGTAACAGGTACCGGCAATCCGAAGCAGATCCTGAGGGTTTGCGGCGCCCGACCCGGAGATATCCTCATTCTCACAAAGCCTCTCGGGATAGGCATCATCACGACAGCGCTCAAGGGAGGCAAAGCGCAGCCCGATGATGTTGAGGAAGCAGTCCGCTGGATGCTCACCCTGAACAGACGGGCATCAGAATGCGCTTTGAAGGCGCATGCCGCAGCATGCACAGACGTTACCGGCTTCGGCCTCCTCGGACATGCTCATACCATGGTGCGAAAATCCTCAGTTGATTTTGTGATATATGCGGACTCGGTGCCGGTGATACCGGCCGCCTGGCAGCTGATAGACGGCGGCATGGTGGCTGAGGGTGCGTACAAAAACCTTTCCTACCTTGCTTCCAAACTTTCTTTTTCAGACGCATTGAGCGATGAAATGAAGCTGATGCTTGCAGATCCCCAGACATCCGGCGGACTGCTCCTCGCCGCAACTGAAACTTCCCTGCCGCTATTCGCGGAGGCTGGTGTTTTTCATGCAGTCATTGGTTCTGTCACCGAAGGCACGGGCACAATCAGAATCATCTCGTAGCACAAAACACTGCTTCATCCGGTCTTCGCCTGGAACAATCGCTGCGGCTGACTCACGGGGGGGAAATGCTCCCGCTGAACAGAGGCGCGGCAAGGGAAATCCTTGTCAGAAAGAAATTACGGTTTGCAATCGAGGGAGAGATTTTCGTACGGATAGGCCCTGAGATACGAAACGAATTCATCTACAGCATGCGTCAAAACCGAGTTCTTCTGCATGACAAGGGAAAATTTGCGCTGAATACGTCCCTCTTTCGGCACCAGCATCTTGAGAGTGCCGTTCTTGATCTCTTTCCGTATTGCCCACTTTGAGGCAATCGACACGCCCATCCCGCGTTCAACAGCCTCTTTCACAGACCCGATGCTGCCAAGAATGAGGGCAACCGGAATATCGTTCACGCTGAACCCGTGATCAGAAAAGTACCGCTCAAAAATCTCGCGCGTTGCTGACCCTTCCTCGCGCAGAACGCAGGGTTCCTTGGCCACCTCGACAATCGAGATTACCTTTTTCTTGGCCCAGAGGTGAAACGGCGGGGCAATGATAAAGAGTTCGTCTGTGACCAGCGGTTCAACCACCAGTTTGCTGCTCGGTTTCGTATCGCAAAGAATGCCGAAGTCTATAACGCCTGAATTCAGCAGCTCGACAATGCGCTTCGTATTGCCGATAACGACATGGATCTTGATCTTCGGATGCGTCTTTTTAAAGTCAACAATAACGCTCGGAAGGATATAATTGCCTACCGTCGTTCCGGTACCAATCTTGATGCTCCCCTTGATCAGTCCGGTAATCTTTCCGATGTCTTTCTCGGCTTTGGCGTAAAGCGCCAGAATCTCTTTTGCATATCTGTAGAGGATTTCTCCGGATGGGGTTAGACTGATGGCGCCGCTTGAGCGGTCAAACAGCTTGGTTTCATAGACCTCCTCCAGCGCCTGTATCTGTAAACTCACCGCAGGCTGTGTCAGATGAATTATCTCTGAGGTCTTGGAGAAACTTTTGGTCTCCGCAACCGTGCAGAAAACCTTGAGCTTATGATCTTCCATACTCATGTGCTTTCCAGTGTATCATAAGTTTTCTTTATATGCAAATAGGTTTTGCTTGCAAACATGATCGGGAACATCATTTGGCTGCTGAACCCTTTCACTGCGAACATATTGATGAATACGCACATACTTGAAAGAAAGCTTTCGGGAACTGCAAAAGATGTCGAACAACAACGGAAAAAGCACCGTACGCAGACATCAGTCTGAAGCACGCGTCTCTGAAACAGCTGAGGCAGCGGAGAGTCCGTTGCCTTCGGGGCGGACATGATAGAGAATGCGCCGACACTCGGGACAGGTTTCAATGGCATCGCCACTCTTGATTTCAACATAGAGTTGCGGAGGAATGTGAAGGTTACAACCCTGACAAATCGCGTTTTTCGCTTCCGTCACGGCTATGCCGCGATGCATGCGCATAAGAGTCATATAATGATCATTCACCTCAGGCTCAAGCTGCAGGACAATCTTTTTCCGTTCAGACTTTAAGCGCTTAATCTCCTCGTTCTTGCCGGTCGCCTCGGCTGCAATCTCCTGACGTACGGTCTCAAGAGCAGACTGTTCCTGCTCAATCCGTGTTTTCTGCGCAGCAATCGTCTGCCTGGCGGTTTCAGCGCCGGCAAGAATCTGTGCCAGCGCAGCCTCCAGACTATTGATGCCCGCTTCAGCTCGATCAACTTCAGCAAGATTCGCCTGATACTCGGTATTTTTCTTGATTTCAGACGTGCGGGCTTTCAGCTTCACGCTGCGATCTTTTGCTTCGCTAATCTCCCGTTCCTTGCCGCGCTTCTTTTCCGCAGAATCAGCAAGAACGATTTCTGCACGCGAACATTCGCTTTCAGCATTCTTGAAGACAGCTTCGTGATTGACAAGACGCGCAGGCAGCAACTCCACCTCGCGAATAGCGGCAAGAATAGTGGTGTCGACTTTCTGGAGCGCAATCAGGAGCTGCAGTTGATCGTTCACAGGGACCCCTTTCTGTAGTGCTGTCCGCAGCACTTGTGTGCCGCAGCGGCAATGAGTGGGCCCACCAGGGCTCGAACCTGGGACCAACCGGTTATGAGCCGGTAGCTCTACCAACTGAGCTATGGGCCCTGCTGTACTGCATGGGGCAACGAGACGCGGGGACATCCATTTTAACACCGCCCTGCTTGACAGTCCATCACGCGTGCAGGAATTAACTATACTTGGCTATTCTCGATCGAGTCAAGAGCGACTCAGGAAATCCTTCAGCCAGATGCTGCGTGAAGGATGCTTCAACTTGCGTATCGCCTTAACTTCTATCTGTCGAATACGCTCACGCGTCACCTCAAATTCCTGACCGACCTCTTCGAGGGTCTGCGGACCATCCTCGCCGATGCCAAACCGCCGCCGAATGATGTTCGCTTCCTTTTCGGAAAGAGTCGTCAGCACTTTTTCAATGCTGACTCGCAAATCTTTAAGAATTGCCATTTCCAGAGGCGACATGTGCGATTTGTCCTCAAGAAAATCGCGAAGCATCGTATCCTCATCATCGCCAATCGGCATTTCGATGGAGATAGGCTCCTTGGATATCTTCATGATCGTGCGAACCTTGTCCACCGGCATACTTGAACGCTTTGCAATCTCATCGACTCCCGGCTCGCTGCCGCTTTCCTGAACAAGCTCCTTCGCGGCCCGGTTGACCCGGTTCATGTTTTCAATCATATGCACAGGGATTCTGATCGTACGGGACTGATCGGCCAACGACCGGCTGATCGACTGCCGGATCCACCAGGTAGCATAGGTGCTGAACTTGTAACCACGCTGATATTCGAACTTATCGACCGCGCGCATAAGGCCGATATTGCCTTCCTGTATCAGGTCACTCAGACTAAGGCCCTTGCCGATATACCGTTTTGCCACGCTGATGACAAGACGGAGGTTTGCTTCAACAAGCTTGCCTTTCGCCTGATTCACACCCGTTTCAGCCTTATGCAGTCGCTGCAGCACGGCATGCAGTTCTGCAGCAGAAATACCCGCAGCTCCCTCAAGTGCCAGGATTTCATCCCGCCGTTTGCGGAGCGCCGCTCTCGGAGCTTTCTCTTTGCGCAGGCAGACCAGCGCACGCTCGGCAGAAACCAGGTCGCTGTACATCCTTCGCACTTCTTCACAAAATGCGGAAAGAACAACGTCTTTGAGCTTTAGATCCAACACGGCCGCCAGAATCTGATCGGTTATGCGGTCGAGCGGCTCCGAAGATTTCGTCCGCCCCGCTCGTACTATCTTGACGGTAACAACACCACGCCGCTCAATGGCCATACGCTGACGTTTTCTGGAAAGCGCCGCTATCTCCTGAATGCTCCTGGCGAAACGATCCTTTTCCGTCAGCAGATCCTTATCGCTTAATTCATCGGCATCCTGAATCAATTCGATAAACGGGGCATCTCCACGCCCAACGAGGTTGCCGAGAACGGAAAGCTTGTCAAGGACAAAGGGAATGGTGAGAAGTTCACGCAGAAAAATGCGTTTGCCGCATTCAATGTGCCGTGCGATCTCAACCTCCCCCTCCTTGGTCAAGAGCGGGATTGCACTGATTCCTTTCAGGTATGCCTTAAGCGGGTCAAACTCCTCCTGATAGGAATATGCAGCTGCGGCTTCCTGTTCCCCTTCTTCATCCCCGGGCACCTCATAATGCTGAAGCGCCCGCTCCTCTGAAAGTCTCTTGTCATCATCACGCGAATCATCCTGTTTGAAATCGTCCCTGTATGATCCAAAAGGTTCTCTCAAGATGTCACCCCGCCGAAAAGTGTTTTCGTCTCCTTTATCGCCGCCCGTGCTGTAACCGCTTTTTCTCTTCATAGAGCTTCCTGAGCAAATGTTCATCCTGAGCGGCTTCCGCTGCATGAATCTGCCGCGCAATCAAACGTATTGCTATCCCCCTGCCACAGTCGGCAATCGTCTTGTCGATGCTCTCTTCATCAGCATGGTGCTGCATCAGCAAACGTGATACCGTTGCCTGCTCATCAGGGGAGCACTGTGCAAGGATATGTTCATGCAAACCCTGCAATTCCCCTTCAGCAGCCAGAGAATGCATCTTTTCGAATATTCCCCGTATAATACCATCCTCAATAGTTTCCATCTCAAGCATTTTGAGGATCTGTTCACGCTTCTCCGGGACTGCAAGAGCAACAGAGAGCAGAACCTCTTCCTCCCGGTGCCGCGCTCCGAGCGGCAAAGGTCGCAAAGCCGGAACTTTTTCGGCCTCTTCGGAGTATGGAGCGCGAACAGCGCGCATCAGCGTCCTGAGTTCTTCACGCACGGTGGCTTCATGGATGCGGGAACGTTCCGAAAGTTCTCTGAGTGATGCATCGCGAATCAGCCCATCCGGACAAACAGCAAGCAGTTGAAGCACAGCCCGCACACCGTCAAGCATATTGCGCCCGTACTGTTGCAGAATGAACTCGACCGGCGAGAGCGCAGCTCCGAGATATTTTCTGAACGCAACGTCCCCCTGCTTTCTCAGCAGGGTATCCGGGTCTTCCCCCTGCGGGAGAAGCGCTATCTTGACCGTCATGCCGTCATGGAACGCAATGTCCACCGCACGCCGGGCTGCTGCAATTCCTGCCTTATCGCCGTCGAACACGAAAACTGCCTTACCCGCAAATCGGCGGAGCTTCTTGACATGGCCCGCTGTCAGTGCCGTGCCGAGCGGTGCAACAGCATGCGGGAAGCCGAACTGATGACAGATTATGGTGTCAAGATACCCTTCCGTAATAAGCGCATACCCCTTTTCACTGATCGCCTGCTTTGCCAGATGAAGACCGTACACGGTATCGCTTTTTTTAAAGAGGGTGCTCTCCGGAGAATTGATATATTTAGGCAGATCTTTTGCTGCACTCATAATCCGTCCGCCAAACGCGATGACGCGCCCTTGCAGATCCTGGATAGGGAATATCAGACGGTCTCGGAAAAAATCGAATGGTCCTCGCTCGCCGAAATGTACGAGTCCGGACGCCTTTGTCTGGGCTTCTGCGAACCCTGTTTTTTTAAGATACCCGTAAAGACCATCCCGGGAATTGCCCGTATAGCCAAGAGCAAAACGATCCGCAATTTCGGCATTCAGACCCCGTTCCTTTACATACTGCTGCGATATTGCCGACCTGGCATGCTCCTCACGAAAAAAAGCAAGGGCAGCCTTTTGAATCGACAGGAGGGCATCTTTTTCGCTCCGCTGAACCCGCGGGCCATGCGAACGCTCAAGAGAAACCCCGGCCATCTCCGCAAGCGACGCAAGCACTTCCTGAAATGAAAGGTTCTCACGCTCCATGAGAAAGGTAAAAATATCTCCGCCCTTGTTGCAGCCGAAACAGTGGAAAATCTGCCGGGACGGGTTTACCGTGAACGAGGGGGTCTTCTCTGAATGAAACGGGCAGAGACCCTTGAAATTCTGGCCTGCCCGCTTCAGCTCGACATACTGGCTCACGAGATCGACAATGTCGATGCGAGAGCGTATTTCTTCCGTGACATTGTCAGTTCTCATGTATACCCGTCAGTTCACCACTCCGCAACAATAATTTCAGCCTCGCGGAAATCTCCGGAAGCCGGAGCATTCAAGCACGGTTATCTGTTCGTCTTTCAGAATAGCATCAAGCAGGAGATTAATTCCCAGGTTGTCACTGGCAATATGTCCGGCAATAACGACATTCAGATGGCGCTGCTCAGCTTCCTTGCGGTGTTCCTCGCTCAGGTGCATGCCGACGATGGTGTTGACTCCGCCCAGAGAGAGACTCTCAAAAATATCCTTGGACCCCTCGGTTCCGCCGGTCATGTCGACGAAAATCCTGCCGGCTGTGCGTTTCTTGGAGCCAAGGAATACACGCGGCCCCGCATTCACCTTTGCAGCCTCCTGATACTCCGGAA
Source organism: Dissulfurispiraceae bacterium (assembly GCA_035477855.1). Classification (GTDB taxonomy): domain Bacteria; phylum Nitrospirota; class Thermodesulfovibrionia; order Thermodesulfovibrionales; family Dissulfurispiraceae; genus JAAYUK01. Next base: position 49,842 of record DATIKF010000265.1, read on the forward strand.
TTTCGAGCAAAAGCTCAACAACATCATCAAGAGAATGGGGTTTCTTGTCCTCGAAAATCCGCTGAAGATACGTAGCAACCATATTGTCCGCAGGAGTGTGGAGACAGCAGAATGGCAGGTTCAGAATCTTTGCCGCATCGGAGACGCGTGTGTGGTTAATCGGCATTACCCGGCGGCTGATTTCATTCATCCTGCTTTCCATCACGCCCTCGGCAATATTGATCGGAACACCAAAGCTGCTGACAATACCAGCCTGCATCGCCATTACAGCTGAAAGATTCGCAAGCGCCCGTCCGCCCGGATGATGAGAAACCACCAAATCTATCGGCACTCCGCGCTCTTTCAGCCGGTCTGCAAGCAACAACTCCCCGGTATCTATGTCAATCCCAAGCAAGACCGTCTTCACCTCAATTGAGGCAGTCCCGGCAAGCAGCCGCGAATCAGAATAAGGGTTCTCCAGACGATCGGAGTCGAAGTAATCCCGCTCTTTCTGCTTCATTTCATCATATTCTTTTCTGACCCTCGCAAGTTCAAGCCGGACCGCTTCCGGACCGCGCGGATCATGTTCAATCCCGACTGTTATTGCTTTGGAAAAAAAATCAGCTACGTTCATGCAAGCCCCTTTCTGAATTTACCCCTGGCTGTCCCGAGAAGAAAAACTACTGAAGAAGATCCCGCACCCGCTGGTTGACCAATTTGCCGTCAGCGATGCCTTTCACCTTCGGCACCAGGGCTTTCATGACTTTTCCCATATCGTTCGTGGATGTTGCACCTGACTCCAGAATCACGGTGCGAATGACCGCATCAAGTTCTTCCGGCGCAAGTTGCTTCGGCAGATACGACTGAATGATGGAGAGTTCCTGCTCTTCCCGTGAGGCGAGTTCAAGGCGACCCGCAGCGGTATACTGTTCGATCGATTCACGCCGCTGCTTGGCCATGGTTGACAACACCGCGACTATTTCGTCATGGGTCAGCACCGACATATTTTCGATTTCTTTATTTTTGAGAGAGGCCTTGATCAAACGGAGCGTCGAGAGCTTTATCTCATTCCGCGCTTTCAAGGCCTCTTTGAGGTCTGCAGAAAGTGTATCGATGACCGGCATGACTACCTCGATCTCGATGAGGAGAATTTGGAACGTTTGGCGGCTTTTTTACGGGCAGCGATGATTTTTTTCTTTTTTTTCACGCTGGGCTTGTCGTATGACTCCCGTTTTTTTACCTCTGACAGAATTCCTTCACGTTCGCACTGCTTCTTGAACTGCTTCATCGCAAAGTCGAACGATTCAGGATCCTTCACTTTTACAGAGGGCATCTGTATATTCACCCCTCTCTATCTAAGATTAAAGATTGAATAGATTATCAAAGAGAGAGGATAACTGTCAAGAAATCAAGAAAAAAAGGGGGTATTAATCCCCTTCAAACTCAGTCAGCGCATAGAAACTATACCCTTTTCCCATGAGTTTTGCGGCGCCACCGACATCGGGCAGATTCACAATAAACGCCATTTCTGACACCGTTGCCCCGAGCTTTTCGACCAGCGCAGCTGCCGCAAGCGCTGTCCCTCCGGTAGCAATAAGATCGTCGACAAGCAGAACCTTTGCTCCTCGAATAAGAGCGTCGGTATGCATTTCTACCGTATCGGTACCGTACTCAAGTTCGTATTCATGCTCTACGGTTTCAGCCGGCAACTTCCCCTTTTTGCGAACCGGCACGAACCCCTTTCCGAGTGTGTACGCGAGTGCGCCACCGATGATAAAACCTCGGGACTCTATGCCGACGATAATGTCAAAGGGTACATCACCCTTGCTGTACCGCCCGGTAAAATTGTCGATTACAAGCCGGAAGCCGACCGGGTCCTTGATAAGCGTTGTGATGTCGCGAAACATGATGCCTTTTTTCGGATGATCCGGAATGGTTCTGATTCTTTCCTTGATAGTCATTGAACCTCCTGCCCCCTGCATGAGCAGGCAGCAGCGCCAATCTTTGGAATCGTCCGGAGCAGCAGCTCTTTTACCTCATGAGCATTCTTTTTCATGATTTCAAGAATCATTTCCCAAGTAACCGGCTCTTCGCCTTCCTTCCAGCAGTCGTAATCGGTCGACATGGCAATGGTCTGGTAACAGATGCCGGCCTCCCGCGCCAGAATAACCTCAGGGACAGTAGACATGTTAATCACATCGGCACCCCACATCCGGAAAAGGTGCGACTCCGCCTTCGTCGAAAACCGGGGGCCTTCAATCGTGATAACCGTGCCTTTCGCATGATGTCGAATCTTCATCTCTTTGGCCGACTTCACCAGAAGCTTCCGCAGATCACCACAGAAAGGTTCAGACATAGGGGTATGCACCACCTCTTTCTCATGAAACGTCAGCATCCGGTGCTTTGTAAAATCGATAAACTGGTCCACAAATACGATATCGCACGGCTTGATCGTATCCCGAAGAGAGCCGACGGCAGTGGTAGCCAGAATATGCGTGCAGCCTTCCTTCTTCAGCGCAGAGATATTTGCACGGAAGTTGACGGCGGAGGGATAGATTGTGTGTTTCCTGCCATGTCGGGCCAGAATGACAATATCAACCCCATTTATCACGCCGGTGGTGAGAGAAGATGAAGGCTTCCCGTAGGGAGTTTTTGCACTTTTCTCCTTCATATCCGCCATGAGCTGCGGATCGTTCATGCCCGAACCGCCAATAATGCCAATCTTGATCTTGTTCACCCGCTTCTCCTGAAAACAGTTTCTTGTGCGCATTTGATTGAGCAAAACAGCATACCCTTCGTACACCGCCCTTGCAGACTCCTCTGGCTTGCTGCACATCCGTATCATTTATTTTACTGGATACTTCGGTGCTTTTTTTCAGCTTACCTCAATAGAGCTTCAGGTGAAAAGTTTAACGTTTTTTTTGCAGTTTCATCCAATAAAATGGGGGCTTGCGAAAGTCTCGCAAGCCCCCATGCAGTCAGGTGGCGCGCCCGAAGGGATTCGAACCCCTGGCCTACAGATTCGTAGTCTGGCGCTCTATCCAGCTGAGCTACGGGCGCTGCCAGATGATAATGTTACCAGCAAG